>SLJM01000364.1 GCA_007135085.1 Myxococcales bacterium
ATGAAATTCGGACTTCTCGAATCCCGAGGCATATCCGTAGGTTATGTCGAGCGGTGAGAGAATTCGAAGTTCGCAAAATTAGCCGCCCTTCGCGATGGGAGCCATTTCCGGATGGGAACTACTTAGAACAACGAGAAGTCGGCGCCGACGGTGACCATGCCGCGAAGGCCATTATTTATGCGCGATTGATTGGGCCCCGTTCCGATGAAGACATGCGAATATTGAGCCCCGAGCCCCAGATTCAGGTCCAATAAGGGCCAGCCCAATAGATCGACCTCCACGCCGGTGCCGGCGTTAAACCCCACTTCACTGATGTCGAGGGATACCGAAGGCCCGGCCTCCAGGAAGAATCGCACCCTCGTAAAGGGCATGGCCGAGCGCAGATGGGCGTTGAGATCGATCTGGGTGAAGTTGAGATCGGAGTCGGAGAAGGTGTGCAACGTCAGCGCTACTCGCGATCCGACGGAGAAATACTCGAATCCAAAGAGGGCTCGGCCGCTGAGCCCGAAGCTGTGCATCTGGCGATGGGGTTTGAATTGATCGCCCTCCTCGCTCATCACCTCTTCGGCCACGGGCACCCAGCGCAGGTCACCGCCGACTCGGAAGAATGCCTCCGCATCTGAGGGCATGGCAAAGGTCATCGCCAATGCCGTCAGAGTTGCGATCACTGCTATCTTTGGGTGTTGCATCGTCGCGTTCCTTAAAGGTCGGCCCAGGGTTGCCTCTAGCACCGTCCTATATGACGCGACGAGTTGCAAATTTATGCAAAATTGAAAATTCAACCGGCCTTGGCCAGAGCGTCGTCGATCATGGATTGGCGTGCATCTTCGTCGTGCCAGGCTTTGCGGACCTCTTCGCTGAGGCTGTGGAGGGGGTCGAAGTACATGAATTTCTGACCCGGCTTGACCGACGGTGCCGTGTAGACGCTGATCCCCGTCTCGCGATCGTAATGCTCGCAGGAGTGAACGCCTCGCTTGCCGCCACCGCCGGGGGCGTCGACGACGAAGGTGGGGGTGTTAAAGCCGGCGGTGACGCCGCGCACATATTTCTCGATGTCCATATTGGTCTGCACCGACGTGCGCAGATCCTCGACGCCCTGCACCATATCGTGCTGGTAGACATAATAGGGATGGACGTTGATCTCGCCCAGGCGTTTGACCAGCAGAGCCATGGTCTGAGGGTCGTCGTTGACGCCGCGCTGCAGCACGGTCTGGTTGCGCACCAGAATGCCCCGCTCGAAGAGACGATTGAGGGCCTGTCGGCTGATCTCGGTGATCTCGTTGGGGTTGTTGAAGTGGGTGTGGATGACCACCTGCTTGTGGAGCTCTCGGCCCCGCTCGACCACTCGGGTCAGGCCGTCGAGCCACTTCTCGTCGCTCAAGACCTTCATGGGCATCACAGCCAGGCCCTTGGTGGCAAAGCGAATGCGACGAATATTTGGGATCTCCAGAAGGCGCATCCCGATATTCTCGATATGCTTGAAGGCCAGGTTATAGGTATCGCCGCCGCTGATGACGATATCCTCTAAGCGCGGTGTATTTTCGATATATTCGTAGGCCTCCTCCCAGCGCTTTGGGTTGACCCGCAATTTGACCTTCTCCACCGTGTCCGTGTCGGTGCCGATGGCGTAGCTGCGCGTGCAGAACCGGCAATAAACGGGGCACGTGTCGAGGGGCAGAAAGAGGGCCTTGTCGGGATAGCGATGGGTCAATCCCTGCACGGGGGCGTCGGCCTGCTCGTGGAGCGAATCGAGGGTCAACATGGGGTGATCCGCGGTGAGCCGGGAGGCGACCGGGATAAATTGGGTGCGGATCGGGTCGTGGAGTGGGTCGTCCCAGTCGATGAGGCTCAATAGATAGGGCGTGACCCGCACGGCCATCGGCGCTTTTTTAAACCCTTCACGGGCGTCGTCGATAAACTCCTGCGGTGCCAGACCGTCCATCAACTCCATCAACTTCCGCTCCCCGTATAGGGAGTTCTTCATCTGCCATTTAAAGTCGAGAAATTCCTCTTTAGACACGTCTTTAAAGGCGGGAATTTCGCGCCAGAACTCATCGTCGCGAAGATCGCGGTGAGCCAGCGTCGCTCCATCCTGGTTGTCGAGGGACGGGGAATCCGAAATTAAATCATTAGCCGTGGCCATTGCGTCACTCCTTGGTGTGATGCCTGGTGTGAAGCGATAGGGATAGGTGGATGGTAAAGACTCAAAGCTCGGTCCATGGACCGCACCACACCGAACGCTTCCAATTACAAAACGTGTCGTCAGTGGCGCGGCGGGCCGTAACCGCGAGCCTCATCCACACTCCCGACAACCGTCGCCGATCTGAAGATCCACAACAGTCGCCGTCCAAGGAGTCCGGCACCTCTAAATGTGATTTCTAATCTCCCCGGTGTCAAGGTTATCCCCCATTGGAGCGCGGCCAGCTTGGCCGCATTGAGGACTGGTAGTCCGCGCTCCAACGTCACCCCACTGAACGCCTGCAATTTGATTGACTTTAATTCTTCCACTAGCCTGATAGGGCTTCAAAAGCGCAGCGAGAATCGATATTCCGACTTTGAACTCCGGGAGTATTTTTACGATGAGCAATTACCGATTATTAGCCAGCCTGAGCATCGCCCCTTTCCTGATCTTTATTGTGGTCTGCACCCACCCTGCAGAAGTGTGCGACAAGGAAGAGTCCCGCCTGAGCTGGGTCGACGAGGCCCCCGATGGCACGACGCCGCAGCAGCGGATCGCACACCTGGAAGGAGAATATCTGGTCCAGGGAGTGGACACCGCCGATGAAAGTGAGCAGGAATTCGCCATCGGGCTGTGGCGAGAAGACCGGGACATAGAATATCTGCGCCGCACCGACTCCGACAGCGGTGAAAATAGCGACTTCTGCACGGATCGGATGGACCTCCCCATGCGGCTGACCGTGAGCAGTCAGGACAACCAATTCGCCGAGAATTTCGAACTTATCGTCCGCCGGACCGAGACAGGCCACCATGACTCTCTGCGCCTGGTCCACTCCTTCTCCCCGGAAGACCTCAACGGCTCCTGGCAGCCGGAGGTGCCGGAGGGACGAGAGATCGACAGGCTCAGGATCATCGCCCGCTTCTCAGAAGACAGCGTCAGCGCCGAGGTGGACGTCATCTCCGTGGTCGCCGGAGAGGATGGAACAGAGTCGTATACGGCCTTTGTCATCGGCGGCGAAGAAGGGGAATGACTCAATATTTTAGGGCCCATCGTCTCCTGACCATGGTGACGGCCATGAGATGATGGGCCCCAGAGGGCGCTCTTCTGCCAGGGCATCGCTTAGAAGCGATATCGCAGGCTCACACCGAAGCTAAAGGCGAAGCCCGAGGCCTGGATTGTGTCGGCGTCATACGTGGCCCGCCGCCAGGGATCTTCGTCGGTGGGCTCTTCCGGGGCGTCGACGGAGGTCATCTCGTCGAAATGTGCCTCGGTCTGGAAGGTATAGCCGAAGAGCATATTGGCCCCCAGCGACAGGCGGCTGATGGGGTCCGTGCCCATGGGCGACCGGCCAATGCTGGCCTCCAGGCCTCCGGCGACAAGGCCGCTCATACCGTGAGCGGTGTCGCGATAGTCCTGGCCGCCGGCCGTGAAGGTGAGCGACTGGTGAGAATCTCCCATGGCGAGGCGGGCCATGGGGCGAAGCCAGGTGAAGATATCGTAGCCCACGTCGGCTCCCACCATCAGTTGCTGGCGGCCCCACCGGGTTCGCAGATCACCGTCGAATCGCCAGCCGTCAAACCCCTGCACGTCGTACATCAACAGCGGCCGCAGAGCGATCTGGTCCACCATGCCCAGCTCGTAGCCCAACGCAATTCCCACCCCGCCGGTGCTCGTATCACCGGCGGCGTTGACGAAGCCCTCGTTGGAGCTGCTCACCGTGGACAGCCGGGACTCCCCATAGAGCTCGTTGGCCGCAGTGGCAGTGGCCAAAGAGGCGCTCAGGACCGTCAGGGCGGCGAGGAGGCCAATGATAATTCGTTTAGTCGTCTTCATCGTCGTCTCCTCACTCTTCGAAGGCAGGACGGGCCAAAATTCCGTCCAAAAAGAGATGTTCGTAAAAGAGGGCGTCTTCCGGGGCGTAGGACCCGCGCGCCAGCACCGTAAATCGTCCGGCGTCACCGTCATGGCGAATGAGCACCGATTCTTTATCGGGGCTCAAAAAGATGGACCGTCCCGCCAGGGGCAAGGGATAAGTCCAATAATCGCCGCTCTCCAGGTCGAAGCGCACCATATGGGCCGTATTTCCGAAGATTCCGTAGGCCGTGCGCCCGTCCAGGATGATCTGCGAGGGATTAAAGCCGGTCAGCGAGATCGGTCGGTTGGTCTGAAGGTTGAGGATCGTAAAGCCGTCCTGGCCTCCCGGGTGGAGCATGACCGCTCGCTCGGCGTCGCCCCGCTCGTCGAGGATGAGCTCTGTGGGCACGGCGTCGAGGCGGATATCCTCCACCGTCTTGCCCAGAGTGGGCGTCTCGCTGCCCACGGAGATGCTCTCCGGCCGAATGACGGCGATCAACGTGGAGAACCGCGAGTAGGCGATGACTCGCTTTTCGAGCTCCTCCGTGAAGGGATCGCGGGCGGAGTAGATCTCCATGTCGGTGGCCACGTGGGACATGGGAAGAGAGAAGGTCGCCGACTCTGCGGAGGCCACGTCGACCAGGGTAAATTCCGGCGACGAGCCGTCCAGAGCTAACAGGCGTTTGCCGCTATCCAGATCGAGAATGGCGATCCTGTGGGGATTTTGGCCGGCCGCCAGCTGGTTGACGCTCACGTTGAGCTTTCGCGTCGGGTTATCACCCAGGGCCGGGCTCATCTCGATCTGAGTGACGTCATTGCTTCGATCATCGAGCAAGAAGAGGCTCGCCGACGACGACTCCGGCCCCGGGGCGTCGAAGACGACCTGCGTTGGATTTCGTACGGTGTCGGCCTGGCTGATCGTCAGCGGCACACTTCGCACCCGATCGATGTCGCGCTCCGCGACGAGGTCGACGAACGCCACTTCGCTTGGCGCCAGGGCCACGGCGATTCGCTGGGGCTCACCGTCGAATTCAAAGGAGGGCATCAACTCCAGATTTTGGGCCCGCACGGGAAGGGTGAGCACCCTCACCGACTCGGGAACCCCGTCGCGCAGATCGACGATGCCCACCTCGTTGAGGTTTTGGAGCACCGCGTCTTCGGAACGACCCGAATTGGACAGGAGGATGAATTCGCCTTCGGGATCGACGGTGATTCGGTCGTAAGGGCTGGTAAGCGCCACGTCCTCACGCTCCACAACCTCGTCGTCGATGCTGAAGATGCTCAGCGTCTCGTCACCGCGATTGATGAGGTAGATCGCATCGCCAGCGGCGGAGGCCACCATATAGTCGGGGCGCTCGCCAGTGGCCTGGCGCTCCACCTCGAGCCGGGGCTCCCCGTCTTCGACATGGGAGCGCAATACGAAGAGCTCTTCGAAGTTGTGATCGAGATAGACCACCGCTTCTTCGAGGATGATCGGCCCCTCCATTTCCCTGGGCTGGTCCCAGGCGGGATTTAAATCCCCACCGCAGGCCGCCAGGGCTATCAGGGCCACGGCGCCAATCAAGGCGTTGATTACTACTCGCATCGTCCTTCCTCCTCTGCGGCGTACTGCCTCATTACAACACTTCCCATTTATCGCGAGGTCACGGTTCATCAATCGATCCCCGCGTTGAGTTGATAGCCCGTCACGGTCTGACGGTCGTTGGTCTCCACGTCGACGAAGGTCATTCGCCCCTGGTGGTGGATCTGATTGATGAATATTTTGCCCGCCTCGGGGATGACACCCATGCCGTCGGGCAGGCTCGACAACCGGAACGAGTCCTTTCGAAAGGAGCCCAGGTCAACGCGGAGTACGTCGCGGTGGGCCGGCTCCTTGGCGCTGGGCTCCGGTGTAGCGAACGTCATATAGGCTACGGCGTTGCCCGTCGGCGGCGACCAGAGCACGGCGTCGTCCAGATCGAATTCGGTGAGGATCAGGCGGGTGGTCCCCGTGGCGATATCGAGGATCGTAAAGCCGTAGCGTCGGGCCACATACTCCGGATCAGTGGGCACCAACCCCTCCGTCGATCCCGGCTCTTTGTTATGGAAGACCATCAGCGTGTCGCCCCGTTCGTCGGCCAATACACCGCGAATGGTCTTCTCGAAGTTGAGCACTCGCGCCTCTTCGTCGTCGAGGTTCAAAAGAACGGCACGAGTCTCGCCGCCGACGGTGGTGAATAAGAAGGCCTCTTCGCCGCTTGCGGACAGGGCGATCGATCCGGGCCCCAGGAATGGCAATTCCACGAATCCGAAGCCCTCGTACTCCGTCCACAACTCAGAGTCCTCTTCTTCTTCCCCGTTCTCCTCTTCCTCTCCGTTCTCCTCTTCCTCTCCGTTCTCCTCTTCTTCCTCTCCGTTCTCCTCTTCTTCCTCTCCGTTCTCCTCTTCTTCCCCGTTCTCCTCTTCCTCTCCGTTCTCCTCTTCTTCCTCTCCGTTCTCCTCTTCTTCCCCGTTCTCCTCTTCCTCTCCGTTCTCGAGGCTCATAATCGCCGCCATGTCCGGTCCTTCGGCGGCGTTGCGAAGCCCCTGGGGCAGGTCGGCTCGCAACAACGCCCCCTCGCTTCGAAGCACGGCGAGCAACTCCACTTCCTCGCCGACCTCACGGATGGTGACCCCCGTGGGGGCGCCGGGAAGCTCAACGGCATAGGTGTCGGCCTCGTCGAGCTCGGTGACCAGGAGGAAGTTGGCGTCGTGGCGATGGGCCACCAGGTAGGCCCCGTCGGAGGTGATGTCGATATTGAGATCACGCACCCGCTGGTCGCTGTGAGAGGGAGGTATAAAATTGACGGGCGGCACGAAGAAATCACCGTCGACGGCGGCCAATTCAATGATGCTCAACCCGTCATTGGTGACGATCAGGGCTCGCTCGCCGGCGGCGTCAAAGCGCACGTCGCGCACCGTAAATCCAACGGCGATCTGGTAGCTGCCCTCCGACGTGACCAGCGAGATGGCAGAGCGATCTCCGGCGGGACGATTGGGCTGGGCGCTCTCCTCGTCATACCAGACAATAGCGTGCTCCCCACCGGGAGCGGCGGCGATGGCGTTGGA
>SLJM01000194.1 GCA_007135085.1 Myxococcales bacterium
TCCGCCCCGCGGGCGGTGTGGACGGCGCTGACCTGGTGGGCCGCCACATGATCGATATTGTCCGGGGTCCACCCCAGAAATTCGCGGGCCGCCTCGAAGGTCTTCTCCGCCAGCGCCAGACCGTGGACCAATAACATGGCCGCGTCGGTGCGCATCCAGGTGCGCTGCCCCCGGCATAAATCGTTGTGATTCGTCGCCGCCCGGGTCACACCGCCGACCAACCGCGGCGCGTCGGGGTGGTCGCTGCGCCTGCCGAGCACCATCGCCGCCCCACCGGAGCCCAGGGTCAGCGTCGCCAGTTGAGGACGCATGTCGGCCGGGTCGGTGTCGGGCCGGTTGAGCCGCTCGATGGTGGCCTCCAAGACCTCGCGGCTGCTCTCGCCATCGACGACCATCCCGTATTCGATGAGCCCGCGCTCGATCATATCGCCCACGATCTGCAAACCGTTCAAAAAACCCAGGCAGGCGTTGCTCACGTCGAAGTTCAGGCATGTCGATGGCAGACCGATCTTATGATGAGCCAGGGAGGCCACCGAGGGCTCGACGAAGTCCTTGCACACCGAGGTGCTGATGAGCACCCCCACCTTCTCGGCCTCAATTCGGGCGTCCTCTAAGGCTCGCCGCCCCGCCTTCGCCGCCGCATCACTGGGCTGAACATCGGCGGGCCACAACCGGCGCTGCCGGATCCCCGTCAACTGATAGAGCAGCCCCTTGCTAAACCCGGCACGGGCCATCGCCGGCGCCAGGGCCTCTTCAATGGCCGCCGAGGTCATCACCTCCGGGGCGTCCACCCGGGCCAGGCCAACGACGGCTACATTTTCGAATCTCGCAGCATCCATTAATTCAACAGCCTGAGTCCTGGGTCGTGAACGACTGAGTCCTGGGTCTTGAGTCTTGAACGGCGCCCTTCGGCGTTTGGGTGGGCGATCGCAAGCTCGCAGACTCCGCAATACGAAGTTCCAGACTCGTACCGTACTATCCAAATCGGTCGATCAATCGTCGGGAGTATGGACCGCCTCGGTCGGCGGTTCAAGCTCCGAGCGCTTGACGCTCTGTGACTGGCGGTGGTAACACCTGCGGTCATCGAGGGAACCCGCGCGCGCCCGCGGTTTTCGGGGATGTAAGAGGGCTCCCACCACAACGCTGTCACCACCACTGCCGACTGCGACGAATTTTCGCCTCGGTCGGTCGACCAGATCCGGGGATCACTCCATGGAAATCGCAGCCCTTGTCGCCTTTGGCGGCGCTATCGCCATCATCGTCGGCTTCGTCATGATCAACGAGGGGAAGAAGGCCAAAAAGGCCTACGAAGCAGGCCAGAAAAAGCTCGAAAGCGAGCGGGAAAAATTGGCCAAAAAATCAGATCAAAAAGACGCCAAAAAGAGCTCGAAGAGTTCCGCGGAGGTCAAGGAAATCAAGGAGGAGCGCGACGAAGCTCGCGGCGAGGTCAAAGAGCTCAAGCAGGAGCTCTACGAGCTGAAGAATGAGCTCGACGAGACCAAAGAAAAAGCCGACGAATATCGCGAAAAAGCCTCCGGTGGTGGTCAGGCAAGCCTGTTGGAATCGCGGGAAGAGATCGCCCGCCTCAAAACGGAGCTGGAGAATCTGCGCAGCGGCGGCGCCACGGCGAAGCCAGCCAAAAAAGAAGAGCCCAAAAAAGAAAAGAAGGTGGAAGCCCCCGCCAAGAAGGCGGAAAAGAAGGCCGCTCCCGCCGAGGTCGACACCGACGAGCTCGAGCGACTGCGCACAAAATTGAGCTCTCTCGAAGAGAAAATAGAGGACCAGAAGAAGACCCTCATCGCCGAGCACCAGAAGGAAGTCAAAGCCCTTCAGAAGAAGCTCGACAAGACGGCACGCCGCGCCGAGAAGAATCGCCGCCGCGCCGACAATAACGACAAAGCCTATAAGGTCACCCAGCGTCAACTCGACGCTGCCCGTGAGCGCATCTCCTTTTTCGAGGAACAGATCAAGATCGCTCAGCTCGCCCTGGAGCGGAGCATCACCATTCGGGAGGCCGAGGCCCTGCTGCCCAAGCTGGAAGCAGAGAGAAGGGAGGCCGAGGAGAGTGAGGCCACCGCAAAGACTGAGGACACCACGAAGGGCGCTGAGGACTCTAAGGTTGACGGCGAGGTTGATGAGGCTGGGGAGAGTGAGGACACCACGAAGGGCGCTGAGGACTCTAAGGTTGACGGCGAGGTTGAAGATGCTCCGGTGGCTGGCGATGAGGCTGGGGAGAGTGAGGACACCACGAAGGGCGCTGAGGACTCTAAGGTTGACGGCGAGGTTGATGAGGCTGAGGAGGCTGAAGATGTAGCTGAGGAAGCTCCCGAAGCAGAAAAAGAAGAAGAGGCCGCTGAGGAAGAGGAAGCTCCCGAAGAAGATGAAGAAGAGGCCGCTGAGGAAGAGGAAGCTCCCGAAGAAGAAGAAGAAGAGGCCGCTGAGGAAGAGGAAGCTCCCGAAGAAGATGAAGAGGAAGCTCCTGAAGAAGATGAAGAAGAAGAGGAAGAAGAGAAGTCGGATGAGGAGGAGAAGCCCTCTTCGCTGGGGGCTGAGAACTCTGCTGTCGACGATGCCTGGGGTAATATCGACGTTAAGAACTGAACAGAATTTGCTGAAAGGGAATCATGAAGTCTCTCTTTCCCGTCGTGCTCATTGCATTGGTATTGATGTGGCCTGCCATGGCCGAGGCCAACCGGCCGTTTCTGACCGATGATTCAGGCGTGGTGGAGCCGCAGGAGTTGGAGATCCAATTATGGGCCGAGCTCGCTCCCGGTTCGCCAGATGATACCTTTGCCGTGGCGCCTCTGTTCAATGCACAGGCCAGCGTCTCGCCCTTCGAGTCGCTGGAGTTCAGCTTCGGTGGTGGGCTCGGGATGGGTCATGACGGCGCGTTTACCGTGGTCAACCCAACTCTGGAATCCAAAATAGAATTATTGGAGGTGGGAGAGGGATTCGTGCCGGGCATCGGTTTTGTGGCAGGTGTGTTGCCGCGCCTCGGTTTTGGCGATGCCTACGCCGACGAGACCACCGTCTATGCCATCGTGCCGGCGACCATAGAGCCCACGGATCGACTGGAAATTCACGCCAACGCCGGGTGGATCACCGCCATCGACGATGAGGGCCTTCAGAGTGGTCGACCCTACTGGGGGTTGGCCGCCGCCATTAGTCCCTTTTGTCCCTGCTGGGCCATCGCCGTAGAAGCCGTGGCCGGCGATCCCGCCGAGGCCGACGGCCCGCCCATTGCCGGGCAGCTCGGCCTTCGCTGGGAGCCCTTCGAGGGCGCCTCCTTCGAGACGGGCTTTATCGCCGAACCGGGCTTTGAGTGGATGGCCCACCTGGGTACGACGATCGTCCTCGATTGGTCCGGCCACTGATTGGCCCCAGCCGCCTTCACACCTCCTTGACGCAACGCTTAAATCGGGCGACGCTGAGCATTCTCTAGCCATTCCCGTCGCCGAGTGTAGAATCATGCGGATCTCCCCTGTCCACCCATGTGTCGTCTTCAGCCTCTTCTCTCTCATCCTGCTCGGTGTGGGATGCCAGGGGCTCTTCGAAGATCTGGACTCCCTTAAGCCTTCTTCTTCGGATGAGGTCTCTTTCTCCGTCGAGATCGACGAGGCAGCCAGTACGTTGGCCGCGGCGGAAGGAGAGCCCATCACCATCGTCGCCGAGATATCGAACCAGGGAAGCGCCACGAGCACTCAGGATATCGTCCTCTTCGTCGACGATCAGGCCGTGAGCAGGCGCGAAGCCTTCGAGGTCAACGCCGGCAGCACAGGGATCGTTATCTTGGAATGGGTTACCGAGCCCGGTGATGCCGGACAGCACGTGGCAGAAGTCCAGAGCGACGACGACCGGGCATCGATCATCGTCACCGTCAGCGAGGGCGAAGTCACCGATGAAGCTCACTTCGCCGTGGCGATTGTCGACGAAGACAGCACGCTCTTCGGCGTTCCCGGCGAGCCGGTGACCATCGTCTCAGAGGTCACTAATCAGGAATCCTATGAGGCTGTTCAAGACATCCGATTTGAGATTCGAAGCAACGAAGAATCGGAGCTGTTCTACGACGATGAACGGGCCCTATCCCTTGCCGGGGACAGCTCCGCTATCGTCGAATTTCACTGGACCCCCGGCTCGAATCACCATGGTCAATTCCAGGCCTCTATCAGCAGCGACGACGACAGCGATTCGAGGGTCATTCACATCGCCGAGCCCGATGATTTCGCCGACGTGGATGGCATTCTTGTCGACGCTGAGGATTCTCAACCTCTGCCGGAGGTGACCGTCGATTTGCTGGATATGAACTCTCAGCAAGTAGCGCGGACTACAACCAGTCAAGGTGGTGCATTTCAATTCACCAATATTCCGACCGGTCAATATGAAGTCCTATTGAGCGCTCCCGGACTCGAGCCAACCCACACGATTAGTGGATCAAGCGGGCAAGAGATCAGCCTCCTCAATATCTTCCCCGGCATGGGCCCCTTGACGCTGAACCTGGAGTGGAAGCGCCAATTCGACCTGATTATGACCTCCGGCCGTGTCCAATTTCTCGAACCCCTCCCGAGTATGGACTACCAGTTTCGAATCGAGATGCCCCAATGTGTCTATGACGATGGTGAGTGGAAGATCGATGAAACCATCTGGCAATCAGCCTCTCCCGACTATTCGATTCACTATGACGAAGTTCCGGGATGTTATCGCGTCGAATCGATCGACATCGATATTGCGACGGGTGAGCTCCATATTTCTCGAGAGCAGGCCTATCTTCCCAAACTCGATGTCTACATCGCCAGTGGCAGCATAGATCCATTCAACTATCTGGCGATTGATTGGAGCATCGATGAGATTTCGGGAGAGCTCGATTTCGAAGAAGGCCACGTGGAGATCGCCATCGACACGCGGATATTATTATCCGGTGTGGCAAATAACCAAAATTTCGGTACTTCCCAGGGCGAACTCGATTGTCAGCTCACCGGCGGCTGGGGTGGCTCCGATCCGGAAAATCCCCAGGAGGATACGGAAAATGAACAGGAAGGCGAGTTTCTTCATCATCCCATGGAGATACAGCTCACCACCGGCGACTTGACCGTATTCGGAAATACCTTTACCGGGGCCACCTATGATCCGGCGACCAGTCGATTTCGAGTCATCGACAATCGACCGGTCATCGACAGCATCTTCGAATCCTCCCAGAATTCTCAGCGGGCCTGCGGAAGAGATTTGAGCATCGACGTGGGCAAACAGGTCAATGAAGAGTTATTCGACCTTCCCCGCGATCCCTATGATACCCAGTGGGAATTTACCTTCGAGCTCTACTGACCTCGACGGCTCCCTGGTCAATCACCGCACTTCCAGGTGGAGTGACCACTCCTCGAGTTCTCCCTCGTCGATGGCCATGCGGTCGATGACCTCGAGCTCCCAGGTGCCGGCGGCGTCAATGCCCTCGAAGCCGTGGACCTCGTGGTCGATGAGCAGCACGTCATTTCCGGGGCCGGAGCCGTTATAGACCTCGACGGCGATGCCGTCCTTGATGAGGTTGATCAGCAGATCGCCGTTGTAGGTATGGCTGATATAGAGGTCGATCTCCACGGCCCGCACCTCTCCGACGACGTCGACCTCGATGGGGCTTCGGATACCCTCAGGGTCGTTGTCGGGGATCGGGATGGTCTGATTATTGTGGAAGGAATGGGAGCCCGGCTCGGAGGGCTCGTTCTGGAATTCACACCAGGGAGTGACGTGGCGCTCCTGGAGCACGTCTTCGACCCAACCGTTGACCTGGGGGCAGTTCTCGTCGGCGCTCCAGTCGACCCACAGGTCGCCTTTGCCGACGCTGTCGGCATATTCTCGAAACAACTCGTAGCCGTCGCCGCCGTCATCGCGGGCTTTGAAGACCACCGGCTCCTGGCAGACCGGCTGTTCGGCGAGCTCTCGATTATAGTCGACGACCAACTGGTGCATGTCCGACGTCGACGAATTCCAGCAGCAGGTCTTGGACTCCCCATATTCCAGGGCTGCGAAGACGTAGTCCTCGAGCAGCCGGTATTGGGCGTCGATATCCTCTCGGCTCAGGCCCATATCGGCGCCGGCGGCGTAGAGCTCGTCGAAGGCGTTTTCACGATTATTTCGGGCCACACAGCTGGCCGGGTATAGGCGAAGGTGCTCGCGGTGTTGCTCGACGATGGCCGCCATGGCATCGAGCCGATCTTCGGGAGCGATCTCAGTGAGAAGAGTTTCGTATTGACCGGGACGCTCGGCCAGCCGGGGCCGCTCGCTGGCGGAGATGAAATCATCGCCAAAGTCCTGGGAGACCACGTTGGTCCACCGACCGTTGATGTTCTCGGCGATGCGCCAACGCTTGAGTCCGCCGTTGAACTCCACATATTCGGGCCCACCGGCATAGCGGTTGGTGAATTGTCCCTTCGACGACGCCGGCGACTCCCACAGGGGCTGGCGCCGGGGCATCGAACCGGAAGCCACGGTGGCCTCCATCTGCAGCTCATCGCCCTCGCCGAGGCGGTCGGCCTCCATGACGATCATCACATGGCCGATTCCCCGGCGCTGCCAGCGATGTAGAAGGGTATCGCCGGCTCGTGTGGACTCCGGGGCGATATGAAAGGTGTTGACCGGGTCAGCGAGGTTGATGGATCCGAAATAAACGAGGTTCATCAGCAGAAAATAGCCGACGCGCTTATTGAGAAAGACGTGGTCGAAATAGGCGCCGGCCTTCGCGTTGGGGCCGATCATGGGCTGGCTATCGTCGCTGGCCCCGGGGATTCCTCGACCGGCCAAGGTAGCGTCGCTGGGCCAGCTAGCTTCACCGGCTTTGATAGCATCGGCCATCTCGGAATAGTCGTTATAGGCGGTCTTGAAATTGGCCATTCGCCCGTAGCGACCATCGGCGGTGCGAATTCCGAAATGCCCGAAATAAACGCGCTGCCCATTGCCGTCGACGGCCTCCATAAAGAAAGGCAGATGATGCCAACTGGCGAAGGCAACCCGCAAGAAGATGGCCACTTCGGCA
>SLJM01000499.1 GCA_007135085.1 Myxococcales bacterium
AGCGCCGCCAGGATGGCCGCCCCGAAGGTGACGGGCATCTTCTTGCGAAGCCCGCGCAATACGGTCAGATCTTTGGTGCCCGTTTCGTGGTCCACAATTCCGGCCACCATAAAGAGGGTGGCCTTATACATGGCGTGGGCCAGCAGGAAGACGACAAAGGCCAACATGGCCTCTTCGGTGCCGATGCCCACCAGCATGGTGAGCACGCCGAGGGCCATAATGGTCGAGTAGGCCAGCACCTGCTTATAGCCCCCGGAGCGGAGCGCCATATACATGCCGGTGAACATGGTGATCGCGCCCACCACGGGGAGCACGGTCTGCCAGACCTCGGTGCCGCCCATCGCCGGGTGGAGCCGGGCCATCAGGTAGATGCCCGCTTTGACCATGGTGGCGGAGTGCAAAAAGGCGCTCACCGGCGTGGGGCCGGCCATGGCGTTGGGGAGCCAGAAGTGAAAGGGCACCTGCGCTGATTTGGTAAAGCAACCGGCCAGGATCAGGATCAGCGCCGTCAGGTAGAGATCGTGGTCCGTGATCGCCGTCGGGTCGTTGGCGGCCAGGGCCAAAATCTCGGTGATCGAGTAGGTGCCGGCGATCATGGCCAGCATGATCAGCCCCGCCATCATGGCCAGGCCGCCGCCGACGGTGACCATCATCGACTGGTGGGCACATTTTCGATATTTGGCGTTCTCGTGATAATAACCGATGAGCATAAACGAGGTGATGCTCGTCAGCTCCCAGAACACGAACATGGCCATCAGGCTATCGCTCAGCACCAGGCCGAGCATGGACGCCATAAAGCCCAGGAGGAACACGTAGAACCGCGCAATAGCCCGGTCGCCGTGGAGGTACCCCCCGCCGTAGATCAAGATAAAGGTGCCGATAAAACTTATCAGCAGGGCGAATAAGAGCGATAGCCCGTCGACGTACATCGTCAGCTCGATATCGAGCGACGGCACCCATTGATAGGGGATTTCCACCACTTCCCCGCCCATGATGGTGGGCACATAGGTGGCGAAATAGACGAAGAGCGACGCCGGCAGCAAGGCCAGCACCCAGCCCGTCTTGTCCTGGAAGGTCTTATACAACCAGGGGGCTAAAATCGCTAAAACAAATCCGGAGAGAACGGCTAACAGCATGGCGGCTTACGATCCCGTCGCTATGCCCGGACCCCAGGGTAAGCGGCCCGGACGACACGTCAGTCTGACGGCCGTCGCCCGGTGGGACGGGCTGTAATGTGTTCGCCTCAATAAGCCTGCGGAGTTGCGCAGGGCGCGCGCACCTTAAACCGCGACGGGGTCCGTGGTCAACTACGACAAAAAAAAGGCCGGCTAACGCCGACCTTTTTCTCCGGATTATCCGAACTACAACTAATGAGCTCTGACCCAGGCCTGGGCCTCATCGAGGTGCTCCGGATCGAAGAAGCGGGCCTTCCCTTTGGCCAGCTTGTCCGTCACTTTGGTAAACCCCTCCTGCCAGCGCTTGTCGCCGACGATGGCGAAGCGCTCGATATCGCCGAGATACTCCGGGGTGAGCTTCAGATCCTCGATAAATGCCTTTGGTTTTACCCGGGACAGATTGCGCACGTCTGCAAAGAGCCGAACCGAGTCGCTTTCGGCCATGGCCTGTCGCAGGTCGTCGTGAACATGCTCGACGTCCTCCTTGTCGAGCTCTTCGTCAAATTCGTAGGCCACGATATCCGGTGTCTCCATGTCGATCTTCTGCGTCATGACGGGTCTCCTCGCGTGCGGAAAGGGTATCTTCTAACACCGCCAAACTAAACAGATATCTCCGCCCACCAAATAATCCTCGGCACTGGTCCACACCTCATTCGGCGAGGGCGCTCAACACTGGTCGGCCACCCTGGCAGCTTCGCTCTGACAATGGTCGTGATCGTGGGCGTCGTCGTGGTCGTGGTCGTGATCATGAGGTTGTTCGCAGTCGATGCCGACCATACAATCCCAGAATTCCACATCGGCTCCGAGGCAGCCGTCGACCTCGTCGACGGTGTCGTGGCGAAACTCCCAGGTCTGCTGGCAGACCTCTTCGTGTCCCCCGTCGACGTCGTTGCATGCCTGGTCATAGGCTATGCAGCTGGCCACATAGGCATCTTCGGTGATCACTCCAGGATTGCCGCCCTCCTCACCGCCCGCGTCTTCATGTGCCAGATATTCGTCGTCGTCAGTGGGATCGGGATCGGGCTCGGGATCATCGTTTTCACTGCAGGCCGCGACCGCGGCGAAGGCCAGACAGAATAAGATGGTCAAGATCGGTGAGATTCTCATAAACTCCCCCCCTTCTGGTTGGCGAATCACATCGATCTAATTTTCATCGCCATTTCCGACTTGTCGAATCCGGACGAAGACATAAGCGATGCCGGGCAGGGCAAAACAGGCGATGGGGATGGACAAGACCAGGGCCCCGGTCAGGGCGATGGCCAGGGGCTGGAGGAGGCCGAAGACCTCGGCGCCGCCGACGATGAGGGGGCTCATACCCAGGACCGTGCTGGCCACGGTGAGGACGATGGGCCGAAACCGTCGCTGCCCGGCCTTGCAGAGGGCTTCGAAGTGGGCTTTTGCGTCGGCCCCTTTTGTGATCCGCGAGGCGTCGGAGAGGACGAGGATCACGTTATTGGCGACGATGCCGACGGCGATGAGCACACCGGCGAGGACCATGGCGTCCAGGGGGCGGCCCATCAGATGGAGCAAGCCCACCGTGCCGGCGGCGCTGAGCGGGATCGACAATAAGCCGGCCAGAGCGTAGGCGAAGGAGCCGTATTGGATGACCAGCAGGGTGAGCACCATTATCAGGGCCAGCAACAGAGCCAGCCCGAAGGTACGCTGGGTCTCTTCGAGGGCGTCCAACTCCCCCTCGAGCCACCAACTGACCCCGTCGGGCAGATCCATCTGGGATAATCTTCGCTCCACGGCCTGCCCCACCTCGGCCGGGCCCGGCCCGTCGGGTTGCAGACTTGCCGCCACCCGCACGACACGCTGGCCGTCGCGGCGCTCGATATGAGTGGGCTCTTCGATGAGCTGGAAGTCGACGAGGTCGCCGAAGCGAACGTCTGCGCCCACCATTGACAGGAGCCGTAGATCGCTCAATTGATGGGGTCCGCCGGTCTGGAGGCGATCGAATCTGGCGCGCAGCGCCAACGGCTCTCCCGACTCCATGCGCTCTCGCAGCACGCGGCCCTCCAGCGCATAGTCGATGACGTGTTTGAGGGTCTTTGGCTCGACGCCATGGTCGGCCAACTTCGCGAAGTCCGGTTCGGCCATCCACCGTGGGCTGACACCTGCGCGCAGGCGCTCCACGTCTCCCAATCCGTCGACCTCCTCCAGGGCGGATACCACCGGGGGCTCCAATTCGGCCAGGGCCAGCAGATCGCCGTCGTCTCGAGTCATGACGACGATCAGATCGGCGTCGGACAGCCGCGTCTGGACGCCGCGAATTCGGGGCAAGGTGAATCTGGCGCTGAGCTCGGCGATATCGACTTCGTCGACGGCTGCCCGCGCATCGTCTGCCCATTGAGCCGAGGTCCTCCGGCCGTCGGCGGTGTCGACGCGGACCATAAAATTGGCCGACCCGGGCCGAAAGGAAGGCAGCCCCTCGCGAAAATAGCCGCCCACCGTGGTAAATAGGGCGTCCGTACCCTCCACTTCCATCAACCGGCCCTCGACCTGCCGGGTCAATCGATCCATCTCATCCGCCGGGATTCCCGCCGGATGCGTGATCCGAAGATCAACAAATCCGTCGTCGACCACGGGCAGCACCTCGAAGGGAAGAGCCCGTCCGCCGAAGAATAGAGTCGCCCCACAGGCGGCGACGATTCCCCAGGCCAACAAGGGATGTTGAAGGGCTCGCCAGCGCCGCGATGACCAACCTTTGCCCTCGGGCTCTTCGCCCGGGTCATTTTCTGCGTCCGGAGCCGAGAGATCGCCGCTAAAGGTGGGCAGCAGGATCAGGGCGAAGAAAAAAGAAAACCCGGCGGCGACGACCACCGTCCAGATAAGAGGCCGAAAAAGAAGGGCGATCAAGCCCTGGACCAGCAAAAAAGGCAGCACCGCCGCGAGGGTGGTGAGCAACGCACCGAAGAGGGGCCCCGCCACGTCGACCATGGCCTCCACGGCGGCATCGGAGGACGAATCCCCCCGGCGATCGAGGCGATCGAAATAGATGATCGCATAGTCCAGACCCAGCCCCACCGACAGCAATAGGCCGGCCAGGGTCAATAAGTTGAGGCTCATTCCCATCAGATAAAGGACGACCACGGCGGCGCTCAGGCTGGTACCTACCACGAGCGCCACGAGCGGCACCTTTCGCTTTCGCCTCATAGTCAACGCCAGCAGGAGCATGGCCAAGAACGCTCCCCCGAAGGTGGCGACGAGCACGCTGTGAACGGCGCTCCTCGTCACCAACGAGTCGTCGTAGAGCAGGGTGGCCTCGATCTCGTCGAAGGCCCGGCCGTCGCTCACCTCGGCGACGATCTCGTGGGCCGAATCAGCCAGCTCCAGGGCGTGGGAGCGGGGCGATCGATGGACCGTCACCAACACCGCCGATCGACCGTCGAGACGAGTGCGCAGGCTCTCCTCGGAGGGTCGGCGATGAATATTGGCGATCGTCGACAGCGCTACCTGTCGATCCGTATTGCCCACCAGGATGGGATGGCTCGCCAGCCCCTCAGCGCTCCATGCATGACGGCCCAGCAGGCCGATTCCCTCGAAGTGAGGGGTACGCATGGCCCCGCTCGGCGGCGGCTCGGTGGCCTCGATGAGGGCCTGCTCCACCGTGGCCAGATCGACTCCCATATCGGTCTGGCGCAAGGGATCGACATCGACGACCAGCTCGGCGATCTCCTCACGGCCGATATAGACCTGCTCCACCCCCGAGATCGCCTGCAGCCGGGGCACCAGACTGGAGCGAAGACGCCGGCGAATCTCCGGCGCCGACAGGGTGCGGGAGCCGAAGGCATATTGGATGACCGGCTCTTCGCTGGTGGCCACGGCGAAGACCCGGGGCTCGGGAAATTCACCGGGGATCTGGGCCTGCCCTCGGGCGACGGCCTGGGTGACGTCCTGAAGGGCTCGATCGATGTCGCGCTCGGGCTCGAAGAAGAGGTCGATATAGGCGCGGCCGTCGCCGGAGCGGCTCTCCATCTGGACCACCCCGGGGGTTCCGCGGAGGGCAGCCTCCAGTGGTTCGTTGATGCTCTCCTCGATGACCATCGAGGTCTGACCGGGCAGGTCGCCGATGACCCGAATCTGGGGGTAATGAATCTCCGGAAGAAGCTGCAGAGGCATCTGGGTAAGGGCCACGGCGGCCACGGCAAATGTGGCGAGCACCACGGCGGCCACGGCAGGCCTTCGGTTGGTCAGCTCCTCGAGGAGGACCAACAAGATCGTGCGCACCCGGATCATCGATCCCCCTGTGGAGCCCCGACCAAATCGACCGGCCGCGCCTGGACCCTGTCGCCTTCGGCGTGATTTCGCGGCTCATAGCGCAGGATCTGCTCTCCCTCGTCGAGCCCGCCGAGCACCTCGATGCCGGCCTGGTGGGCGCGGCCCAATTGCACGGCCCGCCGCGAGACTTCGCCGGTTTCGGCGTCGACGACGGCCACCCACTGCTCGTCGTCGCTGGCCACGGCGGTCCAGGGCACGAGCAAGGCCTGGTCGCTTCGCTCATAGCGGACCTCGACCTGTCGACGCCGGTCATTTTCCACGCCCTCCAGCTGAATCTGGACGGTCACGAATCCCGGATGGGGATAGTCGGAATAAGTCACGTCGCCCACCGATAGCTCTTCGCCTTCGTCGATAACGACGAACCGATCGCGGTCCTCGAAGAGCTCCGTCTCGCTTGCAGCGACGACGATCTGGACGCCCAGATTGTCATCGTCGTCGATCAGTACCAGGGGGTCGCCCCCTTCGACGTGAACGCCGTTGGCAGCCAGCAATTCGATGACCCGCCCCGACGCCGGGGCGACGATGACCTCGCCGGAGATCTCGGCGTCCAGATCGGCCTTTTGTTGCTCCGCCTCCAATAATTTGAGGCGGGCCTCATTGACCTCGGCCGGCCCGGCGGCATCGGCTTCGGCCAGGCGCTCCCAGCGCTCCAATTCCTGACGAAGATATCGCACCCGCTCGGCGTGAACGGCCTGACGCTGTCCGGCGGCGGGCCCGGCGATTCGCGCCAGGGTCTGGCCTCGCTCGACCCACTCCCCCTCGCGCACCTCCAGTCCCACGATGGTTCCCCGATGGGGTGAGCGAGCCGAGCGCTGAGCCAGCGGCCCGAGGCGACCGGACCAGCGCCGTTTCTCGGGGATCTCCTCATAATGAACGGTCTCGACAGCGACCAGAGGAGCCGAACGGGTCTCCTGGACCGCGTCGTCGTCAGAAGCTTCCTCGGCGGGGTCGTCTGAGCAGGCGCTGAGGGCGAGGATCACCACCGCCAGAAGAAGTGCCGTCGCAGGCCATATCGCTCTCATTCTTGCCGTCCTTGTCCCAACCACAGGGGAAGTTCGTCGATTCTGCCGGAGGTGATGGCCATATCGCTCATGGAGCGGGCGATCTCCTGACGGAATTGCAATTCATCTAGCCGCGCCTCTTCATAGCGAACCCTGGCGTCGAGCACATCGCGCCAGGGGCCGACTCCTTCGCGCCATCGAAGGGTCGCCACCTCCAGAACTTTCTCGATGCGCCGACGCTCCTCCTCAAAGGCCTGCTCCTGCTCCTCGTATCGCCGACGCAACTGCTCGAATTGTTGCAGTTCTCTCGTCGCCGCTCGCTCCAGGCTCTGAGCCCGGGCCTCGAGGGCAACCGCTCGCTGTGACTGAGCCTCGGACCGGCTCTGGCGAATACCGAAGATATCGGGGCGCCAACGGGCGAAGGCCCCCACATAATATTCGGGTTGAACGAAATTGTCGTGGACCGGCGAAAAATACAGGCCCACCGCGCCCATCGGGCCGGCCTCGAAGGCCCCTTCGGTGGCCACTCGTTCCGATGATGC
>SLJM01000139.1 GCA_007135085.1 Myxococcales bacterium
ACTATTCCGACCTCATGGATGAATAACAATAATCCGGTCGGATAAACCGTGAAAAAACTACACTCTCTTCTGTCCCTGGGCGCTCTCGCTTTCTTTTTGTTGATCGGTTCTGCCGCATGCACCGGTTGCCAGGGGCCCGAAGAGGGGTTGCGCGTGGCGAGCCCCTCCGATGGGCCGCAGATCCAATTCCAGCCCCAGACCCTCCCCTTCCCGAATACCCCCTTTCCAAACGACTACTTCACCCGCGCCGCCCACCAGAGCCCGACCGGTCTACGCGTCGATCTCCCCGGTGCTCGCGACGGCTATGGGGAGGCGCGGGTGCGGGACGCTCTAAATCGCAACAGCGGCTTTGGTCTGTTCTCACCGATCACCGTGTCATTCGATAAGCCGCTGGACATCGATATCCTCATCGATCGCCATCAACAAAAGGTCCCTGACTTTTCCGACGACGCCATCTATCTGGTCAACGTCGATCCGGACAGCCCGGAGTTCGGCTCCTTTGAGTTATTGGATATGGGGCTTGGCAATTTCCCGCTCACTCTGGAGCGCTCGGATCGCTATTACGCCAACGATCCCAAGAGCGACGGCACAAACCTGCTCTTTCCAACGGCCGAGCATCACGGTGGCGAGCCCAATCTGCGTCGCCCCGACAGCGATCCCCTGGAGCCCGGCGAACTCCTCGATTTCTACGAGCGCGAGACCAATACCCTCATCATTCGCCCCGTTCATCCCCTGGCGCCGGGTACTACCTACGCCGTGGTGTTGACCAGCGCCGTCCGTGGTGAAGACGCCAAGGCCGTGGACAGCCCCTTCGACTGGATCAACGATCCCCTTCAGACGTCGGCTCTGGAGCCCCTTCGCGAAATTCTGCCTGACGCTTTCCCCGAGCGATTCGACGCCGGACTGGCCAACGTGCGCTTTACCTGGAGTTTTACCACCGGCGTGCCCACGGAATCTCTGGAGGAAATCCGCGCCGGCCTCTACGGCCACGGGCCCCTGGCTGAGCTGCACGACGAATTTCCGGCCCGACTCCAGATGCTCCACGACGTGCGCGGCACCGGCGAAGATCCGCTGACCTTCGAGCTCGACGATATCATCGACATCGTCATGCCCATCGCCGTCCAGGAACTCGGTGAGGACACGGCGGCCATGCTGGAGGACGCGTTTTTGGCCATTGACTATATCGTAAGCGGCACTTTCTTCTCACCCAATTTTGTCGGACTTGAGGACGGTCTGCCTCATGGTGACGCCGCCTTTGATGAGGACGCCATTTCCCTGAACGCATCCTGGGGACCGCTCAAAGTTCAACCCTTCGAGGTGCCCTTCGTATGCGCCGTTCCCCAGACCGAGGTGGCAGGAGACCGGCCTTTCCCGGTCATCATCTACAGCCACGCCATTAGCTCGACGCGCCTCGAGCTCCTTGGTTTTGCGGGGACGATGGCAAAATTCGGCTTCGCCACCTGCACCGTGGAATCTCCGGGACACGGCGTTGAGATTCCCCCGGAATTTCAAAATATTGTGAGCAATATCGCCAGCAATCAGGGGTTGAATAATTTGGTCGAGGTGCTGGGGGTGATGCGCGCTCGCGACCTCTCCAATAATGGTGAGATCGACGCCGGCGGCGATTATTTCACCTCCGATCTGCTGCGAACCCGCAAAAATATGCGGCAGACCACCATCGATCAGATGCAGCTTATTCGGATTCTACGCACCTTTGACGGCCAGCGGCGATTTGACGACGGACGAGAAAATTCAACTTTCCAGTCCAGCCACCCCCATCTGGGCGCCGGCTGGGATCAGACAGGCGATGGTACGGCCGAGTTGGCCGGTGATTTCTCTGGCACCGGCGGCGTCGACTTCGGCGGTGAGCGCCCCTATGTAACCTGGGGTACCTCGCTGGGGGCGATTCAATCCTCTATTCTTGCCGGTGCCGAACCCACGATCGTCGCCGGGGCCTCCAACGCCGGTGGCGGCGGCCTGGCAGACCTGGCCATTCGCTCTACCATCGGAAACGCCCGAGCCAGCGTCATCCTGCGAATGATGGGCCCCTCCCTTATCGGCAATCCCTTCGTCGTCGATGGCGAGGAGAAGATGCGATTGCAGTGGCTGCTTCCCAGGACCACCGGCTCGCGCACGGTCTTCGTGGCGGATATCCCGAAATTAGAAGATGGGTCCCGGGTGGTGGTGAGAAATCTGGCCCGCGAACAGGTCGACGAGCTCGACGAGGAGCATACTCGCGGCGAAGTGATCGTCGAAGGAGGGGTATTCCGAGTGGGAGTAGCCGCCGATGCCTATTCTCCGGCGGCCCGACGGGTGGCCCTGGGCTTTGACGCCGAGCTCGACCTCTTTAAGGATATCATGGCCTGCACCGAGGTCAGCCGATGCGACGGGGTGAGCTGCCCCGACGCAAGTTATTGTACCCATGATATGCAATGCCGTCCCCTCTCGGGTTGCCGCGATGACTTCGACCCCGATGCCCTGCCCGAGGAATTTTCCGATGAGTTCGCCGCCCGGGTCATCAATGATCCCACCGAATTTGGGGATCCCCTCCTCATCGAGCTCTACGATGCCGACGGAGAGTTGATTGAGACCATCGATCAATTCCAGCAAGACGTGATCGATCTCAACATCCTCTACCCCGCCGGCGCTCCCCTGGCGGCGCTCTCCGACGGCTGGGGTCTGGAGCGCCAGACCCCTCAATTTCGGGAATTTATCGGCGTGGGCCAGACTCTGTTGGAGCCCGTCGATCCCGCGGTGTGGGCCAGCCATTATGAATTGCGTCCCCGGCGATTCAATTACGAGGCCCCTCAGTTTCGAAGCGGGCAGACAAACTTTTTGCATATCGGCACCCTGGGCGACCAAACGGTGCCCATCAGCGCGGCTATCACCGTCGCCCGCGCCGCCGGCGCCCTCGATACCCTTTCGGAGCATCCCGATTACGGGGTGACCGAAAATCAGATGCTCATCGATAATTTCGTCTATGAGGGAATCGCTCGACTAAACCGTTTCCCTCTCTATCCGAATACCCTCTTCGATCCGGACAACCTCGACGAGGGGCTGTGGCGCCCCGACGGCGATCACGACTTAGAAGACCCCAAGCCTGTGGCTCAGACCCCGCTTCGGGCTACCCTGGAGTCCGAGCATGGAATCCAGGCCCTGCGCCTTGGCTACCTGCACCGAAGGGGCGAACATACCTTCAATATCCCCGATCCGTCGCGCCCCTTTGATATCCATGCCTTTTTGACCAATCAGGTGGGCTGGTTCCTCGCCAATCGAGGTATGACCATCAGCGACGACCACTGCCTGGAGGAGCTGGCCATGGAAAATTGCTCCTTCTTTACTCCTGGCGGATTCGACAATCCCCTCTGAACCTCGAGTACGATCCATGACCTTCGGTACCTTCGAAGTCTACGACGATATTCCCCACGAACGGGGCGTCTACTGCAACCGCTCGCTCAACCTGCGCTCCATCAAGGCCATCGGCTACGATATGGACTATACCCTGGTCCATTATCACGTCGAAGCCTGGGAGGGGCGGGCCTACGAACATATCAAGCTGCGCCTGCTGGCCGAGGGCTGGCCCGTCGAAGATCTGACCTTCGACCCCCACCTGGCCATTCGGGGATTGGTCATCGATCTGAAGCTGGGAAATCTGGTCAAGGCCAACCGCTTCGGCTATATCTGGCGGGCATCCCATGGCACCTCATTGGTGCCCTACTCTCAGATGCGACAGGCCTATACCCGCACTCTGGTCGACCTCTCCGACCGGGGGCGTTGGGTCTTTTTAAATACCTTTTTCTCCATCTCCGCCTCCGTGATGTACTCCCAGCTGGTGGAGCTGCTCGACGCTCGCAAATTGCCGGAGGTCATGGGCTACGGCGACCTGTACTGGCGAGTGCAGGATCTGTTGGACGCCGCCCATATCGAGGGGGAGCTCAAGGGCGAGATCATGTCGAACCCGGAGAAATACGTCGATCGAGATCCCCGTATGCCGGCCACCTTGTTGGATCAGCGACGAGCGGGCAAAAAGATCTTGCTCATCACCAATTCGGGCTTTGAATACTCCAATTTCATGCTCAGCTACACCATCGACCCCTACCTGCCCGAGGGGCAGACCTGGCGCGACGTCTTCGACGTGGCCGTGGTGGCGGCGCGAAAGCCGAACTTTTTCTCCGGCTCGTCGCCCATCTTCGAGGTGGTCAGTGAGGAGGGCTTGCTCGAACCCTGGGTGGGCTCCATCGAGGAAGGCCGCATCTATTATGGAGGCCACGCCGGCGCCCTGGAGGACTGCCTGGGCATGTCGGGAGACGAGATTCTCTACGTGGGAGACCACCTCTTCGCCGACGTGAACGTCACCAAGAACGTGCTGCGCTGGCGTACGGCGCTGGTCTTGAGGGAAATGGAAGAGGAGTTGCGCGCCATCGATGCCGCTCGCGACACCCAGCGCGAGATTCGAAGCATGATGTACGAGAAGGTGCGCCTGGAAGACGAATATAGCCGGGCTCGTCTCGACATCCAGAAGATCCGCCACGGCGTCCCCCCCGAACAGGATGCCACGCAGCAAGAATTAGAGGCCCGCATCCTCGAGATCCGCGAAGATCTGGCTCGTGTGGACCAGCAATTGGGTCCCCGGGTGGCCGCAGACGGCACCGACTTCAACGATACCTGGGGCTATTTGATGCGTACGGGCAACGACAAAAGCCACCTGACCCGACAGGTCGAGCGCTACGCCGATATCTACACCTCCCGGGTATCCAACCTGGAGCGCTATACGCCCTTTATGTTCTACCGCGCCCCTCGGGGAAGCATCCCTCACGATCCGGATACGGCCTGATGTGACTCACGAATCTTTTTGCCGGGCTTTTTTGGCAAACCGCCCCATCAAGGTCTGAGTCAGCCGGGGGGCGTGATTTCCCATAAAGGCTGCAAACTTGCCGTGGCCGGTGATCACCGCTTCCTTTTTCCGGGCGTCGATGGCCCGCCGCATCGATCGGGCCGCCCTGTCGGAGGGACAGACCAGTTGTGCCGGGCGCCGGTCCTCCCACTCCTCGTGAAATTGGCCCCGGTTGTCCACCTGGGCGATCTCGCTCTCCACGAAGCCGGGCATCAGGGTGGTGCAAGTTATCCCCGTGCCGGCAAATTCCACGTTCAGGCTCTGGCCGATGCCTCGCACTGCGAATTTGGACGCCGAATAGGGCGCGTTTTTCGCCAGCCCCACCATACCCGAGACACTTCCCATCAAGACGATGCGCCCTCTGCTCTGGCGAAGATGGGGGATGGCGGCGCGCACGGTCATGACCAGGCCGAAGACGTTGACGTCGAATTGGCGCTTCCAATCGGATTGACTCAACTCCTCGAAGGGGCCGCTGACCGAAAAACCGGCGTTGGCCACCACCACGTCGAGCCTTCCGGCGGCGTCGACGATCTGTGTCACCGCCCCCTCTAATTCGGTGACCTTCGTGACGTCACAGGGCACGACCAGAGCTGTACCGCCGCTGTTCTCGATGGCCTCTCGGGTCTGCTCCAGGGGCTCGCGGCGCCGACCGGAGACGGCCACCGTGGCCCCCCGGCCGGCATATTCCAGGGCCAATGCCTTTCCGATCCCCGTTCCTCCGCCGGTAATCCAGATCACCTCTTTGACTGCCTTATCTGCCATCTTCCATCCCTTTCACATCGTTTGTTAGCGCGCTACAATCGGCTCCGACATATCACTTTGAGT
Organism: Myxococcales bacterium; assembly: GCA_007135085.1. Taxonomy (GTDB): domain Bacteria; phylum Myxococcota_A; class Bradymonadia; order Bradymonadales; family Bradymonadaceae; genus SLJM01. The sequence goes on from SLJM01000139.1 coordinate 5,720, forward strand.
TCGAGATTTTGTCCTATGATGTCACGACACGACCAGAATGACGATGAGCACCGATGGCGCTCCTGGTCCTGGGTCTCCAACAAAACCTTTTCTGCACTCCCCTTTTACCAGCGAAGCTGGGAAATTCTAAAGCCCAACTGGACGGTCTTCGTCTGGAAGATCCTCGCTGATCTGGCAGCGCGGATGGCCACCGCCGCGGTGGGGCTGGTGCTGGTGGGCCTCTTCGTCGTCGACTTTCAGCTCCACAGCGCCGCCGGAGGAGGCCTTTTGGGCTGGGTCGAAAAGATCGCCCAGACGGTACGAACCCCTTCCTTTATAGCCGGCCTGGTGGGCCTTGCCTTCTTCGCCTCATTGATCGGCACCGCCATCCAGGCCCTGGCCACCGCCGGGGTGTGGGGGGTCATCGACCGTGGGCTTCGCGACGAGCCGATTAAGAAAATAAAGACCTTCTGGTCCCAGGCCCTGGAGCATTTTCCGGCGGTCTTCTCCCTATTTTTGCTTCGCTTTGCGATCCAGATCGTCACGATTCTGCTCTTCGCCGCCCTCATCATGGGCATCGTCCATGCCTCGGCGGGCGGACTATATGAAGGGGCTCCGGTGCTGTTGAAGGCCATCGTCATCGGCGGCGCCCTGACCTTCTTTTTGGCCTGGGCCGGGCTGAGCCGACTGGCCCTGGAGGTCATCGGCGCCCCGATGATCATGGACGACGTCGATCTGGGGGAGGCCGTCTTGAGGGGCTGTCTGTTCACGGTGGACAATTTCTGGAGCCTCTACCGCCTCCTCATCTTCGCCCTGGGGCTGCTGCTCATCCCGCTTGGCCTGTATTGGATGCTGATCATGGTCAATAATCTGACCCTGATCTGGCCTCAACTGGCGCCCCTGGGAACGATGCTGCGCTTCTTCGGCGAGCTCATCCTCTGGATGTCGATCAGCGCCATCGGCGTGGCGTTCTATGGCGCGGTCTTCGCCTTCTACGGCCATGACGACGACGCCTATGACCCTTCGGAGGCCACCGATGACCGGGCTGGGTCTGAAGAGTCCCAGGGCTCACCCCTTTTCCAAAAAGGGGCCACCATCGACGACTTCCTCCCCGATGAGACCCCCAATCGAGTCGATATCGACGAAATTTTTCCCGATTCTCAGCGTCAGACCGACGATGAGTCATCGGAGGAGCCTGTCGACGACGCTGAAGACATCTCTGAATCACCTGACGCTTCCGACTCGGATTCACAACACGACGGCCCCGCTGAAGACCGCGGAGACGATGAAGATGAAGA
>SLJM01000384.1 GCA_007135085.1 Myxococcales bacterium
TCGCGGACGATCAAACCTGGGTGGGTGAGGAAAACGGGCGGTTTTACCAGTCCGAGCCGCTCTCGGCCGGTGCTTCCAGGGGGGATTCGACGGGGTCTTGCGCGGGTTCGATATAGCGGTGATCGCCAAAGGAGTTATGCTTCTTTGATGCGTCGGCGAGCAGGTTGGCCATGGAGGCCACTCGGGCGATGGCCTCCTCGAAATGAGGGGGGTCGAGGGAGGCACCCAGTAGGCGGGCGACTAATTCGCCTTCTTTGATCCAATAATCACCGAAGAAACGCTCAAATTCGATCAACTCCTCTCGAATTGGCGAGGTGTGCAAAGCCTGCTCGAGGGCAGAGGTGCGAACGTCGACGAAGGTCGGCGGTTTGCCCCGATCGCAGTCGCCCATTCGGCGCATCGCTCGTCGTCGATAGAGTAGCTCCGCCTGGAGAGTGGTCCGATAGAGGGAGGCCGACTTCGGCCAGGTGGGATGCAGGGTCGCTCGGATGGCGATGAGCTTGACTTCCTCGTAGAGGCGACGCCGGCGGTATCGGCGCTGAACGGAGAAGGGCCCTATATCGATGGTCAGGGGCCGGGTGCTCTCCTCAATGTGGAGCATGACGTCGAGCTTTACTCCGTCCACCTCACCTTCCATGGAGAGTGAGAAGCGATTGCCGTCAAAGGGCTTTAGCTCCAATCCCGTGGCCTGGGCGACGGGCTCCCAGCGCTGGTTGAGCGCTTCTTCGTCTTCGCTGACGTCGTCCATGATCAGGAAGATATAGATCATGGCCCCTACAAAGGCGACGATGAGGACGATCAGAATCGGATCCATAACTAGCACTCAGATGCAGAAGAAAATGGGCATAAAAAAACGGGACGCTGGTGCAGGACTCTAGAAGTCCTTCACCAGCGTCCCGTATTGGAGTTTCATCCAGGGTGGGCAACGGGAATTGAACCCGCGACCTCAGGTACCACAAACCTGCGCTCTAACCGACTGAGCTATGCCCACCGTGCCCCGTCATAAAGAATGACGAGAACAGGTCGGGGAAGGTAATTCCATGACCGGGAACTGTCAAGAGGCTCTGTGGGCGGTTATGCCAAACCGGCTTTGCCCATCATCAAAAAGGCGGTGGGATCGACGCCGAGGCGCTCCAGGGCGTCGTCCCAGTGGAGGCCGGGCAGGGAGTCGAAGAAGAAATCCTCGTCGAAATCCAGGAGCAGCCAGGAGCCGTCTTCGATCTCTTCCTCGAGTTGTCCCGGGCCCCAACCGGCGTAGCCGATAAAGGGGCGGTAGGTGCCGTATTGCTGTCCCAGGGCGAAGCCCTCGATGATGTCGCCGCTGGCAGCCAGAAACCATCCGTCGCTAAAGGTAATAGCCCCGTCGTCGGGCTCACTCATCTTGCGCAACAGATGCTGGTTGGCCTCTCGATCCTCCTCGCCGACGAGCTGGCGCTGAAAGATCAGCCAGAGCTGTTCGATGCGCACAGGTCCGCCGAAGTGGACGGGCACGTCGAAGCTCTCGGGGATGATATTGCGGGCGATATCGTCGTTGACGCTCTGGATGAGAGAGCCAAAATCGATCTCGAGAGGCTTGTTGATGATAAACCCCATCGCCCCCTCTTCGTCGTGATGGACCATGACCACCACGGCGCGCTCAAAGGGGCTGTCGTCGAGCTTTGGCGAGGCCACGAGAAAGCCCGGTGAGATGAGGCCCGAGGTGTCGATGATGGGCGGTGAGTGGGACATGGCGTCTCCGGGGCATGCAAAATACAGCGGCAGCCGTGATTGGGCTGCTCTAGTATTAGTGTAGCGATCGAACGAGCCCGTTCCAATTCCCCTTTTCTTGTTTGCGTCCGAAAGCGACTCCCGTCGTGGGTGGCGGCTATACACCCCCCCTCGGTCTGTCCCTTCCGGAAGCAAACCTGTTGGCTTATTGGGTCAGGTTACGAAGGAAGTTAGGCAGATCCAGCAAGAGTTCAACGAATGAGCATCGACTCCAGATCGGCGATCGATCGGGCGAAGTCGTTATCGCCCATCTCGACCAGGTCCTCGAGTTTTTTGCAGGCTGCCAACACGGTGGTGTGATCTTTGCCGCCGAAGCGTCGGCCCAGCTCGGGGTAGGAGTGGTTGGTATGCTTTCGCGCAAGATACATGGCGATCTGGCGCGGCTCGCTGATGGCCCGGGTGCGGCGGGGTCCCTTCATATCGGAGACGGTGATATCGAAGTGGGAGGCCACGGTGCGCATGATCTGATCGACGTTGACCTGGCGGCGGTGATCGAGATTCATCCGCTTGAGCATCTGACGGGTGAAATCCACGTTCAGTGGAGTGCCCATCAGGCTGGCCTGGGCGCCCAGGCGGATCAGGGTGCCCTCCAATTCGCGCACGTTGCTGCGGATGGTGCCGGCGAGCAACATGGCCACCTCTTTGCTCATCTCGATGCCGTCGGCCTCCGCTTTTTTCTCGAGGATCGCCATCCGGGTCTCGATGCCCGGAGGTTGGATATCGGCGATGAGCCCCCAGGAAAATCGGCTGGCCAGTCGCTCCTCGATGCCCGGCAGATCTTGAGGTGATTTATCGGAGGTGACCACGATCTGCTTGCCGCTCTGATAGAGGGCGTTAAAGGTGTGGAAGAATTCTTCCTGAGTAGAGTCCTTGCCGCCGATAAATTGGATATCGTCGACGAGCAGCAGGTCGCAATCGTTGCGGAATTGATTGCGGAAGGTGTTCATATCCTTGTTGCGCAGGCTCGTGATGAGCTGATTCATGAACTCTTCGGAGGACAGATACATCACCCGGGCGTTGGGATCGCGGCGCAGCATCTCGATGCCGATGGCCTGCAACAGGTGGGTCTTGCCCAGGCCCACGCCGCCGAAGATGAACAGCGGGTTATAGGTGGAGGCCGGCTCGTGGGCCACGGCGCTGCAAGCGGCATAGGTAAATTGGTTGGAGCTGCCCACCACGAAATGCTCGAAGGTATAGCGGGGGTTCATCCCGGCTTCGGTGGCCAGATCGTCGATATTGGGCGCCGCCGTCTGGGACTGGGCGAAGTCGAAGACCGCCTGGTGATCCAGGTTGGCTTGACGGGCCGCCTGGGGAGTGAGGTCGACCTCGATCTGGAGTTCGTCGCCTTCGTCGAAGCTGCCGCGCACGTCGAGGACGATCTCCATCGCCTCCTCGGTGACTTTATCTAAGGCGTCTTCGATGAGATCGAGATAATTATCCTCGATCCATGCCTTACAAAAATCGTCGTCTACTTCCAGATAGATCCGATCGTCGTCGCGATGGTGGAAGTCGATCTTGGCGAACCACGTCTCATAGTGGTCGGCGCTGACGATGGTCTGGAGTTGGCGTAGTGCGGCGGTCCAATATTCTTGCATGAGCGACTTCAAAGGGGGCAAGAGTGGTGTGAATTCAACGATGCCTGCAGTGCCATTTCTTTATCGGGGATAGAGGCCGGAAAGTTAAGCCCACCTGAGCGCCAAAAGAGGTTTTCCACAACGGCGGAGCGAGAAAAACGCCAAGGAATATCAACCTTTTACAGAACGTAACATGGGGCTAAAATTAATTTTTCACAGCCTGTGGAAAACCTGGGAAAAAGGATCGCCTCACCCCGCTGAGAGGGGATCGTTGAAACCAAAAGCTTTGCGAGCCGTCGGGTTAGAGAGGATCCTCTACAAAGCGATCGGGGGCGATCTGTGTTGGGAGTGGAAATATGCACCGCGAAGGGCGCGAAGAGCGCTGAGGTAAGGGCGCGAGATCGCCGGGACAGGGGAAGGGATTCGGTGTGTTGAGATCTAAACTCTGTGGACTTTGTGCCCTTATGTGGTGGATGCAGTTGGGATGGTCGGTCCCCTTTCCTTGACACTGGGGAGGGCGTCGTGTTTATTTGCCGCGCTCTGGGCAGCCCCCAGGGTCGGGCGATCTCTGCCCGAGTACGGCGCCTGTTTTTACGGCCGGTCGGAATAGGAACCGCCCCCCCGTGTTATGGACGACGCCAGTATAGTCGAGTGGATAAGACAATTTTTGTGACACAGTGAGAACAAGCCATGGCAAAGCGAAAAAGAACATATCAACCGAGTAAGCGGCGCCGAGCCCGCCGACATGGGTTTCGGGCGCGGATGAAAACCAAAGGCGGTCGCAAGACTCTGAAGCGTCGTCGGCAGAAAGGACGCAAGCAGCTGGTGCCCCGTAAGCATCGCAAGTGACGGTGGTGTCGACGGCCTTTGACGACGAGCGTTTCCGCAAGGAGGAGCGGCTGCGCAAGCGGCCCCAATTTTTGCGGACCCGTCGCCAGGGTCGGCGCGGTGGCGGCCGTTGGGTGGTGGCCTATGCGCTGCCCAACGACGAAGGTCATCCCCGATTGGGGGTCACCGCCAGCCGCCGGGTGGGAAACGCCGTGCGGCGAAATGAGTGGAAACGCCGCCTGCGAGACATCTTTCGCCGCAATAAGAGACGCTTTGGCGCCAGCCACGACGTGGTGATAATCGTCAAAGGCGGTCAGGCCCTGCCGGAATACGAAGATCTTCGGCGCGATGTATTTCGCGCCGTCGGTCGGGCCCATGCCGAGCTGGAGCGGCGAGGAGCAAAGCGGTGAAAGACGAGACCAGGCATAGTGAAGAATGCGGTTGCGGCGACCACGATCTGGTGGCGACGTCGACCGAGGAAACGCCGCCGGCGACCACCTATAGTCCTCTGGCCTGGGTGGCGATCTTTATGGTGCGCTTTTATCAGCGCCTGCTCTCGCCGATGCTTCCGCCGTCGTGTCGTTATAGCCCGACGTGCTCTCAATATACTCTGACGGCGCTTCGCCGCTACGGGTTTTTCCGTGGCGGCTGGCTTGGATTCAGGCGGATCATGCGCTGTCACCCATTTCGTCCCGGAGGCTACGATCCGGTCCCTTGAATGATGCCCCGGGCGGGCGACTTCGAGGATGACGGGATTCGCGAGCGATTCGGCTCTTCTTTTCTGCATTTATAGCGACCTACGATGGAACAGCGACGTTTCCTTCTGGCCATGATCTTGAGCGGTCTGGTCATCTTCTTGTGGCAGGTCTTTTTGGTGCCCCCTCCCGATCCCGATCTGGAGGAGATCACCACAGAAGAGCTCGCCGAGCAGGTCGATGAAGAGATCGACGACGAAGCGGTCGTCGACGAGGCCGATCCCGCTGAGGTTGAAGAGGCGGAGCCGACCGACGTCGAGGAGATCGACGAAGAAGCGCTGGCCGAGGCGATGGCCGACGACGAGGAGGTCGACGTAGAGGCAGCGCCGATCGAGGCCCGCGTCGATGTGATGCAAGCCCAAAATTTGAGGGTGGAGCTGAGCAACCGCGGCGGCGTGGTGCGCGATGCACGGGTCACGGCGCCGGAGCAATATGCAGGTATCGGCGGCCAAATGATGCGGGCCTTCGAAGAGGAGCATGTACCGGACTGGCCCTATTCGCTGGTCTTCGAAGGGCAGATGATCGACGTCGCTTCAGACCAGATGTACGAGCTCGTCGCTGACGAGAGCGAGTTCGCCGCCGACGGCGAGTCGTTTGAGCGCATCGTCTACCGCTACGAAGAGCCTCGGGGCCGATATGTGATCGACAAGATCTACACCGTCGACGACGAGCGCCGCTACGTGGTCAACCTGGAAGTGCGAATCGAGAACCACCTCGATGACGTGCCGCTCATCGACCGAATGTCGTTGGACATCACGGGCCGAGACGATCCAGACAAGGATGCACCGTTTTTCGACTTTCGGCCCGACGTGTTGGAGGGCGTATGCCACACCACGGACGATACGGAGCGAGACAATCACGACGGCCTCGACGGCCTGGTTGAATATACGGGCCACAACGTGCTGTGGGCCGGGGCGGATACCCGCTATTTCATGATGGCCGCCGCCCCCGTGGAAGGCGCCGAATCGTGCAGCTTCGAGCGAGCCGGCGAAGAGGGTGATTATCTGCGTACGCGGATCACCCACGCCAACTTCTCGATTCCCTCCGGTGACAGCTTGTCCACGCGCTATACTCTCTTTATGGGGCCCAAGGACTTCGACGTGCTCCGCGAGACGGGACACGAATTTCAGGAGGCCGTGGACTACGGATTATTTACGATCCTTGCGCGGCCGCTGCGCTTTTTGCTGGTCCGCGCCTACAACCTGGTCCACAACTGGGGCCTGGCGATCATCTTGCTCACGTTGCTGATCAAGGCGCTGACCTGGCGAATCACGGGTAAGGCCTACGAAAACGCGGAGCGGATGAAGCAGATCCAGCCCGTCATCAAAGAGATCCGCGAGAAATACGAAAATGATCAGCAGCGGATGACCGAAGAGACGATGAAGGCATTCAAGGAGAATAACGTCAGCCCCCTGGGTTGTCTGCCCCTCCTGCTCCAGATGCCGATTCTCTACGGGTTGTTCGTCATGATCTACAACTCGGTGGAGCTCTATCACGCGCAATTCTTGTGGTACGCCGATCTGTCGGCGCCCGATCCCTGGTTCATCCTGCCCGTGGTCATGGGCGGGGTCATGTTCATCCAACAGCGGTTGACCATGTCCACGGCGGCGACGACGAATCCGCAGATGATGATGGTCATGAAGATCATGCCCGTGGCGTTTACGGCGTTCATGCTCTTTTTGCCGGCCGGATTGGTCTTGTACTACCTGCTCAACCTGTTGATCGGATTGGCACAGCAATTCTTGATCAAGCGCAAGTTCCGGTTAGCTGAAGAGGCCGGAGAGGAGGCTTAGGCGGCGAAGCCGCTAAGCCTCCTCTCCGGCGGGGTGGAGGGCCCTTCGGGCCCGGGGTGGAGCGCCTGCGGCGCGGGGTGGAGCGTGCTACGCTTCGCTAAGGCACGCGGGGTGGAGGGCCTGGACGGCGGCCCGGGGAATTGCAACGGCAACTACGAACTACGAACTACGAACTACGAACTACGAACTACGAACCACGAACCACGAACCACGAACCACGAACCACGAACCACGAACTACGAACTACGA
>SLJM01000177.1 GCA_007135085.1 Myxococcales bacterium
ATGAGAGTGTCAGATTCGACCGCTCGCGGCCCGTCGCCTTTCGAGACACCAACACTGGGGCGACGTCATCCCAAACCCGCCGGCATGGCACCCGTCGCACCGCGAGCTTTCCCTGGGATGTCCCGGGTCCAGGATCAAACAATTAACGGTCCCGCCGGCACAGAGCATAAAGGATTCATATGGCACGGTTGATGTCGAGCACAGAGCTACATCAGCGAATCGAACAAGGAGAGGATTTCGTTCTCATCGACGTCCTCGACAAAGAGAGCTTCCAGAACGAGCATATCCCGGAAGCGATCAACATCCCCCTGACCGAACTTCGTCAGCGCGCCAAGCGAGACTTGAGTAAAAACCAGCGCATCGTCGTCTACGGCCAGACCCACGACGACACCGCCTCCAACGAAGCGGCTTCGCTGCTCGAAGAGATGGGCTTTCGCAAGGTCTCGGACTTCGACGGCGGACTTCGCGCCTGGAAACGAGCCGGCTTCCTCACCGAGGGCAGCGAGCCCGAGATTATCGGCGAGATGGCCAGCCTCTGAGTCAGATCTGCAACGAGATCAAAAAAACGGCCCCCGCCGATTATGTGAGGGGGCCGTTTTTTTTATTCTTGCCCGTTCCCGAAAAGGGGCCGACAGTGGAGTTCAGTCCTCGACGATGATCTCGGCCTGATAGATCGCCACGTCCCCTTCCGAGATCTGGAGGCTTGCCGAATATTCCTGGCCCGGAGGCTCTTCAGCGACCTCCCAATAGTCGGCGATCTCACCGGCCAGGTCTTCGTTGCGGAATAAGGCCACGTGCGCACCTTCTTCTTCATTCTCACGATTGAAGCGCACCACGGCGTGGATGACCTCGTCGCGGACCTCCGACGCCCTCAGATAGGCACCACCTTCAATGGCTTCCAATTCCTCGGGATCGACGATCTCCTCGGCGCCGTCTTCCAGATCGCGAACCACCAGGCCCCCGTCTTCAGATTTGGCGACGATGACCACCTCTTTGGCGGGCACGCCCTCGACGTTTACCTTACCGCGCTTTTCCTCATCCGCCGCCAGCAGGTATATTCGGTGGGGAGCGATTCCCCGCGACTCGAGCAATTGCTGGAGCTGGTCGCGCTCTTTGAGCAATTTGAGATATTTGCGCGCGTCGCGCAGATTGGTGGTCCGAAAGACCACTTCCCCGTCGTCGTCGACGATTTTGGAATGGCGCTGGCCGCGCTCGATGGTCAATCCGTTGTATGACATCCGATCGTTTTTGGAGGACACGTTCGACACCTTCGGTTGGTTTTGCTGTGGTTCGGGACTCAAAATTGAGTTCACGGGCGTTATCATTTAGCACAGCCCGCCGGGTTGTAAAGCGTTGGGACCGAAAATTATTCTCATCCCCACACCTAGAGCACCGACTCCATGAGAACATTGTATTGGTTGACCCCCTTGCTTCTATCCCTGCTGCTGGGCGCCTGCGTCCATGGAAAGGACCGCGGCGACCAGGCTCTGGAGCAACATGACTTCGACAGAGCCTTCGAGATCGCTCAGCAGGAATTGGACGATGACGCCCACAGCCCGTGGGCCAATTTATTGATGGCCCAGACCCTGGTGGCCACCGGTGATTACCGCCGCGCTCTGCCCTACGCCCGGCGAGCCGATCAAAGCGAGGCCTTTCCCGTCGAGACCCCCCTGCTCCTGGGTGAGATCTATACCGCTCTGGGCCGGCCCGTCGATGCCGTGGAGTCCTACCAGGCCGCGCGAGACGCCGACCCGCACAGCGTCGAAGAGGCGACGATGCTCGAAGCGCTGGAGCGGGCTCTTGCCTTTGCCACCACCCGGGCCGACCATCAGGCGCGCTGGCAGATCCTCAACTGGATCGCCGCCATTGACGACGACCATCGAGACGCTTCACCTCAGGATTTGGCCAACGCCCGGCGAACCTATGCCACCCATCTTCGCCGCCGGGGAGAATATCAGGCAGCGGCCCAACTCCTGGAGGAGGCCCTCGACGACGACCCGGGATTTTTGTCCCGTGAGGCCCTCGATCTGGGATCGCTCTATGCCCGGTTGGACATGCACGAAGATGCGGCCTTCGCCTGGCGCCGCTATATCGATGCCGATGTCGCCGACGACGAGCAAATCCAACGTTATGAGGACGTCATTCAACAGGCCGACCAGTTGGAGGTCTACGACTTCGGCATCGAGATCATCGAAGAGCTGTGGGAGGACCTCGACGGCGATCTGCGATACGCCCATCTGCTGGTGCGCCAGGTTCGATTTCAACTCCAGACCGGGCAGACATCAGAGGCCCGGCAGACGGCTCGAGAATATCTCGACCTGGCCATGGCTCAATCCCGTGAGGGACAGGGGCCGACCCACCCCTTTGGCGAGATTGCCGAAATCGCCATGGAATTCGGGGAGGCCCGATTTGCCATTAACGTCCTGGAGCGGGGCACCGTCGAGGCCCAGCCCGATCAGGGGTTGACCGAATCGCTGGCACAGATCTACGCCCGTCGAGCGGAGATGGGAAAAGTGGAGGAGACCCTCAACCGATATGTAGAGCGCCACGCCAACAGCGAGGCAGCCCTCGAGCATGTGGGCGCCTGGGCCCTTCGTCGCAACAACTACGAATTGGCCGCCCACTATTATCAGCGGCTCACCGAGATGGACGACGCCCCGGCCCGCGCCTGGCGCGATCTCGCCGCCGCTCTGGCCGGCATGGAGAGCGAAGAAGACGCCATGATCCAGGCCATCTACGCCTACGTCGAGGCCCGCGGTGACAGCGACGCCTCCCTTCGCTCGGCAGCTCAATTCTTCTCAAATCATCGGCTCTACGAAGAAGCGGAACGTCTGCTCACCCGCCTCCGCGACCGATCGCCGACGAGCCGGGACGTCACCCGCCATCTGGCCCGCCTGTACCGCGACTGGTCCCGCCCCGACGACGCTCTGCGCGTCTGGGAGGAATGGATCGATGCCCGCGGCGGTGATGTCACCGATATCGCCTCCGTGGCCCGAATCCTTTACCGCAGCGGCGATATGGAGGGAGCCAGCCGCATGTTCACCCGCGCCGCCGAACAAGGGCGCCCCGAGTTCTGGCTCGAAGCGGCCGATATCTACCTCTACCAGGACCATATGGCCGCCATGGTCCGTTCTCTCGACCGCCTGGTCGACGAGCACGACGATCGGGTCTGGGCGCTGCAGAGCGCCGCCGATCGCTACCGCCGCGCCCGCATGGAATCCCGTCAAATCGAGATGCTCGCCGAGCTCGTTGAGCTGCGCCCCGACGACTGGCAAACCCACGAGCGTTTGGCCAATCTCCTCATCGACGCCGGGCGCAACGACGAGGCCTTCGATCACCTTCGAAGGTTCGTCGATCGTTCCGGCAACCGCGTCGAAGCCCTCCAGCGAATCGGCTCCCACGTCTCACCGCGCCGCCAACCGTCGTGGATGCTCGAATTCTACCGAACCTTCGAAGACGAAGACCTGGGCCCCGATATGGATCGGCTCATGGGCGAAGCCTATTACGCCCTGTCCCGTCAATACGGCATCCCACCAGAAACCCAACGCCACGCCCGTCGTCAGGCTCGCGACCTCTACCTGAGCTTTCTCGAAGCCACCGAGGAGGAGCAGCGAAATTGGTTTAGCCTGGCAAATCAGTGGCGCCAGCAAGAGATGTGGCGCCCTGCCCTGATCGCCTTTGACCGCTACGCCGAACAGGACGGCCGCTCCCACGAGCGCTCCATGGCCTACGCCGAGACCCTGTTGCACCTTGGCGAGATGGAGCGCGCCGCCGAGGTATTAGAGCGCTATTTCCAGCATAACCGCCGCCGCCCCGACGTGGCCGGTCGAATCTCGCGACTCCTCTCCCATTTCGGGCTCTACGATCAGGTCGAAGATTTCGCCTCCCAGATGTTTATCTCCGGCGACGATAGCTCCATCCACGAGGGCTTTATGCTCCTCGCTGAAATTCGCCAGCAGCAAGAGGATATGGCGGGGCTCATCGAATTGACCAACGATTATCTGGAGCGCTCTCGCAATACCCACCGGGCGCGACGGGCCATCGCCACCGTGTTGGCCGACACGGGCCAGTGGAAAGAGGCGGCTCATGCCCTGGGCGAATTCGATCTGACCGTGGTGTATCAATTCGCCGTCGAGATCGGTTATCATCACTACCGCCAGGACGACCCCGACCAGGCCTTCGAATATTTCGAACTCGCCGCCAATCACGCCAACCGCCCGGAGCGCTCCTGGCTCGACGCCGCCACCTTCTTGCAGGCCCGCGGTGACGTCGACGCCGCCCTCGACGCCTTCGAGCGCGCCCGCGCTGCCAACCCCGACGATCTCGTCGTCCGCGCCGCCCGAGGGGCTTTCTTAATTGAACGAGGCGATCTTGAAGGGGCCCTGGAGGAATACGAATTTTCCCGGGCCTCGTCGTCGACCTTCGGCCAGCCCCATCGGATTTCGTTCTTCAACGCCTTTTTTGAGGCCGGCTATTTTGAAATGGCCCGCCAGGTCTTCCGCGATATGGAGCGCGACGGCCACTCCCCGCCGGCCGATATTGCCGGTAAGATCGGCGCCCACGATCTGCGAAGCGGTGACCGGGCCACCCGCGAACGGGGTGTGGACCGAGTGCGCGCCGGCCACTGGGGACTCTACGAAACCCTGGACAGCCTGGTCGCCGCCGGACGGCTTCGCGAGGTCGGCGAGCAGATCGCCCGAGAGTTTGACGAAGGTGACAAATCTCGCGCTTCCCTCCATATGTTGCGTCATACCAACGAGCTGACCCGGCTCGTTGGCTGGGACCAACAGCTCGAGCAATTCCACGACGCCCTCGATCCCCTTCGTCGCTCCGACAATCGCCTGCTGGGACTGGTCGGCGATCAGCGCTTGCGTGCCGGCCAGCGCGACGACGCCAGGCTCTATTTGCAGGCCGCCGTAGACGAAGACGACGCGCATTATCTGCCACAACTGGGACATACCCTGCTGCTCCTCGGCGAGCGCGAGCAGGCCCTGGAATATTTCGAGACCTGGTTGCTGCGAGAGTCGGCCGGATATAGCGCGCTCGAATCATTGCTACTTCGCTTCGAGCTGGCCGGCGACCCTCAGGGAGCGATCCTCTTTTTGGAGCGCATCATCGACCAACCGACTCTGGTCGACTTCGCCCTTCCCTATAAGGTCCACTACGATCTAGAGCGACATGGCGACCCCGATCGCGCCCTGGACGCGGCGGTCCATCAGGTGCGGGCCATGGAGAAGCTGCCGTCGACGGCGTTTCGAGCCGACGCTACCATCCGCCAGACCCCCGGCATGTCTCGCGACGAGATGTTGGGCAGCGCACTCATCCGCTCACTGGAGACCGTGGCCGCTCTGGGCCATATCGAGGTCGTGCGCGCCCGCCTCGACCAGGACCTGCCTTTGATCCGCCCCCATCAACTGGATCACCTCCGACTGAAGCTGGCTCTGGCCGAGGAGGATCTCCCCACGGCCATCGACCTCACCGAGCCCATCCTCGACGCCGTCGACGGCGCCCGCGAGCTCCAGGATACACGGCTTGACCTGGCCCGCCGCTTTACCGCCTTCGGCGCCGACGGCGCGGCTCGCGAGCTCGTCGACCAGGCCCTGGCCGAGCAGACCGGCTTCGACAACCACGATCCCTTTGCGCTTCATCTAGGTCTTCTCCTGCTGGCCGGCGAAGAAGATCTCATGCCGGCCATCGACTCCTATCTGGACCGCGTGCCCAACCGCCGCCACGCCCGGACGATGCTCATCGACGAGTTGCGCCGCCTCGGCCGCGATGGTGAGGCTCTGTCCCTGGCCCGCCAGGCCGTCGAGGACACACCGACCACGACGATGCTCACCGTGGCCATGACCTCCGCCTTTGAAGAGGGCGACGCCCAGACCCTGGTGGAGTTGACGGATATCCTCTTCCGCATCGCCGACGATCCGGCAGGCAATCTGGCCATCTTCTTAAATAACCGCCTCCGCGGCGCCGAGCCCCGCCTCTTGCTGCCCATGGTAGAGCAGGTGCGTCAGGCTCGCCCCTCGTCGCTGACGTGGATCATCCACGAGGCACGGCTTCGCTTTGCCGCCGGTCAGATCGAAGAGGCCCGAAATCTACTCGACGACGCTCTGAGCGAGCGCAGCTATCACCGCGACGCCGTCACGCCCGTGGCGCAGATGCTCGCCGAGGAATTACTGGACGTGGAGTTGGCCAGGGTCATCGCCCCCAACGTGCCTGACGAATCGCTGTGGCCGAGGCTGGCCGTACTCTTCGCCGAGGCTAACCTGGCCCTCGGCTTTGAAGAGGACGCCGCTCACTGGCTGACCCGCCTCGACGAGCTCGCCGAGGAGCCCAAATTGTGGCGAATGGAACTCGCCGACCGCCTGGTTACCCGCCAGATCTATGAGCCCCTCGACGTGGCACTGGGCGATGCCGACGACGACGCCTCATACGGCCCCCACCTTCAGATGCTTCGAGGCATTCACCGGCTGGCCACCGGCGACGGCCAGGCGGGCCTGGCTCTTGTCCACGAGGCCAACGCCGGGGGCGTGAGCCTCTACACCAGTCACTTCCCCGCCATTCAGGCCGCTCTCTACGGCGAGCAAACCGAAGCCGCCATGACCCTGATGGAGGACTTCGCCTCCATGCCCACCCGCGACAGCCAGGTCGTCTCTGTGCCCCTGCAGGTCATGTTGGCCGCCGGTCGAAATATAGACGCCGGCCCCGCCACGGTGCGCGCCTTTTTGGAATCCCATCGGCCCCGCCTGGTCGACGGCCACGGCGCCACCTGGACCCAATTTGCCGGCCAACTGGCCATGGCCTTCGAACAGACCGGCGACGCCGAGGGCGCCTACGGCTTTTATCGCGACCGCATCTGGCAATCCCTCCTCCAGCGCCACGACGATGCATCGCTGCCCATCTACTATAATAATCTGGCCTATACCTATTCGACGACCAACCACAATATCGA
>SLJM01000257.1 GCA_007135085.1 Myxococcales bacterium
GCGGGCACCTACCGCATCGAAGACGGGCGCGGCGGCGCAAACGGCGGCACCCAGCGTTTCGCGCCGACCAATAGCTGGCCCGACAACGCCAACCTGGACAAGGCGCGGCGGCTGCTGTGGCCGGTGAAGCAAAAATACGGCAATAAGATCTCCTGGGCGGACCTGATCGTTTTGGCCGGCAACGTGGCTCTCGAGTCCATGGGCTTTGAGACCTATGGATTCGCCGCCGGTCGCGAAGACCTCTGGGAGCCCGAAGAGGACATCAACTGGGGCCTTGAAGAGGAGTGGCTGGCCAACGATCGCCAGAGCGCCCCCGGGGAATTCGACAATCCCCTGGGCGCCGTTCATATGGGCCTTATCTACGTCAACCCTGAGGGGCCCAACGGAGAGCCCGACCCGGAGGGTTCGGCCAAGGATATCCGCGAGACCTTCGGTCGCATGGCGATGAATGACGAAGAGACGGTGGCCCTCGTGGCCGGCGGACATACCTTCGGCAAGATGCACGGCGCCGGCGACGCCGACCTGGTGGGAGCCGACCCGGAAGCGGCAGGCATCGAAGAGCAGGGCCTGGGCTGGAAGAGCAGCTTTGGCACCGGCAAGGCCGGCGATACGATCACCAGCGGCCTGGAAGGTGCCTGGACCCCGACGCCGACGCAGTGGGACAACAGCTTTTTCGAAACCCTGTTCAAATATGAGTGGGAGGTCACCAAAAGCCCCGCCGGTGCCTGGCAGTGGACGCCCAAAGACGCCGAAGCCCAGGATCTGGTGCCCGATGCCCATGATTCGTCGAAGAAGCACGCCCCCGTGATGAACACCGGCGATATTGCGCTCATCAAAGATCCGGCCTATCGCGAGATCTCGAAGCGCTTCTATGAGAACCCCGATCAGTTCGCCGATGCTTTCGCAAAGGCCTGGTTCAAGCTCATTCACCGCGATATGGGTCCCACCTCGCGCTATCTGGGCCCCGAGGTTCCCGACGAGGAATTCCTGTGGCAGGACCCGGTCCCCGCCGTCGATCACGACCTGATCGACACTGCTGACATCTCGGCCCTCAAGACCAAGATCCTCTCCTCGGATCTCTCCATCTCGGAGCTCGTCACCACCGCCTGGGCCTCGGCCGCTACCTACCGCCACTCCGACAAGCGCGGCGGCGCCAATGGTGCCCGTATTTGCCTGGAGCCCCAGAAGAGCTGGGAGGTCAACCAGCCTGCCAAATTGTCGGCAGTCATCGAGACTCTGGAAGGCATCCAGAAGGAGTTCAACGATGCTCAATCGGGCACCAAGAAGGTCTCCATGGCCGACTTGATCGTCCTCGGCGGCTGCACCGCCGTTGAGCAAGCCGCAAAAGACGCCGGGTTTGACGTGGAGGTTCCCTTTACGCCGGGCCGAACCGACGCCACCCAGGAGCAAACCGACGTGGACTCCTTCGCCGTCCTCGAGCCCAGGGCCGATGGGTTCCGCAACTACCTCCAGGACGACTACGGCGTGCCCGCCGAGGAGCTTCTGGTCGATAAAGCACAGCTCATGACGCTGACCCCGCCGGAGATGACGGCACTGGTCGGCGGCATGCGCGTGCTTAACGCAAACTTCGACCAGTCCGCACACGGCGTCTTCACCGATACGCCCGAGACCCTCACAAACGACTTCTTCGTCAACCTCCTCGATATGGGGACGGAGTGGAAGAAGAGCTCGGACGACGAAAACGTCTTCGAGGGACGTGACCTCAACACGGGCGACGTCAAGTGGACCGGCACCCGCGCCGACCTGGTCTTCGGCTCCAACTCCGAGCTGCGGGCCATCGCCGAATTCTACGCCTGCGACGACTCGAAAGAGAAGTTCGTGCGTGACTTCGTGGCGGCCTGGGATAAGGTCATGAACCTCGACCGCTTCGACCTGGCCTGATCAATCCTGCCAGGCCTCAACAAAAACCCCGCCGGCGATGCCGGCGGGGTTTTTTCGTGATGGATCGGTTGACCGACAGCACGAACCGCTTTAGATCGTTCCCACCTTTCAACGGAGATACAATATGACCACATCGATCATCGAACCTGCAAAATCAGGCCGCTCCAAATGCGGCGGCTGTCGAAAGAAAATCGAGAAGGGAGAGCTTCGCTTCGGCGAGTATAACGACCGCTACGAAAGCTACCGATGGTATCACCTGGTCTGCGGGGCCGCACTCGACGCAAAAGACTTCGTCGAGGCCGTCGAGGAATTCGAAGGCGACGTGGGCGACGTGGACGCCATCCTTGAAGAGGCAAAAAACGTCGGGAAGGGCACCAAGACTCCGCGGGTGGAGCCGGCGCCCAGCGCCCGCGCATCATGCGCCGCCTGCGGTGAAAAAATCGAACCCAAAGGGGTGCTTCGCGGCGTTCTGTATTATGAAGTCGACGTCGATAACTGGCGCAAGGGCAATACCCACGTGGGCTGTATGGCCGAGCTGTCGGACCTGGACCGCGACGACCTGATCGACCAGATCCTCGAAAACTCCCTCATCGACGACGAGCAGCGAGAGGAAGTGATCGCCGAGATCTAAACCGGGCTCGCCATCACCAGGCGCCGTCCATGATCATCAGCGGCGCCTGGAGCCCGGGCTTTCCATACTCCGCTCCGCCGGTGCGCACCTGCAGATTGGGGCGAATCCACACTTCACCGGCGCTGTGGCTATGGCCGCAGAGTACTGTGATTCGCCGTCTCGGATGGGCCGCCGCCACCCGCTGGAGCATCGCCCCCATCGCCCCGCAGACAAAGAAGGGCGACCAATCGTCGTCGGAGGACTGCCCCTCGTGCCAGGCCGACTCCGGCGTGGGCGGCACATGGGTGACCACCAGCACATGCTCATGACTCCCCAGGGCTGCCAGCAGCGTCGGCTCCAGCGTATCAGCCGCCTCGGCGCCCAGCCCTTCCAATCGCTCTACCAGCGCCGCCTGCTCGAGCCCCATCAACTCCTGGATCTCATAAAAATCCACCAGCCGCACCGGTGATTCCATCGCCCGCCCCACTCGCCCATCTCCCCAGCCATCATGGCCCACCAGCGCCACCTCCGGACAGAGCGTCACCGCCGCGGCGCCGGTCAAATAGGAGAGTCGCCGATCAGCGGCGGCGTGGGCCCTCACGGCCTCCCGCACGACAGGGATCGACCCCCCGTAGAAGTCGTGATTGCCCAGCACAAAATAGACAGGACACCCGGCGACCTCGGCTAACCAGTCCAGATAACCGATGACGCTCGCCGCCTGGCCGATATCACCGCTGATCAGCAGCGCATCGGGCCGGCACTGCTCCAATTGTCCGGCCAGCGCACGGTGAGCCGGCTTATCCGCGCTATCCAGGTGAGGATCGGTGAGCCAGGCTAACTTCATGAGTCATTCTCCTCGAATTCCTAATACGGGAAGTTGCCGTCGACGGCGATGATCTGCGAGCCGCTCACGTAGACGGTCGTCCCGGCGGAGTTCAACTACTGTATCGGTCTGGCAACAACTATCACCACGGGAATCCCCGCCATCGACGAGCGCTCAACTCTTTGGATATCAAAGTGGTTGGTCTCCAGGATCTTCTCCGCCGGAATGGGCCGGCAGTCCAGGGCGGCGGGAAAGTGTCGGCGTGCCCGCTGGTATAGCCGCGACATGCCAGTGCTCTCATGAGTCGACATGGCAGCCACTCCGAAGCGGCCTCCAGGCCGAAGCACGCGACGGCATTCGCCGAGGACAGCCTCCATCTCTGAGAGCTCAAATAACTCGATCGTAAACGTGGAGCACACCACATCGAAGCTCTGATCCTCGAAGGGAAGCGACGTGGCGTCACCGACGCATAACTCCACCTCTTCTGACAAGTCTTCTCTATCGAGCTTCTGCGCTGCCACCTCTTTCATCTTCTCCGAGAGATCGATCCCGGCCACCCGACCCTGCGGCCCCACTGTTCGGGCCAATTCCACCAGGACATCCCCCGTTCCGAACCCCACGTCCAGCGCCGTCTCCCCGGGGCGAACCTCTAGAAGTTCCAACATACGCCGCAGGTGAGGCCCCTCAAAGGGAGCCGCCATCAGGTCGTACCACCGGGCAATCCGATCATAGGTCTGTCGGGCCTGTTCACGAGAGCGCTCCACAGGGGCCATATCAAGAGGCTCTGTTGGTTCTGCCATATTAGCCTCCTATTGACGCGCCCTGAAGTCCCGGCGTTCACAGCCAACCCTCAGGGACTCTCGCTCTCCAGCGGCAGGATCTCATTGGCGTGCTGCCAGAGCTCGCGGGCCGCCGGATGAGAGCGCACATATTCGGCCTCGAAGAGTTCGTCTGCTTCCTCCCAGCCGAAGCTCAGAAAGAGGCTGGTGCCGAAGCGACTCTTCTTCTCGTCCAGGACATGGCGCACCAACTCGGGCCAGTCCTCACGGGCCACGGCAGCCGGGTTGTTCAGCAACTTCAGGGCGTCCCCGATCGTGGAGAGCCCCAGGTCGACTATCATATCCACCACGCCCCCCTCGTCATCGGCCGCGTCGTCGGGATCGAGGGCCTCAAAATAGGCATCTTCCGTCAGCTCCCGGTAGTCGCAGCACAGAGCTACCACGTCTCGGACCAACTCGCCCCAATCCGGGTGAGCTATCGCCTCGGGCCTGGCGAGCAGCTCCTCACAGACTTCCTCCAGGATTTCACGAGGCTCGTCCTCGTCGGCGTCGTCATCGGGATCCCAGACGGCGATCAGGCTCTCCGGAAATGTTGCACGAATACGATCAACCCAGTCGGGGGCGGCGAGGGCCTCCGCAGTCAGGAGGGAAGAGAAATCGGTCATTAGATGCCTCCGAGTAATTGTTGTCAGCCGGGATATGGAGAATTGTGCGAAGATTACTCATCTTTACTTTCCACAGTCAATCCTGCGTCGACCACCTCGAATACCGGGAGGCCACGACCGGCGACGGGCTACCAGCTCATTCCAACTCATATTGTCGGATCTTCCGAAGCAGCGTATTTCGCCCGATGCCCATAATCCGAGCGCATTGGGAGCGATTTCCGTCGTGGCGCTCCAGCAAAAAGGCGATATACCGGGACTCCAGCTCTTCCAGGGTGGGATAATCGTCGAAGGGATGGCTAATGTCCTGCCCGGCGCTCATAGCCCGCACCTTCCCGATGGCCTCAGGATGTGGAAGAGACAGCGTCGACGGCGTGATCTCGTCGTCGGCAAAGATCACCGCCGACTCCAGACAATTGGCCAGCTCCCGTACATTACCCGGCCAGTGATAGCCGGTGAGCATGCTCATCGCGTCGCCGCGAATGCGGGGCCGCCGGTGGCCGTGACGCCGGGCCGCTCGCGCCACAAAATGATCGATGAGCTCTCGAAGGTCGCCCTGACCGCGCTCTCGAAGCGCGGGCAGCTCGATCTGGACCACTCGCAGCCGATAGTACAGATCTTCGCGAAATCCGCCGGCCTCTACCAATTCCTCGAGCCGTCGATTGGTGGCGGCTACGATTCGGATATCAGCCCGCTGCCTGGCCGTGCCGCCGACGGGACAATAGGTATGCTCCTGAAGCAGGGTCAATAATTTACCCTGCAGCCCCGGGGGCAGATCGCCAATCTCGTCTAAAAAGAGCGTCCCCCCCTGGGCCTGGGCCACCTTGCCCTCTTTGCGCACATGAGCCCCCGTAAATGCTCCTCTCTCGTGGCCGAATAGCTCGCTCTCCATCAACCCCTCGGGAAAGGTGGTGCAATCTACCTGAACCAGCGGGCCTTCGCGCCGCGGGGAGTTGTGGTGGACGGCCCGGGCGAATAGGCTCTTCCCCGTTCCCGATTCCCCGCGAAGGAGGATCGTCGCCTCCAGTGGGGCCACTCGTTTGACGTCACCGATGACCTGGCGCATCGCCCCGCCGCGTCCAACGATCTGATTGATCCCCTCGCCATCGACGGGCAGCGCCGAAGGACCATCTCCCTCGCCAGGGGGTGTCAGGGTGGTGCGCTCCAACAAGACGGCGGCCTGCCCGGCCAGCCGGGCCAGCAGCCTCTGGTCGTCGTCGTCGAAGATTCCCTCCTTCTTGTTGAGCACCTGCACCACGCCGATGAGGCGCCCGTCGGCGTTATGCAACGGCCCGGCGAGCATGCTCCGCGTTTCGTAACCCGTGGTATTGTCGATGGCGTTGGAGAACCGGGCGTCGTCTTCGCAATAGGGGACGTTGACGAAGGACCCGCTCCGCGCCACATAGCCCGCCACACCTTCGTTGAGAGATACTCGAATCTCATCGAGTTCGGGTAGATGGGCGGCCACACTGATCAATTCCTCCCGTTGCTCATCGAGCAAAAAGAGGGTGCCCCGGTCGGCCTTTAAGATCCGAGCCATGACGTCGATGACATGCCCTAATAATTGGGCGGCGCTGATCTCACGCTGTACCAGCTCTCCCAGAGCCATCAATAAGGCGTCGTCCGTAATGGCGTTGTCGTTCATGGCCCTGCCGGCAGCGAGGTGTCGCTGGTGAGGCCCGTCGATGGTCGAGACGGCATAGGCTCCAGGCCAATCTCCAGGCCGTCCCGTGCATTTTCAATCCGCAACTCGGAGGCGCCCAACTGACGAGCATGACCACGGGCGATGGCCAACTTTTCGTCGAGCCGTCGGTCACCGTGAGTCGGGTCGTGATGGGTCAACCACAACCGTTTGACGCCCGCCTCCAGGGCTACCTCCACGGCATCCTCCGGAGTGGAGTGGCCAAAGCCCCGTCGTTGGTCGTATTCCTCGTCAAAATACTGAGCATCCATGATCAATAAATCTGCTCCATCGCTGAGCTCGATCAATTCGTCGCGACCGCCCATTCGCACTTCCACGTCACCGGAAAAGACGGCGCTCACCGATCGATAGTCTACTCGAAAAGCGGTGCTCCCCGAAGGGTGACACATCTCGGCCCACCGGATCTGGACCTCCCCGACCTCCCGCCGGCCCGCCGGGCTCA
>SLJM01000221.1 GCA_007135085.1 Myxococcales bacterium
CACTGCGGCTGATGGCGCCGTTGCAACGGTAGTTGAAGTCGTCGTCGAAGTCGAAGCGCTCACGAAAAGAGCCGACGTGAACTCGAGCGCCCTGCAGGGGAGAGCCGTCCGGGGCGAATACAGTGCCCCTGATGGTGGCCTCCCCACCGCCGCAGAGGGCCACGGCCGGGTCGTTGGCGTTGTAGTGGTTTTCGTCATCGTCGACGGGTTGGTTGTCGTCGTCGAGAAGGATCGCCCCCTCGGGCTCCCCACAGCCAAGAAGCAAGGCCGCCGGAACAAAAAGGGCGATAGAGGCCAGTGTTGAGAATCTTCGCAAGTTCATCATGCACCATTGAAAACGTGGACTTTCAAGACCATCCAATGGATACACTGTCGGGCCGGCCGTGACAATTGGCGCCGGTCCATTGGATGGTCTCAAACGCCTTATGGCACAAGGAGGTTGAACTCGCTGTAGACCGAGCCGGAGGCGGCGGGCAGGTCGAGAAGGTCGTTGAAGGTGGCGGCGAAATCCGCTTCTTCTCCGAATCCGCTGATATCACCACAGGAAGCACCGCCGGGATCATCGCGGCCATCGCCGAGAGGACCCTCGGAGAGGCGATCGATAAATGCCTGATTGTCGACGGTGACCGCCAGGCGAGTGGCTGCGTCGTAGGCGATGCCCGTGGCGGCGCCGCTGGTGGCGGTGGTCAACATCATAGCGATCGGGTCGTGGAGATAGTCGCCGATCTGCTCGTCGTTGGTGTCGGGGGTGGGGTTGGTGATGTCGCCACCCCAGCCGCCGGTGAGCTGGCAGTCGTCATCCTCACCGGTTCGAGAGCCGAAGGGGATGGACATTGGAAAGAAGCCTGTATCCACTACAACCACGCCGCCGACGAGGATTCGGAAGTCCATATCGACGTCGAATTCACCGATGGTGAAATCGACAAAACCGCCGAGGCCGTCGAGGAGCCAGTCAAAGTCGATCTCGATGGAGTCAAGTTCTTCGGCGAGCTCGCCATCGGAGTCGTCGATGATGATAGTGGCGTTGGGGAAGACGGCGTTGGCCAGGTCGATGTCGAGGGCGCCCGTGAGGAGGTCGATCTCGATCGCGTTGATGCGGAAGCACTCGCCGGGGGGATCGAAGACGATCTCGATATTGTCGCTGCCGGTGTCGATCTCGGCGGGCTCCCAGGAGCCGTTGGGCTGCTCTTCACATTCCGGGATGGGCACGGCCAGTTGGCCATTGGGGTCGCCGTATTGGAGGTCGAGCATTCCACCGTCGATGATGACATCTGTGGTGCTCAGCCAGTCCACGGTCAGATCCTGGGCATTCGCTCCTGGCTGGAGGGTGAGGAGCAGGCGATTGTCACCGCCGGCTTCTTCGATCTCGTAGCTGGGCTCCAGGCCCGGGGCGCGAAGGCCGAGTTCGTAATCGTCGGGGTCGAGGCCGTCGAAGTCAAAGGCGCCGCCGGCGCCGGCGACGGTGGTGGCCAGCGGCGTGTCTTCGCCGGGAGTGAAGAGGAGGACTTCCACGCCCTCCATATCGCCCTGGTCGTCAAAGACGTGGCCCGTGAGTGTGGCGTCGGCGTCGGGATCGATGACGGCGACCGTGGTGGAGTCGCTGCCGTCGTCACTGGCGACGACGGCGTCGAAGGTGCCGGCGTCGCCGACGGCGGTCTGCCACTGAAGGGTGACCGTGGTGGAGTCGCCGCCGTCGAGGGTGATATCGGCGTCGATATCTTCTTGAAAGCTGTTGATCTCGAGGGTGATGTCCTGGGTATCAGCGATATCGCCGACGTTTTCGATGTTGGCGACGATGGTGATCGTGCCGCCCTCGTCGACGGCCAGGGTGCTGGCTGCTTCGTCAATGGTGACCGTGAAATAGGCCTGGTTGGGCTCGGGGGCCACCGTAGCGTCGATGGTGTCGGAGGCGTCGTCGGTGGCCACTTCCAGGGTGTGATTGCCCACGTCGCCGCCTGTGGTCTCCCACTGGAAGGTCAGGGTCGTGTCCTCGCCGCCGTCGAGAGAAAGATCGGCGTCGGTCTCGATAAGATCTCCGCCGACGGAGAAGGTCACGTCCTGGGTGGCAGCTAACTCGCCAGTATTCTCCACGTCGACGACGACGGTGATCGTCTGCCCCGCTTCCACGCTGACCGTGCTGGCCGTCTCGTTGATGGAGACGGCGAAAAAGGCCGGCGCCAGCGGTTGGGAGACCTCGACGGTGACCGTGGCATCTTCGTCTTCGCTGGCGACGACGGCGTCGAAGGTGCCGGCGTCGCCGTCGGCGGTGGTCCAATAGAGTGTCAGTGATTGGGAGTCGCCGCCGTCGAGTTCGACCGTGGCGGCGTCTCGCTCCACGTCGTCGACGGTCAGGGTGACGTCCTGGGTGCCAGTATCCTGGCCGATATTTTCGACGGTCACGTCGACGGTGATGACCTCACCCTCGTCGACGGCCAGAGTGCTCGTGGCGTCGTCGATGGAGACGGTGAAGAAGGCATCCTCCGGGGGGGCGTCGACGGTGATATCGAAGGCATCGCTGTCGTCGTCGGAGGCGATCAGGGCGGCGTAGGTGCCCTCGTGGTTCTCATCGGTCTGCCAGGTCAGGGTGACCTCGACGGTGGCGCCCGCTTCCAGATCTTCTACGGTGGTGGTGTCGACCACTTCGCTGTCGACGGCCAGGACGATGTCCTGAGTGCCCGATTCCCCGCCATCATTTTCTATCTGGGCGACGACGACGACCTCCTGGCCGGCGATGACGTCGACGGTGCTCTCACCGGGGAGAAATTCGACGGTGAAGTTGGCCGGCTGCGGAGGATGGTCGGTATAGGTGCAATCGAGGTGAACGTCGGTGACGTCCTGTCCGTCGATGACCCCCGAGCCATTTTCGATATTGCAGGTGACCACCTCCAGGGTGTCGACGATGGTCACTTCGTAGGATTGCCCGTCTTCTAATTCGGTTTCGAATTCAAAGGTGGGCTCCTGAGGGTCGACGTTCAACGTCTCATCGCCGTTGAGCGAGATGACCACCGGGACGGCCGAGAGTTCGACGTCGTCGAATCCGGAGACCGTGCCGCCCACAGTATAGGTAGAGGCCTGGTTTTCTTCTTGTTGTTCGCTATTGGTGCCCTCCCCAACATCGTCGCTGCCGCAGGCGGCGGCAAAGGTGGTGATCAGAAAGAGGGTCAATAACCCCCAGAGGTGCAGGTGAGTCGTAGAAGAGGATAGCGGCAGCGATCGCATGGTGGACTCCAGGGCCAGAAATTAGCGTATTTTAAGTGGTTCTATGATGGGGCTAAGGATGGCAGAAAAGTGGAGGTCAATAAAGGAATATTTTGTAGCGAAGTAGGGTCAGGTGCCCGATGTGACTATCTTTGCCATCTGGACGACACCTCGGCCGGTAGAGGCGATGTTGGGGCGAGGAGAGTGTAGGAATGGCGAGGAGGTTATGGGGAGGAGGCTAGTCGCAGTAATAGTGCTCTCGAGCCTGATGATGGCCTGCACCAGCTTCGGCATTGGTGGCAAGGGGGAGGGTGAACTGTATCTTGAGGGCACCCTCGAAGAGCAGATCGAAGCGGCGTCGGAGCGCCTCGGGGAGGCCGAAGGTCAACATCGAGTGGAGCTTCTGGGAGTGCTGGGCGGTCTTCATTATGAGTTGGCCCTCAAAAAGGATAGGAAAGCCAGAGAGGCCCTGGGCGATCCGGAGTGTGCGGAGTTTCATTCCTATCAGTTTCGCAACCGAGAGTGTGGTCAGCGGCACCTGGAAGCCCGACAGAAGAGCCTGGAATATTTCGCCAAGGCCGCCCGGATGCTCGACGAATTTCTGAGTTCCGCAGCCAGTGAGCATAGCGACCGTCAGGAGGCCCACTTTCGAAGAGGTCGGGCGCTGTGGGCGGGACGCGACCAGAGGGCGGCGATCGAAGATTTTGAAGCGGTCGTGGAATCCGGGGGCGGCCAGTATTACCACGCGGCCCACCGGGAATTGGGGATGGTGCGATTCTACGAGCAAGATCTGGAGCGGGCGCGCCGTCATTTTCGGGAGGCAGCCCGCAGCGCCGACGTGGAGATCGCCGCCCATTCGACGATGATGAGGGGCGTCATTGCGCTCCATGGGGGCGCTGTCGACGAAGCCCTGGTCTATCTGGGGTCGGCCATCGATATGGGACGACAAGCCCGGGGCAGAGGCGCAGTGGACCCGGTCTTCACAGAAGCCCTGACTCAGGCCGCCAGGGGACTGGCAGGCTCAAAACCCACCGATGAGGCGATAAGATGGATGGAAGAGCACGTACAGGGAGAAGAGCGTTTGAAGGGGCTGGAATTATTGGCCCATAAATATGTGAGCGCCATGAAATACGGCGATGCCAGGGAGGTATTCGAGCGACTTCTGACCCTGGAGCCGGGGCCGGAAGACGAACTCCACTACCTGGTCAACCTGGCCTGGATTCAGCGACTCCAGCACGCTGAGGAGCGCGACGAGTTGGCATTGGAGGAGTTGCTCGATTATGTGGGGACTTCGGCGGTTCGGGGAGGGAAGATCGAAGCGCGAGAACAGACCGATGAGTTGATCATCAAGGTCGCTGAAAAAGCTCTGGAAGATGGGCTGTCCGGCGTCGAAAAGAAGCCTCGGTTACGCGGCCTGGAGATCCTGCTGCGCCGCCACCGGCAGTGGTACCCCGACGGAGATACACAAAACGACGCGATTCGATTGCTGGGCACGGTGCTAGTGGAGTTGGGCGAATATGATGAAGCCCGACAGGTCCTGGAGCCTCATTGCGGACGGGGCCACCGATCGTCCTGTGAGGTGTTGGAGCGGTTCCTGGATCTCGACGGGTGAGAGTTTCCATGGGCGAGGGGAGCCATTGACGGATGGGGGTTAAAGCGTTTTTCGGCCCAAAACTTGTAGATTATCCTACATAGTAAGGGGGGGCGGAAGGGGGTTAAACTACTTTCTAGGGTGCTGACCCGGCCTGGACCTGGGAGCAGTCTGGTCAGGTTTATGTGGACCTGGCAGCAATCTGGTTAGGTTTGTGTGACGGGAAGTAAAAAATTCGCTTCCGCCGGTGTGGGATCAGGAGATGGCCAAACACAAAAGAAGTGGAGAAGAAGTACGGAAGAGGCCTAAAGTATTACTTTTCTCGTCATTGACCGGGAAAATTGCATTTTTATTAATATCAGTCGTGACCGTCACATTGGTGACGACTTCAGTTTTTTGGCTCTTTTTGGCCCAGACCAGCGAAATCCCCCGAAATTTTGATGAGCTGGGCCGCCAGCGCATGTTGTCGATGCAGATGGTCGCTCTCGCCCAGGTGATAGATAAGGATTCTCCGCGGACAGTTCAGGAATTGGAGGCGGCGATTGAGGAATTCGACGAGGGGGTGGAGCTTCTCCATGGCGAGGAGCAGGCGAGGATGCCTATAAGGATGGCGTCGTTGACCGATCGCAGCCGCGAAATCAGCGAGTTATGGGTACAAGTACGGTCTCGGCTCGAGATTCTGCTCGAAGGGGAGGCCGAGCCCGAAGAATATGAGGAGGCCCGGCAGTTCGTCATCACCAATGGTCCGCGTCTTGCGGAGTTGTCCGACGAGGTGGTCAAAATATATCGCGATGGCGCGTATAGGATGCGATCCTGGTTGTGGCGGGTGATGGTGGGGGCGGTGTTGCTCAATCTGCTCGTTCTGGCGGTGGGGGTGGTGTTGGTACGCCGCAAGATCGTCTATCCGCTGCGTGAACTGGAGCATACGGCTCGCCAGATTCGGCGCGGAGATCTGCACTCGCGTGTGGGCGCTCGCCAGTCCGACGAACTCGGCATTCTTCAGGAGGCCTTCGACGAGATGGCAAATGAGATCGAAGGGCTGATCGAGACCCTCAATAAGGAGCGGCGGTTCGCTGAATCCCTGGTTCATCACGCCCCGGCAGGGGTCATTGTCCATCGCCACCGAGAGGTGCTCTTCGCCAACCCCGAGGTGCACCGCCTCCTGGGGGTGGAGGGAATAGAGGAAATCCCTGGAAGGGATGTGCTTCGAATCTTTCGCCGCGAAGATCGGGAGCGTGCACGGGCGGTGATCACCGAAATAGATATAGACGCCGGTCAGTCCCGGCCGTTGGAGCTTGGTATCAGCGATGATTTCGACGTCAGTCGAGCCGTGGAGGTCGTCTCCGTTCCTATCGACTACGAAGGCCAGTCCGCCGTCTTAAGTGTGCTCCGTGACGTGACGGAGCGAAATATCATGATGTCGAAGATGATGCAGATGGATCGGGCCATTGCCATCGGTACTTTGGTGGCCGGGCTCGGACACGAGATCAACAACCCCCTGAGTTTTGTTCTCGGTAACCTGGATTTTACCCGCGACAATCTCCAGGAGTTAGCCTCGGCTTGCGCGGAGATTCCCTCCGAGAAGAGGGAGGAATGTCGACGGGTATTGATGGAGCTCGATGAGGCGATGAGCGGAGCTCATCTGGGGGGGGAGCGCATTCGCGATATCGTGATTCAGCTTCAGCAATTTTCGCGCCACGAAAAGGTTCGTCCTGAACCGATGGAGGTCGAAAAAGCGCTGGAATCGGCGATCACCATGGCATCCGGTGAGATCCGTCATCGCGCTGAGATCGTGCGCCAATACGAAGAGGTTCCCCCTGTCGAGGGCAATGAGTCGCAGCTATCCCAGATCTTTCTCAATCTCCTGGTCAACGCAGCGCAGGCCATCGACGAAGGCGATGCGCTTCATAACAGGATCACCGTCCGCGTTGAGGCCGATGGGGAGCAGGTCGTCGTCGAGATCAGTGACACGGGCGCAGGGATCGCCGATGAGATCGGCGATCGGATCTTCGATCCCTTTTTTACGACCAAGCCCCCGGGTCACGGAACGGGGCTGGGGTTGGCGCTGTGTCGGCAGATCGTGGAGTCCCACGATGGATTATTGACCTTCGACAGCGTCGAGGG
>SLJM01000083.1 GCA_007135085.1 Myxococcales bacterium
AAGATCGAGGCCGTCAATCGCATCCTCGCCGAGATCGATCTGGGCGACAAAGAGCAGCTCCTGGTCTTCAATAAGATGGATCTCATCGATGAAGACAAGGCCCGGGCCACGGCGAGAAATCACGACGCCATTGCCTTGTCGGCCTACCATCCAGAGACGATGGAACCCCTGGTCGAGCAATTGGAAAACCGGATCTTTCGCCAGCGCCAAAAAGAACGGGCCAAAAACCAGGAGCCCGAAGTGGAGTGGTGGAACTGAGCGGCTGATCGGGGCTATTTATCTTCTTTGGTGGAGCGGCGTACCACCCGGCGGTGGCTGCCCGTCGGCGAGGATGGTTGGTTTTTGCTCTTTTCTTCCTGGGCCAGCTTTCGGCGAATCTGGTCGAGCTTCGAATTTCGCTTCCCCTGCTTGGGTTGATTGCCCGTCTTTCCCGTCTGATTGCGCGACACGGCGCGATGGGCTCCCGTCGACGGACGCTGTGGTCCCGACGAGGTATTAGATCCGCTCTGATTTCGGTTGAGCTTTCGGCGCATGGCTGCCAGCTTTTGTTGTCTGGCCGAGTCGCCCGTGCTCTGTGCCGCCGCCGCCGGCGAGGGTTGGGCCTGCTGCCCCCCACCGCCGCCCATGCCGAGCTTTCGCTGGATTTCGGCAAGCCGCTGTTGTTTGAGCCGCTCTTTGTCGGCCGCTGAGGGCTGGGCTGGCTGAGGCCGCGAGGGCTGGGCTGGCTGAGGTCGTGAAGGCTGTCGCTGAGGCTGGGGTTGACGAGTTGGGTTGGCCTGCCCGGGCATGATCGGTTCGTTGCCACCGGGCTGCTCGAAGATTGCGTTGAGATCGATCTCCTGAAGATCGTCGATAAAATCGTCGTCGCTCAGCTCGAAGGCCTGCTGCTGGGGCTGTTCTCTTTCCTGGCGCTCCCGTTCTCGCTGCCGGCGCTTTGCCTTATGCTTGTCCCGCTTATAGGTCCCCTCTTCGATCTGGCGCATCACCCGATTCCACCGGGTCTTATGAGTATTAAAACTCTGAGTCAGGCTTCGCAGCTTAAATTTCTGGGCCGTATTGCTGATAAAGGTCTGCTCTAATTCGAAGATCTCGCGCACCACCTGCTTGCGCAGTTGGTTGGGCGGGCGCAGATCGATACCAAGAAAATAGCGACGATACTGCTTCTTAAGCGTCTCGAGACGTCGCTCGAGGCGCTGGAGCATGCTATCGATTTCCTTTGATGAAGGTGCGTCGTCGCGCGCCATGGATCTCCTCAGCCGAGTTGGCAGCACTTATCGTTACAGTTAGTGTACCAACGGGCCATGCTTTTGCAATGATTTCAATGGAGCACCGAGATTGGCGCCCCCCGGCGATGACCTCGCCTATCGAGAGTTCTTATCGATGGAAGTACCCAATTATGAAACAGAAATTTCCAATCTTCGCGCTCCTCTTTGCGTTGGTAATCGGCGTTGGCTGCGATCGCAGCGAGGGAGAGGAGCCGGCAGAAGAGCAGGGCGCGGAAGAGATCGGTGAGGGATATGTCAGAAGCGATGATTGGCCCGAAGACCCGCAACGAATTCTGTCGCTGGCCCCAAATATCACGGAGATTCTCTTCGAGTTGGATCTCGGCGATCGAGTGGTGGCCGTGTCCCGTTACTGCGATTGGCCCGACGAGGTCGACGGGCTGGCGCGAGTGGGCGGCGTCCTCGACCCCGATTATGAGGCGATCTTGGCCACCGAAGCCGATCTCGTACTGGGCGTCACACACGACTCAGACCGAGCCCTTATCGAAAAATTGGCCGCCGCCGAGATGGCCTACGGAATGTTGGCCATCGAGGACTTCTCGTCCATCTTTGCGGCTATCGAACAGTTGGGACAGTGGCTCGGCGTCGACGAGCGGGCCCGACAGCTCACGGGCGAGATGGAGGCACAGCTAAACGCCGGGGCTGAAAATATCTCGGCGATTCTCGACAACCAGGATTTCTCCGTATTGCTCGTCTTCGATCGGGAACCCGTCGTCGCAGCGGGCCCCCGGTCCTTTGGCGGTGAGTTGATTACCCGCGCCGGTCTGCGAAATGCCCTGGACGACGAATTGTTGGGGACCTATCCGGTCCTCGATATGGAACATATCCTCCAGGCCAACCCCGATATCGTCGTCGACGTCACCTACGGCCCGAACGCCGCCGAGGAAGCCCGGCGCTATTGGTGGCGATTCGATGCCATCGAAGCAGTCCAAAAAGAGCGGGTTTTCCATATCGACGATCCGGTCATGCTCCGCCCCGGACCGCGTATTCCCCAGGCCGTCGAACGCCTGGGGCAGGCTCTCGAGGAGCTATGAAAGGGCGTCCGCTCAATATTTCGACGATCTTGACGGTGACCCTCCTGGCCGCCGGCCTCTGGGTGGTGACCGCCGCCGCCGGATTGCTGGTAGGGAGCACCGATCTGGGCGGGGCCGATCTCTTGTGGCGCTGGATGGGCGGCGAGTTGTCGGCCATTGAAGAGGCGATCTTATATCGGGCGCGATTGCCGCGGGTGATCTTCGCCGGCCTCGTCGGCGCCTCGCTGGCCGTGGGCGGTGCGGTCTTTCAAGCCGTATTGCGAAACCCCCTGGCCGATCCCTATATCCTGGGTATCTCCGGTGGCGCCGCCCTGGGGGGCACATTGGTGTTGGTTCTGGGGAGCGTCACCGTCGGCGCCGTGGTCATGGGCACCCCGGTGGGCGCTTTCTTTGGGGCCCTGGCTGCTCTTTCGGTCATCTTCGGCGTCGAGCGCTGGGCCCCGCCAGGTCGGGCCTCGACCTATGTGCTTTTGTTGACCGGGGTCATCGTCAACGCCTTTGCCGCGTCGTTGATCATGTTCCTCCAGAGCGTGGTCACCGCCCGCAAAGCCCAGGAGATCCTCTTCTACCTGATGGGCGCTCTCTCCGTTGAGGGCACGCCGGGGCCCATCACCATCGCCGTGGCGGCAGTGACCTTTTTATCGGTGCTGATCATCTATCGCTTCGCCCCGGAGCTCAACGTCTTATCTCTTGGCGACGACGACGCTGCCTATCTGGGGGTCGACGTCGACCGCGTTCGCCGGATTACGGTGGTCGTCGCCAGTTTTGCCGTGGCCATCGCCGTGGCCTTTTCGGGGATCATCGGCTTTGTGGGGCTTATTGTCCCCCACGCCGTGCGTCTTATCGTCGGCCCCGATCACCGCCTCTTATTGCCGGCCTGCATTTTCGGCGGCGCCGCATTCTTGACCTTCGCCGACATGCTCGCCAGGGGCGGATTTGCGATTTTGGGCACCACGTTGCCCGTAGGTGTACTCACCTCGCTTATCGGCGCCCCTCTATTTTTGTATTTCCTATGGCGTTCATTAAAGGGGACGGGGGGCTGGCAATGAGTGATATCATCGACGCTCGGGGGCTGGCGAAAGCATTTGGGGGCAATACCGTATTGGACGGCGTCGATCTGAGCGCGTCTGCCGGTGAGGCCATCGCCGTGGTCGGCGCCAACGGGGCGGGCAAGACGACGCTGATGAAGATATTGGTCGGTCTCCTCGAGGCCGATGCCGGATCGGTGAAGCTAATGGGCGACGACCTGGTCGAGCTGACCCGCCGCCAGATCGCGCGCCGCGTCGCCGTCGTCCCTCAGGGCTCGCCGCAGGTCTTTGGCTTCGAGTTGCTCGAATTCGTATTGATGGGTTGCTACGCGCGAAGCGAGAGTTTTTTGCCCACCGGGGCTCAGGTCGAGCAGGCTCAGGCCGCGTTGGAAGAGCTGGGACTGGCACGACTCGCCGCCCGCCCGGTCTCGGCGCTCAGCGGCGGTGAAATGCAGCGGGCATTGATGGCTCGCGCCATCGTCGCCGACGTACCGCTCTGGTTTCTCGACGAGCCTACGGCCAGCCTCGATATGAGTCACCAGATCGCCCTGCTCGAGAAGGTGCGCCGCCACGTCGACAAAGGCGGCACGGTCCTGGCGATACTCCACGACCTGGCGCTTGTGCACCGATTCTTCGACGTCGTGGTGGTCCTCTTCGACGGCCAGATCCTGGCCCATGGCCCGCCGGATGAGGTACTAGAGCCGGCGCTCGTCTCCAACCTCTACGGGCTGCCCATGCAACGCGGCGAAGTGGACGGTAAAATCGTGTGGATCGCCAAATAGGCCAGTCTCCCATTGGCGCGCGGCCGGCCTGGCCGCAATGCGGACTGGCAGTCCGCGCCACAAGGTTCCCGCGGAACCGACGGAGGTCAATGAATTTGACTTTGAATAATCGGTTCTCTTTTGTGGTCAAAGCACTGGCATGTAGACAAGACATTCTGTAACGTGGCGCCAATTCGCTCGATTTGGTCGGTGTCCCCTTCTATTGGGAATTGAAAAAATGAGGAGTTCGGTGATGAGAAACGTGGCCCTGAGACGATGGCTTGGAATCTGTACGATCCTGATTTTCGCAGTGGCGTTGGCCGCCTGTGGCGAAGATGAGGTCGGCGGCTCCGGTACGGCGGAAAACCAGGATGAACAAGAGAATCAGCCCGGCCAGCAGAACCAGGACCATCCCGACGTCTGCTCCGATCATGACGATTGCGATCCTCCCGAGATCTGCGTCGTCGATGAGCCCGGCCAGGAGGGGCTGTGTCAGGAGCCCGAAGATAATCGAGCCGATGGCGAGGAGTGCACCGACTCCGCCCAATGTGAGAGCGGGCTGTGCGTCGACGGCGTCTGCACCAGCGAATGTGACGACGCCAGTGACTGCGTCGATGGCTGGTTATGCCGTGAGTACGACGACTACTCGATCTGTGAAGAACCCACCCCCTGTGATTCCATTCGCGATTGCTCCTTCGACGGCGATCACTGCGTGGTGGAGCGCGACGACGACTTGCGCGTTATCTGCCGCCCCCCCGCCGGCGACGGTGAGCTGGGCGATAGCTGCTCTATTGACGGCGACTGCGCCGCCGGGCTCTGCCTCGATGGCGAATGCTCCCAGCCCTGCGCCAATCCCTCCGATTGCGGCGATGACGAGGAATATCTGTGCACCGGTGAAGAATTGGTCGACGGTCAGTCCGCCAACGTCTGCACCGAGCGGCCACCGGAAGCTTGTCTCAGTGACGTCGACTGCGACGGCGAAGAGCGCTGCGTAGCGACCATCGACGAGGACTCCCTGTATTTTGCCTGTGGTGAGCCCAACGATGGCGGCGGCGAAGGCGGCGATATCTGCACCGACGACTCCGACTGCGCCCAGAATCTATGCATCGACGGAGCCTGCGCTGCTCCCTGTAACGACGACGATGTCTGTACAGACATCCCTGCCTCCAGTTGCCATACGACTTCGGTGGAGCGCGACGATATCGAGGGCACGGTCAGCGTCTGCGAAGTCCCCGTGCTATGCGACAGCGTCGACGACTGCCTGGCCGACGAGACCTGCTATTTCGAGGTGGAAGACGACGCCGTTCACACCGTCTGCAACGATCCCAACGCCACCAACCGCGGCGACGGCGAAAGCTGCTCCAACGACCTTCAATGTGCGTCCAATTATTGCCATGAAGATCGCTTCGGCGATTATTGCGTCACCCCCTGCGTCAGCGACAGCGATTGCCCCGATGTGGTCGACGGCTACCCCATGGAATGTGGTGAAGTGGAGGTCGAATACGGCAGCGGCTCGGGAAGCGAGACCATCGCCGCCTGTGTCCATCAGACCCCCGATCCCTGTGTCGACGATTCCCAATGCGACGCCGACGAAGCCTGCGCCGTGGTGGTCAACGAAACCCAGGACGGTCTGACCGGTGCCTGCCTGCCCGACAACGGCGGTGCCGAGCCCGGCGAATCGTGCAGCACCAACAGCGACTGCCGGAACCAACTCTGTTTTATCGGCAAATGCTCCGCCCCCTGTGCCGGCGACGACGTCTGCGGCGACTTCCAGCAATGCAACGAAGCAGCCGTGGGCAAAGACGGACAGATCGACAACATCGATATCTGCACCGATCCTGTCGAAAGCCCCTGCGACGCCCCTCTTCACTGCGATCACCAGAATATGACCTGTAACAAGGTCACCAGCACCGGCGGCCAGGTCGACGGTGCGGCCTGTGGGTTGATCAACCCCGGTCAGGCCGACCTGGGTCAGACCTGCGCCGACGGACAAGATTGTGAGAGCAATTTCTGCTGGAGCAGCGAAGATGGGATCAACGGCGAATGCTCCGTCTTCTGCCAGGATTCGGCGCGCGACTGCGCTTCCAGTCAGGTCTGCACCGGACTTGTTGCGGGGCTCGGAGCCTGCCTGGCTTCTTGTGACACCAACCAGGACTGCGTCGGCGGAAATGTCTGCCAGGTGGGCATCGAACCCGATGAATCAGGAATCCACGGCATCTGTGACCAGACCGTCGGAAATGGGCAGACCGGTGATGTCTGCGAAAACCCCGGCGACTGCGAAACCGGCCTATGCCTGACGGTCTCCACCTACGAGGTCACCGACACGAGCTGTTCCAGCGACAGCCACTGCGACTCCGGATTCGAATGCCGCTGTCCCCCCGATACGCCGAATTGCCTTAACACCATCTGTGTCTCCGAGGAGCCCATCGACGTTCAGACTCGGTGTACCGAGATGTGCGATCCCTCAAACGGCGATGCAGATTGCGGCGGCGGCCACGATATGACCGTCTGCAGCGACGATATCGTCTACTCCTGGAACAACGGCGCACAATCCGACACAGTTTCGCTGTGCTCCCTGCCCAACGCCGATATCGATTGAATTTCCGGGGGCCTTCGGGCCCCCAGTTTTCCGAT
Source organism: Myxococcales bacterium (assembly GCA_007135085.1). GTDB lineage: Bacteria > Myxococcota_A > Bradymonadia > Bradymonadales > Bradymonadaceae > SLJM01. Next base: position 6,741 of record SLJM01000083.1, read on the forward strand.
TTCCGATTTCCGATTTCCGATTTCCGATTACCGATTTCCGATTACCGATTACCGATTACCGATTCCCCTTTTATTTTGTCGTTGTCTCTTCTCCCCTTAAGACAACTTCAATCCCCTAAATTTGA
>SLJM01000407.1 GCA_007135085.1 Myxococcales bacterium
GCCATCTTCGCCATCGTCTTCGGGCTGTTCTGGGCCGCCGCCTCCGGCGCGGTCACCTATTTTGTGGAGTCGGGAGCCCTCGAGCTGACCCATACCCGAACCTTTACCCATATCGTCTTTCTCACGGCGACCATCGCCGCCATCTTATTCGTCTGGCGAGATCGCTTCTTCGCCAACGAGCATAATAAGCGAATCCTGGTGGCCGCCGTGATCACCTTCGTGGTCATCACCGTCCATCGGGCCATGGCCTGGCTTCAGGATATCCCCTTTCATATCGCCGTGGCCCACGAGATGTTGATGTACGGCCTGGCCATCGCCGTCGTCGGCTTCTGCCTGGAGCGAAAGCTGATGTGGGCGGGCCTGCCCTTCGTGGGCTGCGCCCTTGTGGCGGCGGCGATCCCGGCCTGGACATTGTGGCTATTCGTGCCCGCTAATTTATTGGGCATGGCTATTGCCGTGTGGGTCTGGTGGCCGCGGGAGGGTTCTCCCACTTGATCCGTATCAACTTTCAGCCTGTATTTTTGGGGTCAAGAGTTGGTTCGGTTCTCCTGTGTTGGGGAGTCTTCGGAGGGACTGCCAGGGCAGGGATGCCCTGAGGACCATAAAACACCGAATCGACTCACCGCGGCGGTAGTTTCAGAACAAAATGGTCTACAGGGCATCCCTGCCCTGGCAGTATCAGAACCAAAGCGCTTCGATGGTGCGGTAGCATTCGGCAGACTCGCATGGTCGCCAATTGCTGGCCTGGCCATAATTTAAGCGGCTATGAGTTGATCCGTATCAAGTGGGGATCTCACTCCGACCGGAGCTCGGAGAGCTGAGACTCTACGACCGCCGCCATCTCATCCCGGGCCAACAGGGCCCGCCCATACCACACTCGATGATCGCCGACCCGATGGGGCGCGCCCCACAGCTCACGGCCAATTCCCAACCCCTGTGGAATATCTTCGCGGACGTGGGGGCCGTCGCAGACGAAATAGGGCAGGACCACCACGTCGCCTGTCGGGCAGCGCTCGAGGACGCCGTCGACGAAGGGCTCTTCGTCGACGAAGGCGTCCAATACGTGGGCAAAGCGGCCCCGCCTTTGTAATTCGGCCACACACTCGCGCACGGATTGGCCCGAGGCCCGATGGCGCGGCGTGCCGTGGCCGACGACGACCAGGGTGGTCTGGTCAGCTTCCGGGCCGGTCGCGCCGTCGGCGATCTCCAGAGCCGCTTGTTCGACGACGTCGATGACGGCCCCGTGGGTGCCGATGGGCCGTGTATAGACCACGGTGCGCCCCTGGAATTCGAAGGGCACGTCGAACTCAACGTGGGGAAACCCCAATTTTTCGGGCAAGATGCGCTGGGCGAAAAACCCGGCGCTCGCTAGATATGGCAGGACCACCACCGACGAGCCCCGGATCTTTTCCCACCCCTGGGCCAGAGTGGGCGATTGCTTCAAAAAGCCCACCTGGGCGCCGTCGACCAAGCCGCTTCGGCGCATCTGATCGACGAGAGCTACCAGCGGTCGGTAGCTCTCGGGATCGACGCTCGAGCCGTGGGAGACGACGAGGAGTTCGAAAGGGTGGTTCAATCTTCGAAAAAGGCGGCGTTCGCTTCCAACGAGTGGGAGTGCTCTTCGGGCAAATCGAACTCGTCGAAGATGGCCTCCACCGGACATTCGGGCACGCAGGCCCCGCAGTCGATGCAGACGAAGGGATCGATATAGAGCTGCAGATCGGGATGCTGATCGAGCTCTCCGGCGTCGTTGATATCGCGGATCTCTTCGACCGGGAGGGGGCCGTGGATACAGTCGACGGGGCAGACGTCGACGCAGGAGGTATCACAGGTTCCGCGGCAATCTTCGGTGATAATAAAGGTCATACTTCGCTCTCATTTTTTGAAACCAGCGGGCTTTTCCCGCCTCGGTATTAACATAGCTCAGGCAGCGACCCCACTACCATCCCAGCGGTGAGCATAGGCTCTGTGGACCCTTCGATACAACTCAAAATCTTCATCGTTGTCGACGATGATCTCCACCCGCTTGATAGCGCCTCGATAATCGGTGCGCCGGTCCTTGAGCGTAACCACTCGCTCGATGGTGTTAAGGGCGATCACCGTGGCCTCATAGCCGGGAAATCCGCGGGCGCCCAGTCCCAGGGGAGGAAAGGCGACGGTCTCCAGGCCGCCGTCGATGGCGGCGACCAGAGCGTTTTGGTAGCTTCGCTCCAGGTCGATCTTCTCGCCATGGTAGCGACTCTGCCAGTTGGGAAGTCGGGTGTAGATAAGTTTTTCGGCCCGCAGGTCTTCTGCGTCGGTGAGCACAGCCTGATTGACGGCCAGCCCACCGGGGCTCAACTCCTCGGCCAGCGAGGCGTCGGCCTCGCGAACCACGACGTCCACGTCGGCCTCGGTCAGTTGACCGCGCTTGATTATGACCTGCGTGTCTCCGAATTTAATCTCGATCATCTCAATCTCCTCTTCGCTCTGGAGTGTTAATGGCTGGTTTTCCCGTCATCTTCGACGTAGTCGATAAATTGGTGGTCGTCGTCGGCGCCGGCTCGGTGGCGACCCGTCGGGCTGAGGCGCTCATCAAGGCCGGGGCCTCGCTGCGCGTGGTCGCCCCGGAGGCCACCGACGAGCTTCAGGAGTTGGCCGCCTCGGGGACCGTCGAGTGGCGTCAGCGTCGCTTTCAACGCATCGATCTGCTGGGGGCGGCCCTCGTTCTGGTCGCCACCGACAACAGCGAGGTCAACCGAGAAGTCCTGGCCCAGGCCCGCGATCTGGGCATCCCGGCCAACGCCGCCGACGGGCCGAATGAGAGCGATTTTATCGTCCCCGCCACAGCCGAGCTGGGCCGCCTTCGGCTGACCGTGGACACCGGCGGGGCGGGCCCGGCGATCTCTAAGGCCCTGCGCCGTCACCTGGAAGCCACGTTGTCTCCCGGATGGTCCCGGGCCGCCGATATCGCCGCCGCCCTTCGGCCCCACCTGCTGGCCACGGTCGACCCCGACAGGCGACGGGCCTTCTGGCGCGCCTTCGCCGCCGAATTGCCAGACGCCACGGCGGGAACCGCTGAGCAGACCAGAGCCTGGCTCACCGATCTGGCCGCCGCCCGGGGCATCGATCTCAATGGTTTCGACTGGGATCATATCAACCGCCGATCCCATCGAGGATGATCTTCGCGTCGCTGCGCGCGCGGTAGGCCATAAATTCCTCTGCTTCGTCGCCGCCCTCGCCGGTCTCGAATCCGGCGATGGACTCCAGATTCTGGCGGGCCTCTTCGATCTGGCCCACAGCCAACTGGCGCCGCGCCTCTTGAAAGATTCGGTGCAGCGCTTTGCCCGGTTTTAGCTCCCAATCACATTGGGGATGGTCATCGCGAAGGCGTCGGCAGGCGCGGGCGTCTAAGGTGATGGGATTGCCCACCAATTTGACGCGCTCTAAATTCTCACACCCCGCCAGCGCCGGGCCGATCTGCTCGTAGGTGGCGATGCGGTTATTCTCCAGATCGAGGACCTCCAGATCTCGAGACACCGACAGCGATCGGGGCAGGCGCTCTAATTGGTTGAAGCTCAGATCGAGAGTCTTCAGCGACGGCAGCCGGGCGGCCTCGTCGGAGATCCTTCGCAGTTCGTTGGAGCCCAGCTTCAAGACCTCGAGATTTTTCAATTTCCCCAATTCGTCGGGCAGCACTTTGATCTGATGAGCCGTGAGATCCAGCGTTCTGAGATCGCGCAACTTCTCGATCGCCGAGTCGATGGCCGTGATTTCGCCGAAGGCCAGGTCCAATTCCTCCAACATTTCGAGCTCGAAGACCTGGGCCGGTAGCTCACCGGCCCCGGCGTGGCGCCAGATCAGGCGGCGAAGGTTTTCGGGAAGCTCCCCGTCTTCCACCAATTTCAGACCGGAGAGGTTGAGGTATTGAAGGGTTGAGTTCGACGCCAACCTCTTCAAGACGACCACCAGATCGAGGTTGGTATTATTTGCGAGCGATAGGGACTCCAGCTTCTGCCAGCCCCCGTCGCCCAAAAACGCCTCCGGCAGGCTCCTCAGATCGTTTCCGCTCAGATCGACGTCGACTAACTTCGAAAGAGCGGCCAGATCTTCGGGCAACTCGACGAGGTTATTATTGCTCAGGCGAAGAATTCTGAGCTCTTCCAGGGCACGAAGCTCATGGGGAAGCTCTCCCAGCTCACTTCCCGTCAGATCGAGAATCTGTAGCGCCTGTAGACCGCCCATCGTTGAGGGCAGATCCCTCAATTCGCATCCCGCCAACTCCAGAGACTTCAACTTCGACAGAGCGCCGACGGCGTCGGGCAAGCCGGTCAATGGCGATCGCTCGATGCGCAGCACGCGCAGCTTCTCCAATCTTCCGATCGATTCGGGGAGCTCTGAGAATTCATTCCACGACAGATCGAGCTCCTCGAGATTTTCGAAGTCGCCGAGCTCGTCGGTGAGCGTCGAGATACAGGAGCGGCTCACCAGCAATGTCTGGATCGCGCCGTTTATACCCACGGGCCCGGGAAACGCCGCATAAGATCCACGGGAGACGTCGAGGCGCTCAAGGCTTGGAAATTCCTCGATCTCTTCTGGCAAACCGTCGAGGGTCTGCTTTTTCAGGCGCAATGATCGCACCTTCTCGGGAGTCTCAAGAGCGATCTCTAAATCGTCGTAATGGTCAGTCATCGTCTAGGCCTCATCGGTTTTCTTCATTCTCTGACAGGAGGCATCATAACCAACTAATTTGACTTAATCAATCAATTCCTATTGACTTACTATGGTTTAATCCTCAAGATTTATTTGAGCGAGTCGGAAGTAAGCGCACTTGAGAGGTATCGATGGACCGCAACACCACCAAATCGCAACCAGGAAAAGTCGCCCTCGTCGGCGGCGGTCCAGGTGATCCGGAGCTGATCACCATCAAGGCAGATCGGATGCTCCGTCGGGCAGACGTAGTCCTCTACGATCACCTGGCCGACGAGCGCCTCCTCGAGGTCTGCCGCGAAGACGCGCGACTTATCGACGTGGGCAAGATCCCCGGCGAAAAGCGCACCTCTCAATCGGTGATCAACGGACTTTTGGCCAAAGAAGCGGCTCAAGGATTCTTCGTGGTCCGCCTCAAGGGCGGCGATCCCTTCGTCTTCGGCCGCGGCGGCGAGGAGGCCATCTATCTTCGCGAGCGCGGCATTGAGGTGGAGATCGTCCCCGGCATCTCGAGCTCCATCAGCGCCCCGGCCGCTGCGGGCATCCCCGTGACCCACCGGGGCGTGACCACCCACTTTTCGGTGATCACCGGCATGAGCGGCACGGAATCAAAGGAAGAGCTGGCCCGGCGATGGACCGAATTGGCCCGCGCCGGCGGCACCCTGGTCTTTTTGATGGGCGTGGGACGCCTGGAGCTCATCGTCGAATCCCTTCGCAAAGCCGGCGTCGACGGCGCCACCCCGGCGGCCATGATCCGCCGCGGCACCACAGAAGACCAACAGACCATCCAGGCCACGGTGGACACCATCGTCGACGCCGTCCGCGCCGCTGAGCTGCGGCCGCCGGCGACGCTGATCGTCGGCGACGTCGTCGCCTTGAGAGGTGCGATCATGGAGTGTGTGGATCCACCGCAAAGGTCGCGAAGAACGCAGAGAGTTTGACCCATTTCCCCAGTTGTAGACCGAGTTAATTCAACGATTTACGCAAAACCGCACTGACCGTTTACGGAGCAAACTGGATGTACGCCTACGACGAATACGACAAGCAGATCGTCACCGAGCGGGCCGAGGAATTCAAAGATCAGGTCCGTCGCCGAGTGGCCGGAAAGCTCACAGAAGAGCAATTTCTGCCCCTTCGGCTGATGAACGGTCTCTATATGCAACGCCACGCCTATATGATGCGCGTCGCCGTGCCCTACGGCCTATTGTCGTCGGAGCAGCTTCGGCGGCTCGGTCATATCGCCCGCGAATACGACCGGGGCTACGGCCACTTCACGACCCGCCAGAATATTCAGTACAACTGGCCCCAACTCGAGGACGTGCCGACGATCCTCGAGGAGCTGGCCGACGTGGAGATGCACGCCATTCAGACCAGCGGTAATTGCGTGCGAAACGTCACCACCGATCACCTGGCCGGCGTGGCTCCCGACGAGATCGAAGATCCCCGGCCCTATTGCGAGTTATTGCGCCAGTGGTCGACGTTTCACCCCGAATTTTCCTACCTGCCCCGCAAATTCAAGATCGCCTTTACGGGCGCCAAACAGGATCGGGCGGCGGTCATCGTCCACGATATCGGCGTGCGGCTGGTCGAAAACGACGATGGCGAGGTGGGCTTTCAGATGATCGTCGGCGGCGGACTGGGTCGAACGCCCGTGCTGGGCAAGACGATCCGCGACTTTTTGCCCAAGAAGCATCTGCTCTCCTATACGGAGGCGATCCTTCGGGTCTACAACCAATTCGGCGACCGAAATAACAAATTCAAAGCCCGCATCAAAATCCTCGTCAAGACCCTGGGCGTCGACGAATTTACTCGCCGCGTCGAGGAAGAATGGGCCCGCATCAAGGGCGGCTCTCTGACTCTGACCGACGAGGAGATCGATCGGGTCAAAGGCTATTTCGAGCCCCACGACTACGAAGCAGCCGCTGTGGAGGCCAAGAGGGAGCTCGAAGAAAAGCTGGACGACGATCTGCAGTTCGGCTCATGGTTCCGATGCAATACGGATGACCATAAGGTCGACGGCTACCGCGTGGTCTACCTGTCGCTCAAGACCCCCGACGTGCCTCCCGGCGACGCCACGGCCGATCAGATGGAGGCCATCGCCGATCTGGCCGAGCAATTTAGCTTCGGCGAGC
>SLJM01000134.1 GCA_007135085.1 Myxococcales bacterium
GCGCCCCATCGAGGACCTCCAACAATTGGCGGCCTCCGTTCCCTACCCTTCCGTGCAATGTCGAGCGGCCATCGCCCAGGGGCGTCTCCAGGCCCACCTGGGTAACGCCGACGCGGCGAGCGGCCATTATGATAACGCTCTGGGGCTGGCCAACAATCACGACCTGGTGGCCCTGGCCATCGAGTTGCTTCGAGAGCGGGCGGTGCTCTCCGTTCATTTCGAGCGCTATGAGGAAGCCACCACCTGGGCCAATCAGATCATCGGATTTGCCCAGGAGCACGGCGCAAACTACAGCCAGCAACGTGCTCGCGACCTGCGGGCCCTGGCCCTCTGTCATCTGGGCCGAGAGGTCGACCAGGCCCTGGATCACCTGCGAGCCAGCCTGCGCCGAGCCACGGAACGAGCGGTGCCCAAAGACGTCTTTCGCGGCCACGACTATCTGGCCCGTGCGCTGGCGGCGACGGGCCGTCAGGGCGACGCCCAACACCACCGCCGACACGCCGACGAATTAGGACGCTCCCTTCGCGTCGCTCACGCGTAGCGCACTGCGCTTCGCTCGTGCGCTGGCGGTGGAGGGTGCTTGCGCACCCGGGGTGGAGCGCCCTCCGGGCGCGGGATGGAGGGCCTGGACTGCAGGCCCGGGAACGACGGTTCATCGACATCGTCGAACATTCCTCGGTGGAAATTATCTGATCAAGACTGGGTGGCGGAGCAAACTCGATGGGCAGTTTACCCGCGGCGTAGTCCAGCCGCTCCACCCCGGCTGCCAAGCAGCCTCCACCCCGCGCCGTCAGGCGCTCCACCCCGGGCGCGTAAGCGCCCTCCATCCCGACGCGCGAGCGAAGCGTAGCGCGTCAGTCGTAGCGGAGGCCGTCGACGGGGCGCATTCGCGACGCCCACCAGGCCGGTCCCACGGTGGCGATCAGGCAGATCACCATGGCCACCACACCGACCAGGAAGAATTCGAGGGGCACGATCCGCACCGGCAGGTGATCGATCATATAGATCTCCGGATCGAGCCCAAAGTTGGTATGGCGGATGCCCAGACAGACCAGCAGGCCTCCGATGAGGCCGTTGATGGTGCCCACGAATCCGATGATCGTGCCCTGGAGCATAAAGGTCAGCATCACCCCGAAATTACTCGCCCCCATCGACTTGAGGATGGCGATCTCCTTATTCTTTTCGAGGACGATCATGATCAGGGTGCAAACGATATTGAAGCTGGCGACGAGGACGATAAAGCAGAAGAGAATCCCCAGCACCAATCGCTGCAGCCCCAGACTGGTGAAGAGGTTGTGGTTGAGCTGACGCCAGTCGAGCATGCGGTAGCGCGATTCCGGCAGGTCGGCGCGCAGCTCCTCGACCAGGTGGCCCACGGCAAAGACATCCTCGACGCGCACGTCCACCCCGGTGACGGTGTCGCCCTGGTCGAAGAAATCCTGGAGGGCCCGAAAATCGGCGAGGACCATGCGGTCGTCGTAGTCGTGAAATCCGCTCCGGTAGATCCCGGCCACCTCGAACATTCGACTCGACGGGGTCTGCCCGCCGGCCTGCCAGCCCGCCGCCCCCATGCTCTCCAGGGGACTGGTCAACTGGATCATATCGCCTGGCTCGGCGCCGATCTTATCGGCCAACGACCGCCCAAGGAGAATACGCGGCACCTCGACCTGACCGTCTTCGGGGAAGCGATCGAACTCCAGGTCGGCCACCACCCCCTCTTGTTCCGTATATTTGGGGATATCGCTGACGGACTGTGCCGTCGACGGCTCGATGCCCTTGACCAACACACCGGCCGATTTATTGCCACGGTTGGCGATCATCTCGTGAAAGATGAAGGGACTGGTGGCGACCACTCCATCATAGCCCTCGATGGTCTCCTGGACCTCGTGGTAGTCGCGAAAATCGGTGCCGAATTGCATCACCAAGAGATGACTATTGATCCCGAGCACACGATCTTGGAAGGCCTGCTGGAAACCACCGGTGACGGCGATCACGCTGGTCAGGGCCATAACGCCCAAAAAGACTCCCAGCACGGCAATGACCGTAATCGTCGAAACGAAGCTGCTCTTTCGACTCTTGAGGTGGCGCAGGGCGATGAAAAATTCGTAGGACATGATCTCCCAAAACTCGACGTTCTCAGCGGAGGAAGGCCGCAGGGGCGGTCACCCTTACCGCAGATGGGTTGCAGTGACAACTCGGCAGGCCCCCCCTGCCATTCCCGACCGACTCTCCGGGGTAGAAACGACCTGTTAAGTCTGTTACGATTCCGCCGCTACTTTCGACCACGGATGTTCCCCTGGAGGCACCATGTCCGCCGCTTATCGAATCACCCTCCTCGTCGCTGCTTTCTTGCTTTCCATCACCCTCGTTGCCTGCGCATCCAGTGATGACGCCGCCACTTGCTCCACTTCGTCGGACTGCGCCACCGGGTTGGCCTGCATCGATGGCGTCTGTGAGCAAGTTCCCGACGATTATTGTGAGGGCGACGTCGACTGTGGCGTGGGCTATTTCTGCGACGACGATATCAATCGTTGTGTCGAAGAATTAGACAATCAGAGCAATCAGAACAGCGAGACCAACCAGAACAGCGAGACCAACCAGAACAGCGAGACCAACCAGAACAACCAGACCCCTACCAATAATCAACAGCCCGACCCCGATGCCCCGACCGTGGCCAACGTGAGCCCCGGCGATGGCAGCACGGGCGTGTCTTTGGATACGCAGATTCGCGTGACCTTCGACAAACCGATGAACACTCAATTCGGCATCTTCCAGGGAGGCATCAGCCTCTGGACTCCTGACCAGGAGCAGATCAACGTCGATGTGGAATACCTGGCCGACGAACAAGAGGTGGTGCTCACGCCCACTGAGCCCCTGTGGGAGGCCACGCGCTATACGGTATCCATCGACGACGGATCATTGTGGGGTGAAAACGGCAAGCAATTGGTGGAGGGCAAAGAAACCCACTTCATCACCGAATGGGAAGCCAACGAAGACCACGCCATCCTGGCCGAGCTCTTCGCTCCCATCGTCTACCAGGAGACGGCCGAGACCGACCTCCCCGACGTCAACGTCGATATCCCGACCCGGATCGACTTCGCCGGCAGCCTGGACGTGTCGGGCAATAAAAATGCGTCACAGCAATCGAACGCCACCGTCCCGGCCCATGTCTACTACTCGGTGATCACCACCGAATCCCATTATTTTATCCAATATGTGCTCTATTATAGCGCCCGGCGCAGCTCCATGAGCAACCTGCGAGAACACGATCTGACGGGCATCGTCGTCGTCGTCGATAAGGAGACCCTGGAGGTCAAGATGATCGACGGCGTCCACACCGACGACACCCCTCGCAAAGACGACCGAGCCGCCTATATCCCCGACTCCTCCGACGTGGAGGCCCGCACCGACAACTGGGCCAACTCCACCCGCGAATTCGACGCCGACCATCTGGTCGACGACACCCATTATCCGCTGTTTATCCCCTCCGGACAGCACGTGGCCTGCTTCTGGCACGATCGCCAGGATCTGGGATGGACGGTGCGCTCCTGTCCGGGCACGGCCGAGCAATTTCCCAGCGGAGAGGGCATCGTCCTTCGCGCCGGCGATACGGCCCAGACCTATGAAGACGCCGCGGTGGGCGACTCGGGCTATCCGGAGATCACCTACGAATTGCTCCCCTTCATCGATCCCATGTGGATGCATATCGGTGATCAATCGTGTGGACTATTCGGCGGTCTTCGATTCACCTACGACCCGGGCAGTGAGGCCGTCGACGCTCAACGGCCCACAGGGCGAGGCGACGTTCCCCTCTTCCTGCCTCGCTCGTTGTGCACCTCCGACGATCCGAGCTACGGCAACCTCCCCTACTCCTGGCTGCGCAGCACGGATATCAACTCCGGAGGCACCTGGTTTCTCGATCCCGCCTACTTCCTGAACGTTCGCTATGATTTCCAGGGCGCGCTTTCCCTCGATTATTGCGAAAACTTCTATTTTGGCATCGATCGAAGCGGCGACGCGGAATGCAGCGGAGACTGAGCTCTTTTTTAGCCTGGAGTGGCCGTGAAAAAACAAATCAATCGCTCATTCGCCCTCGCCATGTCGGCGGTCTGGCTGGCCACGGTCTGTCTGATGGGCTGCGGGGGCGCTGACATAAGCGACGATCAAACTCCCAGGGAGACGCCATTCGTCCACGACGATGCCCCCGACCCGGATCGGCTCGCCGACGCTCCATGTGGAGAGCCCGACTGGTCTGAGCCGCCGCCGGACGTGGTGTCACTCGATGAGGCCCAGGACTGAGATATATGCCCACTTTCATCGCCGTCGAAGAAGCTCAAGAGCAGATCCTCTCGCGCATTCCCGCGACCAGTGTGGAGCGAGTCCACCTCGGCGCGGGAGCGGGGCGATTTCTCGCCAAGCCTATTCGAGCGCCCTGGAATTCGCCGCGCTTTGATAACTCCGCGATGGACGGCTACGCCCTGCGGTGGGACGATCTCAACCCAATTCCGGTGACGCTGGATATCACCGGCGAGTCTGCTGCCGGCTCGCCTGCCGACCAGGTGGTCCAACCGGGCCAGGCTTTTGTCATCTCCACCGGCGCAGCTATCCCTTCCGGGGCTGATACGGTGGTCCCCCGAGAATTGTGCAACGCAGTGGAGGGCCGGGTCACCATCGAGGAGAGCCCCGCCGCCGGCAAAGGTGCAAATATCCGCTATGGCGGCACCTATATGAGCGCCGGCGACACGGCGATCTGGCCGGGCACCAAACTTGGCGGTGCCGAGATCGGCATGATCGCCAGTTTCGGACGTCCCATCGTCGAGGTTCACGCCCGTCCTCGCGTGGCCATCATCAGCACTGGCAGCGAGCTCGTCGATCTGGGACAGACCCCCGGACCAGGTCAGATCATCAACAGCAATGCCTATATGCTCGAAGCTCTGGTCACCGACCACGGTGGAGTCCCCCGGGTCTATCCCACGGCTCCCGACGATCGCCAGGCCATCTACAGGACATTCCAACAGGCCGTCGCCGATTGCGATCTGGTGTTGAGCAGCGGCGGTGTCTCCGTCGGCGATCACGATCACGTGGGAAGCGTGGTCGACGAATTATGTGACGGCATGACTTTCTGGAAGGTGCGAATCAAACCAGGCAAGCCCTTGGCCTTCGGGGTGGCCCACAGCGGGACTCGGCCGGTGCCCCTCATCGGCCTGCCCGGCAACCCGGGGGCCGGCTTCGTCTCCTTTCACCTCTACGTTCGCCCTGCACTGGCCGTGGCCCAGGGCGCCTCCATCGCCGAGGCTCCCCTGCCCCACACCACAGCCGTCCTACGGGGAGGTCAGGTCAATGGTTCACGAGGCCGCCGCACCTATCTGGCGGGCCGAGTCTCCTCGGAGGGACAATCTCTGGCCTTCCAGCCCCGCCCCCACCAGAGTTCGGGAAATCCGGCATTATTCGCCGGCATTAACGCCCTTGGAATCATCGAAGAGGGCCGATCTCACGTCAAAGATGGCAGTGAAATCACAATCCATCTATTGGACTGAGTTCACAGGTTTTGGGCTGAGATCAGAGGTCGGAGAATTTGAGGCCTTCCTCCTCGACGACGGTGCGAAGCTGGGAGAAATCATCCTCTCCGCGGACGACAAATCCCGTGATTCGCTGATTCTGCCCCAGAAAGTTAAGACCGAACTCCTCCTGGGGATCGAAATCCGACAGGGCCTCGAGCAATAACTGACGATCTTCTTCATCGATGGCCGAGGTCACGGCCACCACGTCCTGCGGGAGCCGACCGGTGACCCCCAACAGGCTCACCTGACTGGTGGGAATCCCGTAGCCCTCGGCCGTGGCGTGGGCCCCGGAGTAGACGGCAGCCGCCCGGCATTTGCCGTCGATCAGGTCGCGAATCCCCTGAAAATGATCGCCGCTCCAATGGATGGCCCCCACAAACTCCTCCGGCTCATATCCATTGCGCCTCAAATAAGCACGCGGCAACAGATGGCCCGAGGTCGATGCGGGATCGACGAAACAAAAGGTCTCGCCCTCCAGAGCGGCCACGGAGTTTACCATATCGTTTCGCCGGGTCAGCAAATATCCGTCGCTCGAAACCGTGCCGTCGAATTCCTTCATGACCAGGATTTCTACATCTTCATAATGATTGCCCGCCAGCACGTAGAGTGTCGGTGGAAGCATGGCCGCCGCCACTTCGCCGTCATTTAACATTTCCGCAAGGGTCGTATAGTCCTCGGCGAACACCTTGGGAATGGGCCGGCCCGTCGCCTTCTCCAGGTATCTGTGCAGAGGCGCCACTTCCTCGGCCAGGACGTCGAGATCGATCGTTGGCGGCCAGCCAATGGGAATCGGTTCTCCGCTGACCTCGATGGGAGGCTCTTCGTCCGGCTCTTCAGGGGACGAGCCCGAGTCCTCCTCGCCATCGGCGATGACCGCCATTTCCTCTGCCACAGGCTCTTGCTCTTCCTTATCAAAGTCGATGAAGAAAAACGCCAGAATCACTCCCACCAACACGGTGATCAACGCTGTGTTCAGGATCGTCCCCGACCGGCTCGCCCTGGTCGTCTCACCATCATGAGCAGCGGTCTCGGTCTCCGAAACTGACTGACTGCCCGTGGAAGTTCGAGCCCTTTCGGCACGCTCACGAATCTCGTCGGCCGCCGTCTGCTGCGTCGATCCAACTTCACCGGGACGCTCCACGATGGTGGGCCCATCCTCGTCAATCTGCGACATCGACCGGCTCGACGTGGATCCCGTCATGTGGAGCAGTCGTCGCCGCTCAGCACCGGTGAGCTTTCGCTCACAGGCGCTCTCGACGGTGGCCTGTCGCTCGGCGAGCCGCTCACCTGCCACCTCGTCCATAAAATCTACGACCGGCCCCTCGTCAATCGACAGACCGCTGGCCTGAGATGCCTCACTCAAGGCCCTTCGCATTGCCTCGGCCGACTCAAATCGATCATTTCGATCGACGGCCAGGGCCCGCATGATCACCTCCTGGATCGGATCTGGAAGATCGGGTCGGAACTTCTTGGGCTCCGGCACCTTCCCGCCCGTGATGGACTGCATCATCTCCAGTTCGGTCTTGCGCTTGAACAACCGGCGCATGGTGCACATCTCCCACATGACGATGCCCATGGCGAAGACGTCAGATCGCCTATCCAGTGGTTCGTGCAGGCATTGCTCCGGTGATAGATAGGCAAATTTGCCCTTCAAATTGCCCGAATAGGTCGCCTCCACACTCGCCGATGTGGACTTGGCAACCCCGAAGTCCAATAACTTCACGTGCCCGTCGGTGGTACACATCAGGTTGTGAGGAGATACGTCGCGGTGGACCAACCCCAGGGGTTGGCCGTCGAGATCGCATAATTCATGGGCGGCGTGGAGGCCCCGACATGATTGCTCGGCGATCGTCGTGGCCACGTCGATTGGCATGACCCGCCCTTGCTTTTGAGCCAACAGCAACAACTCTCGCACCGTCGAGCCGTGGATATACTCCATGGCGATATGGTAGGTCTGCGATTCCTGGCCCAACTCGTAGATCTGAACCACGTTGGGATGAGAAAGGCGGGCCACGATCCGGGCTTCGCGCAAGAACATCTCCACGAAGGACTCTTGATCGGCCAGATGTGGCAGAATTCGCTTCACCACCACAATGCGCTCCAGACCGGCCAGGCCGCGCTCCCGTGCCAGGAATAATTCCGCCATTCCTCCCGTGGCCAATCGAGTCAATAACTCGTATCGACCGATAAGTTGTGGCGCATCTTCCAGTTCGCCCACCGGTGGTCCTTCCTTCGTGCCATCTCGTTGTGTCGTTCCCTCATACCATCTTACGGGAATTTATCGTGAGGTCACGTGTCGTTACAGTCGTTGCGTTTTGTTAGCTGCAGCCTCTGGCTTCCGATACTTTACTTTTCTCGTCGTCGACAGGTACCAATAATGTCGGAGAGGACGCTCCTTTCAACCTCGCTCACCCGGCCCATCATGGAAACCACATGAAACGCCTTCATTTGTTCCCCACAATTCTTCTCTTTGCGCTCGTCGCCACTTTCGGCTGTCGCGCTCCCGAGTGTGAACAGATGCTTCAATGTTGTGAAGCCGTCGCCGATATGGAGGGAATGGGCACGGCCTGCCTGGCCCTCGGTGAGGAGACTCGCGATCCAACGACCTGCCGAGACGTAGTCCGCACCATCGGCTATATGCTCGATGATCGCGACCAAACAAAACCCGACGCCTGCCTCCAATAGGCGAACGAGGCAAACCCCATTGAGCTTCGACACCACAGCCAACTCCGCAGCCCCCCTCATCGCCGGCGACCACCACTGGCAGTGGATGGAATATGCCAACGACGAGGAGCGGTCCTGGTTGTTTCGGTGGCCCGATACCAATAGCCTGGAGCGTCATCTACGATTCCTCGATCGAGTGGGTGAAGTTTATCGTCCCCTGCCGACGAGGCGCCACGACCAGACCAGCCTCGTGGGAACAACCGAAA
Source organism: Myxococcales bacterium (assembly GCA_007135085.1). Lineage (GTDB taxonomy): Bacteria > Myxococcota_A > Bradymonadia > Bradymonadales > Bradymonadaceae > SLJM01. Next base: position 8,492 of record SLJM01000134.1, read on the forward strand.
AGCTCGCTCCTCTGTCGGCGTTGGATCTGCAAGGAGCATCACTGCCGCGAATAAAATCTCTCTTCGAGAGCCTGGGTCGTTGGCTTCGCAACCTCCACGACATACCGGCCCCTCCGGGGTTTGGCGACGTTGGTCAAGAGAGTTCGTTCCATACGTTCAACGCTTTTATGGCCGAGAATTTTCGCATCCTGGGCATCCGCCTTCGCGCCCTGGACAGCGACGTCGTGCGAGACCAATCCGTCCAGGTCTTAGCTGCACTGCGCAACGAATTGAGCGCCTTTCATCCCCACGGAAGGAGCGCCTGGACCGTGGGTCGGCTCACGCCCTCACGGATCGCCGTATCCACCGAGCAATACAGGGTGGTCGGCGTGTTGGACTTCGGCGCCGCCGCTCTGCGACCGCCGGAATATGATATCGCATCTCTTCGCATCCACCGCATCTTTGGTGAGCACCTGGCCGCCGAGCGGGCTTTTTGGAGCGGCTACGGCGCCGCCCGAACCTGCGACCTGAAGCGGCGAATCACCTATTTTGAGCGTCTCATCGAATTGGAACACCTCCTGGACCGTCCCGCCCATCTGCCATCTACCTGAACTCCCCCTCCCCGGTGATTATCAATCGTTTGGCCGGGGGACGTCGTCTTTGATCTTGGGAATGACGATCGTACCGAAGACCTCCACCAATTCGGCATCCAATTTCTTTTCGTCCGCTTCCCAACCTAGAATCTGGAGCGCCCGATCGATGCTCGCCGCCTTGCGATAGGGCCTGTCGCTGGCCGTGAGGGCGTCGAAGATATCGGAGATGGTCAACATCCGCACCTGAGGCACGATCTCTTCACCGGCCAGGCCCTCGGGATATCCGCTGCCGTCGAGCTTCTCGTGGTGTGCCCCGGCGATACAGGGGATCTGGCGAAGCTCGTCGCTCCATGGAATCTGGTATAGATAGGACTCGCTCAAAGCGGCGTGGCTTCGCATCTCGACCCACTCCTCCTCATTGAGCGTCCCCTTCTGGATACACAGATTCTTTACTTCCATGGGCAATAAATAGGGATGGAGCCCGCCCCCGAAACTTCGGAAGGTCTGCTCACCCAACTGCCGAATTTTGGCGATCTCTTTTTCCTCGAGAAAGCCCTTCGTCGAGATATGTTGGAGCCACTCGTAGATCTCGTCGAGCTCCCCGCAAAACTCTTCGTACCGCTTGTCGATCGCCGCCAGGGCTCCCGGATCGGGCCCGATTTCTTTGGCCTCTAATTTGCGAATATGACCGCGAAGCCAATCCCGATAGGCCAGCTCCTTGATCGTATTGAAGCGCTGGGCGATGAGGCGCATCGTCTCCGGAGGCAGGCGAGCCCCTTTCTGGAGGACGTTCTCGCTGACCGCGATCTTTCCAAAATCGTGGAGCAGCGCCGCATAGCGAAGCTCACGCAGCTCGTCAGGGTCGAAATAGATATCGTGTAATTTGCCGGTCTCGATCTCGTTGACCACTTCGGCCAGCGACACCGTATAGTGAGCGACACGCTCGGAATGACCGGCCGTGACCGGGTCACGGGCCTCGATGGCGTTGACGCTTGCCGCCACAAACCCCTCGAACATCTCGACGATGCTCTCCGTGAGTCGAGCCCGCTCGATGGCGAAAGCCGCATTTGAAGCCAGAATATTGAATAGCTCCAGATCTTTGCGGGTAAATAGCGTCCCACGCCCACGGGTGTCGACCTGCATCAAGCCGAGCAGTGATTTCTGCCCCACCAGCGGTGCACACATACAGGCCGTGATCTGAGCGTCCAAGATCGACTGGGTGACCTCCGTCCCCAGTGAGTCCTTGGTAAAGAGAACACTGTCCTGAGACTCCGCCACGCGGCGCAAGATACTCGTACTGAGCAGAGGGGCGTCATCCTCGGGCAGCGGGATCTGGCCACGAGTGCGCGTCATATACGGTTCTTGGGTGCTCAGCAGTTCCGGATCGGAGCCCAGGGTCAGGGCAAAGAAATTGGTCGCCGGGAAAGCATCGAAGGTGGTTTCCACGATCAGATCGAGGATCTCGTCCAGGGCAGTCAGACCGTTGAGCTCTCCCGCCAGCCGGAACAAGATGGCCAGGCGCCCGTCGGCACTCTGCAGGCGACGATTGATCGTCTGCACCGGTTGGTGTGCCGTGGTGATGAGATGCTCACCGTCGACTGCCTCCTGGTTGGTTTTCTTGACTCGTTCGTCGTCGATTAACTCGGCGCTATGGCGCCCTGTCTCCGGCGCCGAGGCAATGGTCAACCGAATCAGCGTCGAGCCCACCTGTACCTCTGCCCCGTCACGAACCGGCACGTGGGTCGGCTGGTCGTTGTTATGAAGTTTTTTCGAGATCTCTTCACTGACCACCGTCGAGCCATGGCGACTCTTCAGATCGCGAAAGAGAATCTCTCCATTGGCGACCACCAATTCGGCGTGGCGGTTGGACACGAACCCGTCAGTGAGCACGAAGTCGTTTCTGTGGTCCCTGCCCATAGTCACCCGGGGCTGGCGGTAACTCTTGGTCATCCCCTCGTCGGGTCCGCTCAGGACCGTCAGCGACATCATCTGCGAAACCATTGGATCGAATTTCCTCGCGTCTCCAACGGCAGCGGGCTACCCGCTACCCCAGATGGTACTCCAGGCGACTGCTTCATCGTGATCGTGGCGCTCATTGGCGCTCCTCATTTTGCCACATCCCCGAGGCATTGTACATTCATCGTCGGGTCGGGAATTTCGAGCCCTTCTCGCTCGATTGTTGATTTGACCCACGTCGTATTGTGCCCTGGTGCTGGAAAATATGTCCCATCCCTCCATATCGACACAGAGCCCACCTCCCTCTCCAGATTCGCCCCTGGAAGTGCTGCGGGCTTCTCGAGACATCCACAGCCTCAACTTCGCCTGGCTCATTCGCCTTCGCTGGGTGGCAATCACGGGCCAGACCGCGGTGGTCATCGCCTCCTGGGCGTTCTTGGAATTGGCCCTGCCCTATTTTATCTTGGCCGCCATCCTGGTGGTGGAGGTGATCTCAAATCTGGCTCTTATCGCCTGGGGCCGTACCGGAAAGCCACGCAAGGAGCCCATGGTCGCCCTGGTCCTCCTGGCAGATATTGTCTTTTTGACCACCCTTCTGGCGATCACCGGAGGGGCTGCCAACCCCTTTGGCCTGCTCTATTTGATCCACGTCGCACTGGCGGCCCTGGTCCTTCGCCCCCTGTGGACCTGGGGAGTGACCCTGGTCAGCGCTATCGCCTTCGTAGGGCTCCATTTCGTCTCCGAGACCGCCCACTATCTTCCCTGGGCCACCCAACCCGATATCTGGAGTCTCGAAACCCAGGGGCGGTGGATGGCCTTTGTCGTCTCCGCCGGGGTGATCGCCTTCTTCATCAATATGATTCAAAAGACATTGAACGACCGCGATCATGAATTGCGCCAGATCCGTGAGGCCCAACTGCGCAGCGAGAAATTGGCCAGCCTGGCCACCCTGGCCGCCGGTGCAGCCCATGAATTTTCCACCCCCCTTTCCACGATCGCCCTGGTGGCCAAGGAGTTGGAGCGCGGTCTGGAGCGCGAAGAGATCGCCGAGCATTACGTCAAAGACGCCGCGCTGATTCGCGATCAGGTCGACCGATGTCGCGATATCCTGCGCCAGATGTCGGCCGATGCCGGCGAATTGCCCGGCGAGTTCGCCCGCCCAGTGGCCGTCTCGGAGCTCATCGAGCATATCCTCGACGGCAGCCTCGATCGTGACCGGGTCGATGTGGTCTTGATCACCGATCGCCAGGCCAGCCTGACCGTTCCCCCCACCGCACTGGGCCAGGCCCTTCGAGGGCTGGTCAACAACGCGTTGCTCGCCGATCCCCAGCAACCAGTGGAGCTTCGCGCACACGACGACGGTGACGATCTACTCCTCCAGATCTGTGATCGCGGCGTGGGCATGCCCCCCTCGGTCCTGGAGCGGGTGGGCGAACCCTTTTTCACCACTCGAGAGACCGGCGCCGGAATGGGGCTCGGTGTCTTTTTGGCGAGAACATTGGTTGAAAAAATCGGTGGAGACCTTCATTTTGACTCCCAGGTCGGCGAGGGTACCTGCGTCACCGTGCGCCTTCCAGGCACGACCGCTGCCGCATCTGCTCTAGATTCCGATTCGTCCCCCTCGTTGAGCTTATCCCCCCCTGCTGAGGTAATAGATGAGTGACGCTCAATCCCTGCTTATCGTCGACGATAACGAGATCTTTCGCGATCGTCTGGCACGGGCATTCGAGGACCGAGGCTTTGACGTTCGCAAAGCCGAAAATCACACTCAGGCCATCGCCAATGCCCGTGAAGAGAGCCCGGAATGGGCGGTGGTCGACCTGCGCATGCCCGGTAAAAACGGTCTCGAGGTCGTCCGAGATCTCCTCGAGATCGACTGCCACACACGAATCGTGGTCCTCACCGGTTATGGCTCCATCGCCACCGCCATCGACGCCGTACGCCTTGGGGCGGTCAATTATCTTCAAAAACCGGCCGATGCCGATGATATCATCGCCGCCTTCTCCCGCGGTGAACAACCGCCCATGTCAGGGGCAGAGCACGAATACCAGGCTCCCTCCCTGGCCCGAGCAGAGTGGGAGCATATTCAACGAGTCCTCGCCGACTGCGAGGGCAATATCTCCGAAGCAGCCCGACGTCTCGACATCCATCGCCGCACGCTGCAGCGAAAACTCGATCGCTATCCCCCACGAGAATAAACTACGTTCGCGTCGCTCACGGTTGTTTGTGGTTTGTTGTTAGTGGTTAACGGCGCCCTCCGATCAGCCCCCGAAGTTTCGACTCATCTCGATCATCGATCAACCAATCCCGCGAGCGCAGCGAGCCCACCGCGACAAAATGTCATTTTTTGCTTCGCGTCGTGGCCCCTATATTATCTGGTGTGTCACAATTTAGCGTAACTCTATCCACGAGGTCTTAGCATGTCGGACAAAAAACTTCTCAATCGTCGCCAATTCCTGGAACGAGCTGCCCTCTTGGGCGCCGCCGCCCTCGGCGCAGGTTCCCTGCTCTCGGCCTGCGATCCGCCGGAGCCCACCGTCGACGAAGAAGACGAAGCCCCGGCCAATGACGAATTTAGCTGCAATGATGAACAGGCCCTCGCTGATCTGACCGACGACGAGATCGCCAACCGCGAGGCCTTCGAATACGTCGATCAGACGCCCAACCCCCAGGAGCGATGCGATAATTGCGTCCACTGGCAAGAGCCGGCTGCCGGCGAGAACTGCGGAGGCTGCGCCATCCTTCCCGGACCGTTCCACCCGGCTGGTTGGTGCAACCAGTGGGTGGCCATGCCCTCCTAATTGAGATGAACTGACGCCCCTTCAGGCGCTGTCGATGAGCTTCGCTGCCCGCAAGGCCTGCCCCAGGTCTCGCACCCCCTCATAGCGGAGCTCCGACAGCGCCTCTTCATTTCCCTCGAGAAATGTCTCCACTCCTGCCGTATTGCTACGAGGGGCGATGGCCCTTCGAAAGCCCAACTTCTGGGCTTCCATCAGCCGCCCCGCCGCCCGCGACACGGCTCGTACTTCTCCGGTCAGCCCCATTTCCCCAAAACAGACCGTATCCTGCGGAAGAGGCCTGTTTTTGAAGCTCGACGCCATGGCCAGCGCCACCCCCAGGTCAGCGGCCGGTTCAGCGACCTTGACCCCACCGGCGACGTTGATGAACACGTCGTGATCGGTGATCTTCAAGCCCGCCCGCTTCTCCAGGATATTTAGCAATAGGAGCACCCTGTTCTGGTCCATCCCCACGGCGGTCACCCTGGGTGGGCCAAATTTGGTGGCGCTCACCAGGGCCTGAACCTCTACCAGCAGCGGGCGCGTACCCTCGACGATGGGGACAACCACGCTGCCCGGGGCGCCCACGGGACGCTCGGCCAAGAACATGGCCGACGGGTTCTCCACGGCGTTGAGCCCGTCGCCGCGCATCTCGAAGACACCGATCTCGTTGGTCGATCCGTAGCGATTTTTGACGGCTCGAAGGATTCGGTAGTTCATCCCCGCCTGTCCCTCGAAATAGAGCACGGTGTCCACCATATGCTCCAACACCTTCGGTCCGGCGATGGCTCCCTCTTTGGTGACATGTCCGATCAGGATCGTCGGCATGCCAAGCCCCTTGCCAAGCTGTGTGATCGAGCCCGTGACCTCTCGAAGTTGAGCGACGCTGCCCGGAGAAGAGGTCAACTCCTCGGTGGCCATGGTCTGAATCGAGTCCACGACCAGAAGATCCGGTGAATGCTTCTGGACCAGAGCTTCCACCCGCTCCAGGCTGGTCTCACCGACAACCAGCACGTCCGAGACGTCGACGTGGAGGCGCTCGCCGCGCATCTTCAGCTGCCCCAGGCTCTCCTCACCGGAGACGTAGAGGACTTTCAAACCGCGGCAGGCCAGCATTCCCGCCACCTGCAGCGAGAGGGTGGACTTGCCGATCCCTGGATCGCCGCCGAGCAGGACCACTCCGCCAGCGACGAAGCCGCCGCCAAGGACGCGGTCGAGCTCCTCATTTTCGGCCAACAGCCGGTCACCGGCCTCCATGGCCACCGACGACATGGGAACCGGTTCGCCCCCGCCGGCGGCGCCGTACCCGGCGCGGCCCGTCGACGACGGACTCCCCTTGGCTTTTGCGCTGTTCTTCTGGCGAACCTCCTCGACGAGTGCGTTCCACTCGCCGCAGGCCGAGCATTTCCCGGCCCACTTGGCCGCCTCATAACCGCATTGTTGACAGACGTAGACGCTCTTCGGTTTCGCCATATCGGCTCGTCAGTCCGTGATGTGAAATTCGATGCGGCGGTTCATGCTTCGGTTTCGGCTCGACGTATTGGGCATAATCGGGCTGCTCGCACCATGCCCCTCGGCCTCGAGGTGATCGGGAGCCACGCCACGTTTGATGAGCGCCTCACGAACGGCCTCGGCTCGGGCCTGAGACAATTCTTGGAGCTCCTCATCTTCGCCTGCGTCGTCGGTATGTCCCTGAATCTCAATTCCCTGGATGTCCGGATTTTCCAGAATTACCGCTGCCAGATGATCGAGAGTCTCATCGGTTCGCTCCAACAAGGTCGCCCCGCCAGTTTCGAAATGAATTCTGCCGCTGACGGTAATCTGGGTATCACCCAATTGTGCCTGCATATTTTCGACCACCGGCATTTCAAATTCGACGTCCAATTCCTCGTCGGCTTCGGCCTCGAAGAAGCGACCCGTCGTCAGATATCCATCGACTATGGCCGCCACGGTCACAGTCCCGGCGCCCAATTCGGCTTCGAAGCGGCCCTCGCTGTCGGCGTCCAATTCCAGGACGTTCCGGTCGCCGCCTCGCAGCAGGACGCGAGCTCCGCTTGCAGGCTGCGGCTGGGCCAGGGCGTCTTCGTCGGTCTCTTCGCTCTCATCGGCGGCGAGCATCACCTGACCGCGGACCCAGACCTTGCGCGGGATGGGCTCGAGATAGAACTCCATCTCTTCGCTTCCCTCTTCGACCGTCCAGGTCGCCGTGGCCACTTCGTAATAGGGATGGGAGATTTCCAATTGGACTTCTTCACCGGGGGCGAAGGGATAGGATTGGAACAGACCACCGTCGCCATTGGTCAACTGTGCTGATAATTGACGCTCCAAATAGGTGATTCGCGCCCCTTCGATGGGCTCGCCAGTATCTTCGTCGAGCACCCGACCGAGGACGATGCCGCGCACTGGCTCGATCTCCACTTCGGTCTCCACTTCACGCTCGACGATCTGGCGCGTCGCCAGGGGATCGATATTCCAGCTCATCCCAAAATGCACCTGATAGGGCATAGTCGCCGGCAATCCCTCTGCTTGTTCCGGAGTGAGGCCGATATCGATTCCAAGGTGAAGCCCGAGATTGGCCACAGGCTCCCCTTTCAGGCCCACCGTAAGTTTGTGCGGGAAAGCGGCAGCGCCGACATCCTCCACACAATCGAGGGCCCGGTCTCCCGCACAGGGCTCGCCGCTGGGATTGAGGGGTACGCCCAATGTCCACCCCAAAAAGGGAGTGGTATAGGGAAGCGGAAACTCCAGCCCCAGGCCCATTTCGAACATATCGTAGGCCGAAATACCGTAGGCAAAGCGCTCGACCCGATCGATGCGAGTCCCCTCGGGAATCAACCCCTCGGAGTTGTCGATGCGATAGCCCAGGTTCAGGTGGGCGATGAGCGGCACGTATAGATCGGCTTGAGCGCCCATCATCTGATCGATATCGAAGCTCGCCATCAACCGGGGCCGCACCGTCGCCGACGGCACAGATACTCCCACCCCGCCAAACGCGGAGGGGACGAAGACACTGAGGTCACCGCCGAGCCAGACACCGTCGCTGACCGGATATCGACCGGTGACACCGAAATTCGTATCGCCCTGTGCCAACATGGCCTGAGGACGGCCGTAGGTATTGAGGCTATTTCGGGCCTGTATCCCCACGTGGGCTGCGAAATAATCCAAAAACGAGGCGTTGACCACGACGTTTCCAGCCAACATTCGATGCTGATCATTGAGGCGGATATAACTATTTCCACCAGTTGCATCACCGAGCAGAGCGACCTGGAAATTTAGCGGCCCCGGGCTGATCGCCGACGCGATGCCGTGAAAGCCCATGGCGCCTTCACGGTTTATCGTCGGCGTGATCGGATTGCGCAGCGGCGTCTCCCAATCGGCGGCGTCATCGGCAGCCTCATCGTCGGCGACCTCCGCAGCCGCTTCATCGTCGGCAGCCTCGACGGCATCCTCTTCGGCCACGTCCTGGCCTTCAGGCGTCTCCTCTGCCGAGACGTTAGAAGCTGCCGCCATCAAAGCGGCGGCCAGGACTACGGCGAGCATTCGATTTGAATATCCGATCATAAAATCTACCCCGTAGGTCATCTCAGCGGCAAAACACGGCCGCTCGGGCTCTTGCTCCTCATCGTCAGGTGGCGCAGTATGGCACGGGCTGTGGTCGAATTTCCAGCCCGGGACGCATTGAGCTTCACCTGCTTCGCGAATACCTTCGCTCACACGCCGACAGATCGCAAGTTTGTATACTCAAAGACGATTCGAGAAATGACAGGTTCCTCCCCTGAACTCGACCAGTGGCAGCGTCTCGGCGCCATCGCGTTGGTCGGCCATCGTGGTGCTGGAAAATCTACTCTTGGCCAACTCGTCGCCGCTGATCTGGATCGTCCCTTTGTCGATCTCGATGAAGAAGTATCCCGCCGCTCCGGCCGGAGCATCGACGACCTGGTCGAAAATTCAATCGAGCACTTTCGTGAATTGGAGGCTCAGACCCTGACTTCACTCTGCGAGCAATCGCCGGCGCCGATAATTGCCTGCGGCGCCGGCGTCGAGCCCCGCTGTGAGTCTGCTCTCATAGTCTGGCTAGATCGCGAGGACTGGTCAGACGAAGTGCGCCGCTCCCAACGCCCCAGAGTGCGCCCGGAGTTGAGGGAAGAACAAGAATGGGAATGGATGGAGCGCACTCGCAGGCCCCGATGGCGAGAAGCGGCTCATCTGCGACTCCCCATTCCCCGTGGCCGCACCGTCGAACATTGTGCCTCCGATCTAGTCACCCTTCTGAAATGGGCCTGCGCAACGGCAGAAAATAATATCTCCCAGAAAACCTGGTTCGTTCCCTCTTCTCCGGCTGACCTGCAACGTGCCATTAGGGATCGACAGAGATTCGGTCTGGCCGGTATTGAAATCAGAAGCGATGTCTTCACTGAACGTCCATCGGAGCTGGCCGAAAACCCTTATCTGGCGAGCTTACGACACGACGCCCCGGGTTGGTTCGAGAGATTTAAAGATGCTCAAACCTGGGATATTGACCTTCGATACGTCACCTCATTCTTCGAGAACGCACCTCAACTCGGCCCGTCGCAGCTTATCCTCTCCCATCATCCGCACCGCCCTTCCCCATCTCATCTGGAGGAACTGCGGTCCGCGGCGACCAGGCTATATCGGCACTTCGATCTCCAGCCGCAGCAATTGATCATCAAATACGTTCCCACCGTCGGCGATTTCGAAGATCTTCGAGAATTTCTCGACCTTGTCGCCTCCATTCGTGGTCTCGATTACGGGTCGACACTGATTCCCGGCGGTCCATTCGCCTCCTGGCTGCGCCCCGTTCTGGCCGAAAAGAACGAGACCAATTATCTCCCCGTTGGACTCCGAGAACGGCGACCCGACCACCCGAGCGCCCTCGATCTTCAGGGTTTTTTACCCCACCTCACCGGCGAAGCCCCGGAGCAATTCGATGGCCTCATCGGCGATCCCGTCACCGCCAGCCAGGGCGATCTCTGGCATCGTCGCCACAGCCTTGAAAATGACGAGGAGCCCACTGGTTATCTGAAGATTCCCGTTCCTCGCGATAAATTGGGCGTTGCCCTTCAGATCCTCGAAGAACTCCCCATTCGCGGTCTCTCTATTACGTCGCCGCTCAAACGAGAGGCTGCTCGCAGCGACCGGATCACCAACCCGGACGACCTGCCCGCCTTGAACACGTTGGTACGCTCCAGCGGGGCTGACCGCCCGTGGATGGGCACCGACACCGACGCCACCGGAATGGCTGTCAGCCTGGAACACCTGGAAGCTCGAGGTCTTGAAATTCGCCGAGTCATCGTCTTCGGCCGCGGCGGCGCCAGTCACGCCGTCCTTCGAGGGCTTCGCTCCTACGGATGCACCGTCGTCGCTCATATCTCGGCCCGAGCGGGCTGGAGCGAAGAGCACTCCCAACTCTCCGATATCGATCTCATCGTCAACGCCGCCGGTTTCTACGGGCGCCATAGCGAATATACCCCGCCGTGTAGAGCCTGGCTCGACCTCAACTACGTCGACGTCGCCCCCCCTCCTCCGAATACGATTCATTTACAGGGTGACATCTTCTTCGACGCCCAGGCCCTCGCACAACGCTCCTTTTGGATTCGTCGTGCGACCGGATCATCAAAACGGCACGGATCGCACCCGCCCAGCTGAGGCTGGGGGCTGCGCGGGCGAAAGGCTCCGCTGGGGCTGATGGCCCCGCTCCGCCCCGAACCACCGAGGTTGGTGGGTGGCGTTGAATTTGATTGGATCATCCGCGACATCCGCTCCTTGACTGATCACACCGAAGTTGCCCACATAGTCAGCCCTGACGGGCCACTTCAACTCGATAGGACCTACGATGCGCGCCAATACGTTTGGAGAATTGCTCAGGCTGACCACCTTCGGGGAATCCCACGGGACGGCGATGGGCGCCGTCATCGACGGGTTTCCCGCCGGCGTCGACGTCGATCTGGTCCGTGATATTCAGCCCCACCTCGATCGTCGCCGGCCGGGCCAATCGAAGATTACTACCGCTCGAAGTGAGGCGGACCGAGCCGAGATATTGAGCGGCGTCTTCGACGGCAAGACCCTGGGCTCGCCGATTGCCGTGATCGTCTGGAATAAAGATGCCCGCAGCAAAGACTACGACCCCAATTATTATCGCGCCGGCCACGCCGATCGGGTCTGGGAGGAAAAATTCGAGCATCGCGATTATCGAGGTGGCGGCCGTGCTTCGGGACGAGAGACGGTCTCGCGGGTCATCGGCGGCTCCTTTGCACGTCTATTGCTGCCCGACGAGGTGTCCATCGTTGGGTTTACCCGCCAGATCGGGACACATATCGCCGAAGACATTCCACACGATCTGACGATGGAGCAAGTCGATGGCCATGCTACTCGCTGCCCGGACCACGCCGTCGCCGAGCGAATCTCCGATGAACTAAAAGCCTGTAAAGAACAGGGAGATTCTCGGGGTGGTGTCATCGAGATCTGGATCGACGGCCTGCCCGCAGGCCTTGGGGATCCCGTCTTTTTGAAGATGAAAAACCGCCTGGCCGATGCCTTTATGAGCGTCGGCGCCGTCGTCGGCGTAGGATTGGGCGACGCACCGGCGGCAGCCGCCGCGAAGGGCCAACAATTTCATACGGGCATCGCCGGCACAGGACCGGAAGCGGGCATCAGCCCCGCTGCCAACGGCATCCAGGGAGGCATCACCAACGGCCGCCGCATCTGCATGAAGATTTATTTCAAACCGGCCAGCACGGTGGGCTCTACCGCCAAGAAAGGACGCCACGATCCATGTATCGTCCCCCGTGCGGTTCCGGTCATCGAAGCCATGGCCGCCCTGGTCCTTGCGGACCACTTTCTGGCCCGCCGCCTCGATCGAGCATAAAATCTGGAAATTTTTTAACACCTCAATCAATTGAACCCCTGCCAACTTTGCGGTAGTGCTGCACGCCGATAAATGCCAAGGCGCCGAATTGCTGCGCTATCTGCTTTTGGATTCTACGGAGTTTTGCGATGAATTTCCTCGGGGTTCTCCCCTATCCCCAACTCGGTCCCTGGGGCCTCGGCCCGCTCGAGATCCACGCCTTCGGTGTGGCCATCGCCATTGGTCTGCTCATGGGCGTGAGCCTCGCCGGGATGCGGGGCGAAAAAACCCTCGGCGTCTCCCAGGACGAGGTCCACAACTTCGCGATCTACGTGATCATCGTGGGCTGGATCTTCTCCCACATCTTCGAGGTCGTCACCTACCAGCCCCATATGATCCTCGAAGATCCGCTGATCTTAATTCGGGTCTGGGGTTCCATCTCCAGCGTCGGCGGAATTCTTGGAGGAATCCTTGCTTATATGATCTGGATGCGCCGACACCCCGAAAAAGACCATCTCGGCTGGCTCGATTTAGGAGCCTGGACGGTGCCGATCTGCTTTTTCTGGGGCCGCGTCGGTTGCTGGTTGGCCTTCGACCACCCCGGCCAAAAAGCCGAGGACTTCGCCATCTGGAATTGGGTTTATGAGAAGACCGGTGGCAACGTGCCCGAGCTCTTCCCATTGGCCATGGAGTCTCCCGAGCAATTCGACTGGGGCATTCGCCACAACCTGGGCTTTTACGAAACCCTTCTGTGGCTGGGCATCATGATCTTCTTCTTCATCTTGAGCCGTAAACCGCGCCGCAAGGGATTGTATCTGTGGCTGCTGCCCCTGATCTACTCCCCGATTCGCTTCGCGATGGACTTTTTGCGAGCTCGACCGGAGGACATGGTCAACGCCCAGATGACCTTTGAGCAATTGGGCTGGGGCGGCGACGCTCGCTATATGGGGCTTACGCCCGCCCAATATACGACGATCGGCTTCTTCATCGTCGGTCTCATCCTCTGGCGTCGGTGGCGCAATAACCCCGTCGCCGAATGGCACGAGGGTCCGGTGGTGGCCGAAGACGATAAGAGCAGCAAAGACGAGAAGTCATAAGCAAGGTAGGCAGTATGCGAAGGATCCACGTCAACGTCGAGGGAATGTCCTGCGGAAAATGCGTCGCCCGCGTCGAGGGCGCACTCGACGAGCTTTCCGACGTGGCATCCTATGAGGTCGATCTGGCCAACGACGCTGCCTCGATCGACGTCTCCGACCAATCCGACGAAGCCCTCCAGCGAGTCCTGACGGCCATTGAAGACGCCGGCTATCTGCCCTCTCTGGCCGACACCGGAGAATCTTCGCAAGATCGGGATGAGTCGAAGGATGAATCCGCCGATCACACTCCCGAAGAAGAGGCCCTCTCCCCTGCGGTCGAAACTGAATCAGCGCGCATTCAGATTACGGGGATGACCTGTGCCTCCTGTGTGGGCCGTGTCGAATCGGTGCTGCGCGGCGTGGACGGTGTCGACGACGCCGCCGTCAATCTGGCCACCGATTCAGCGCGCATTCA
>SLJM01000187.1 GCA_007135085.1 Myxococcales bacterium
ACCCGAGTTGCGTCCCCGAAGGCTTCGGCACTGACGCTGATTCTCGGCACGGCCCCCCGGGTCGTACGGGCCCGATTGACGACCTGCACGTGGTCATTGGGCGGATCGAGGCGAACCCTGGCCGCCTGGCCGACTTGATCGGCGGGCTCGACCTTGACGGAGATGGCGTTGAAGTTGACCGACACCGCTCCGATGGGCGCTCGCCAGGCAGCGTCGGACTCGCGAATATCGTAGGCTGGCGGCAGATAGGCACCGTCGAAGATGCCGTCGTCGATGACCAGATCGCCGTCGATGGCCTCCACTCCTTTCATTCGCAATTCACCGGCCCAACTGAGGACATCGCGAAACAGTAAAAAGGCCTCACCCTCGCCGCGAATAAACAGATCGTCGATTCGTCCGTCTTCAAATTTTTGGGTCGACAATTCAGTCGAAAAGGTATGGCTCGGCCCGAGCTTCTCCAATACGGCGGCCGCCGTGAGCAATTTGACGTTGCTCGCCGGATTCAACAATTGGTCGGCGTTATGACTGTAGAGAATCTCGTTGGAGTTCAGATCCTCGACGTGAATTCCCACGGTCGTACGCCGCATCTCACTACTCGACAGCACGGCTTCGATACCCTCTTTGAGGGAGGGATACTCGCCGATTTGCCTGATCCGCTCCGGATGGTCCTGGACCTCTGGCAGCTCAACGGCCGACGTCTCCGGACCATCACCAGCGCGGACCTCACCACCGGCCACGACGGCCGTGGCGCCCATAATCACGAGCATCACGGCCCAGCGTTTCAGAGAATTAATCCTATTCATCGTTCATCGCCACCGTCTCGAAGTGATTTTCAATCGGTTTGAACCGCTTCATCCAGGTCGTCGTCGCCGGGCTCGTCAAATCGCTTGAACTCTAAAAACAGGCGCACCACGATGATCGCCAACAGCACGATCCCAAACGTCAAACTGACCAGCGCCCATTCCAGTGACATCCCCGGAGCCCACTTTGCAAGTTCCTCGCTCATCGTCTCCTCCCCCTCATTTGGCTCTCCACCACCAATCTACTTTGACCCGAGCCACCTCCGTTCCATCCTCGCGCCAGCCCACTACTTCCAGAGTGCGCTCCACCGATGATTTCTTCCCGGCGGCCTCGGCGAAAGCTTCGGCGATCACCTCTCCCTGCCTACACTCGAAGGTGACGTCAGACTGAGCTTTGTCCACAAAATCGGCGGATACACCTTTGACGATATAGGAAAATGCATCGGGGCGCTTCGCGTCATGAAAAAAGACCAACCCTCCCGTGGTCGCCTCGGCTGCCATCATAGAGGCTGCAAAATACATGGACCCGAAGATATTTCGATTGCGCCAATTAAAGGGAATCTCCACCGTACACCGCTCGGCGTTCAACTCGAGCACCCGAGGGCTGACCATGGCCAGCAGAGGCATCTGGGTCCACAAGGCGGTCTGAAAGAGCGGCTTCGTGCGCATCGCCCGCGACAAAAGCCTGGCCTTAAGCGGCGCCCGCCTCGATGCCTCGCCCTCGGTTTTGCTCTCAACGGTGGTCATTCGGTCCTCGTCGTTTTGTGTTCGCTGCGCTCGCTATTCGCTTCGCTCGCAGTAGTTTGTGGTTTGTTGTTCGTGGTTAACCGCGCCCTGCGATCATTTCCAAAATTTCCAACCATCTCGATTATCGATCAACCAACTACTAACTACAAACCACGCGAGCATAGCGAGCCAACCACGCGAGCATAGCGAGCTAACCACGCGAGCATAACGAGCTAACTACGCGAGCATAGCGAGCTAAGTCGAGTCGACGGCGCTCCCAGCTTGGAGTATACAGTAGTTGCTCTGGTGCCTGTCGTCGACCTGCTCCACGTATTTCGCTCATGACTGAAGCGCAGCGCAAATTGGGTCGCTATGAACTCCTGCGGCGAGTCGCCTCGGGGGGAATGGGTGAGATCTATCTGGCCCGCACCCGCGGCGCCGGGGGCTTTGAGAAGTTGGTCATCATCAAGACCATCCTCCCCCATCTTGCCGAAGAAGAGGAATTCGTCACGAAATTCCTCGACGAAGGGCGCATCGTCGTCCAACTCACCCACGGTAATATCGTACCCGTCTTCGATATGGGCGAAGACGACGGCGAGTACTATATCGCCATGGAGTACGTGCCGGGCCTCGATCTACGGGCCGTCCTCAAGCGCCTCGACGCCCTGGGTGAACAACTTCCCGTCAGTCTTGCCCTTCATGTGGCCTGTGAGATCTGCAAGGGCTTGAGTTACGCTCATCGCAAGACCGACGATCAGGGGCGATCGCTGGGCATCGTCCACCGCGACGTCAGTCCATCGAACGTGCTCATCTCCCGGGAGGGAGAGGTCAAGATCATCGACTTCGGCATCGCCCGGGCCGCCGACAAGGTTGCCCAGACGGCGAGCGGTCGAATCCAGGGCAAATGCTGCTATATGAGCCCCGAACAGGCCAGGGGAAAGCCCCTGGACGCCCGAAGCGATATCTTCTCCGCCGGGGTCCTTCTCTACGAGATGCTCACCCTGGTTCGCCCCTTCGAGGGCCGCAGCGACCTGGAGAGCCTGGAGCTGGTGCGCCAATGTGAGGTCGATGCCCCCGGCATACTTCGCCCGGAGCTGTCGGAGGAGCTCGACCAGATCGTCTGCCGCGCCCTGGCCCCCGATCCAGACGAGCGCTACCAGACCATCGACGACCTGATGGTCGACCTCCAACAGGAGATCTATCGACTGGGCGAAACGGTGACCAGCCACCTCCTGACCGAAGCTCTCAGCGAGGTCTTCGAAGCCGACGACCCCGCCGACTCCAAAGCCCCCCGGCCGGCCAACCTCGATGAGGCATTCGAATTAGAACTCGCCCGTCTCGGCGGTGACGAGCCCGCCACCGCTTCGGGCTCCCATCTCTCACCGGCGTTGGCTCAAACGGCCACGGCGACGCCGAAGACCAGGACCCTTTCCGCTCAGACCGGCGACGAAGAACTCCCGCAAAAAACTGAGGAGCCAGACAGCACCGACGGCACCGACGGCCATACAACCGCCCCGGAGAGCCCGGCTGCAAAATCGGAGGAAGATTCACCTGACGAGGCAGCGATCGCCACGGGATCGGTCCCCGCCTCAGCGCCCCCTCGCGTGCTGAGCCGCCGACACCTGGTCATCACCGCCGCCGCGGCCATAACCGCCAGTGTGGCCATCGTGGCCTTCTTCATCTTCGGCCCCGTCGAAGACGCCACATTGGAGCTCGTCTCCGATCCTCCCGGCGCCCAGATCCACCTCGACGGCGACGAGTTGCCCGGCCTTCGCACTCCCGACACCTTAACCCTGGCTCCCGGCGAATATACGGTGGAGCTCACCCTGGAAGATCATATCCCCCGCCGTTTTCGAATCCAGCTCGCCGCCGGGGAACGTCGACGTCTCGACAAAGAAGACCTGCTCTTACAGCCGGAACACCAGCCCCTTCGCCAATTCTTAATCTCCGCTACCCCGGAAGATGCCACCATCATTGCCGACGGAGAAGCATTGGGAGCAGGGCCTCATGATTTGTCACTTGAGCAGGGAGATGTGATCAATTTGTCGGCCCGTGCCCAGGGGTGTTCGTCCGCGGACTACGTGCTCTCTTACCGACACCGCCGCGAAGAGATCCACCTTGAACTCGACTGCGATGACGAAGGCGACGACGAAGCACTTTTGGCCGAAGCTGATACCGACCAGGAGAGCAACGGCACCGCCCCCACCACCATCATTCCGCGCCATCGATCGATCCGCATTGAATCCGACCCGCCCGGCGCCGAGATCTTGGTCAATGAAGAGCTCCTCGGCCAGGCTCCGCTCTATGCCGAGTTGCGCGTCAACCAGGCGGCGATCATCGAAGCCCGCCGCGACGGCTACGAACCCTATCGGACCACCACTCGCCCCGATGAGCTCGACGGCGATCGACTTGAAGTCCCCCTGCGCGAGCGCCCCAGAGGATGTCTGACCTTCCGCGCCGTCTATCCCGCCCACAACGAGATCGCCATTAACGGCGAGTGGCTCGACGGCCTCCACGCCACACTCCAGAACCACAGCCTACCTGCCGGCGACCACACCATCACCGTGCGCCATCCTCCGAGCGGCAAAGAGGATTCCTTTCCGGTCCACATCAAACCGGGCAGCGACTGCAAAGTCCTCACCGTCTGGGAACGGGATTGACCTACTTGTTCCTCCGCCGCCTCGGCGCTATGGTGTCAACGATCTACCTCTTTTTGCGGCCTTCTATGTCCAAGAGCTATCCATGAGTGACGTAACCCGTACGATCTTCCTCGACGGAGGAGACGAGCAACTGGAGCTGCAACAATACCGGTTGGTCGTCACCGACGGAGAAAATACCGACGCCGAAGCCCTCTGCGATTCGGCGGTAGCCACCATCGGCAGCGCGCCGTCCAACGATCTCGTATTGGACGACGCCGCCGTCAGCCGCGTCCACGTCGCCATCGACGTCGACGATCAGGGCTATCGCCTGGTCGACCGGGACTCCAAAAACGGGGTCTTCGTCAAGGGTCTGCGCGTGCGCGAGATCTACCTCAAGGACAAGACTGAATTCACCCTGGGCAGCACGACGATTCGCTTCGAGCTGACCGACGAGAAAAAAGAGGTTCATTTCTCGGGGCGAGACCGCTACGGCGACCTGTTGGGCAAGAGCCGGCAGATGCGCGAGGTCTTCGCCATGCTCGAGCGAGTGGCCCCCACGGACGCCACGGTGCTCATCGAGGGCGAGTCGGGTACGGGTAAGGAATTGGCCGCCGAAGCCATCCATAACAACAGCAATCGAAGCGACGGTCCCCTGGTGGTCTTGGACTGCTCGGCCATCCCGTCGGACCTCATCGAATCGGAACTCTTCGGACACGTCAAAGGGGCGTTTACAGGCGCCACGGGCTCGCGAAAAGGCGCCTTCGAGGCCGCCCGAGGGGGCACGCTCTTCCTCGACGAGCTCGGCGAGATGTCCACTGAACTCCAGCCTAAATTGCTGCGGGCCCTCGAGAAGTGCCAGATCAAACCGGTGGGCAGTAACCGCACCATCGACACCGACGTGCGCATCATCGCCGCCACCAACCGAAACCTCCATCAGGAAGTCAAAGAGGGCAATTTCCGCGAAGATCTCTTCTATCGCTTCGCCGTCATCCGAATCCAACTGCCCCCCCTTCGCGACCGCCCCGAGGATATCCCACTTCTGGTTGAGCATTTCCTCAAATTGGCCAACGAGAAGACCGGCCGCGATGACGTGGACGTCGCCTATAAGACGATGGAGAAGCTCAAGCGCCACCGCTGGCCCGGCAACGTACGGGAGCTCAAAAACTTCGTCGACCGCGCCGTGCTGCTCACCCAGGGCGACAATATCGAGACCAAATTTCTCTCCCCCGACGCCCCGTCGACGGCCAGCGCCGACGAGGCCCTCGACGAGACCACCGTCCCCCTGGTCGACGCCGCCCTGGAGGAGAATATCCCCTTCAAGGACGCCAAAAACCGCCTGGTCGAGCAATTCGAAAAGGAATATTGGAGCCGCCTCTTAGAGCGCACCGCCGGCAACGTCTCCAAGGCCGCCCGCATCGCCGGCGTCCACCGAAAGAGCGTGGAGTATATCCTCAAGAAGCTCGACCTGACCCGCAAAGATCTTGGCGTGGATTGAGTAATGTCCCAGACGTTGATCTGCGTACCCACCTATAACGAGGCGGGAAATATCGAGCGTTTCGTCGACGCCGTACTCGATGTACGGCCCGACGTACATCTGCTGGTGATCGACGACGACTCCCCGGACGGCACGGGCCGAATCGCCGACGCCATCGCCGACGCCCGACCGGAAGTCCACGTCCTCCACCGCACCGCCAAAGAGGGATTGGGCCGAGCCTATATCGACGGATTTCGCTGGGCCTTAGAGCGGGACTACCAGCATATCGTCGAGATGGACGCCGACTTCAGCCACCGCCCCTGCGACCTGCCTGAGCTCATCGACCAGCTCGAGCACTACGACGTGGTCATCGGCTCCCGCTACGTCGCCGGCGGCGCCACCGAGAATTGGGGCTTGCTTCGCCGCGCCATCTCCCGCGCCGGCGGCTTCTACGCCCGCCTGCTCCTGGGCTGCGACATCCGCGACCTCACCGCCGGCTTCGTCGCCTGGCGCCGCGAAGTCTTGGAGACCATCGACCTCGACGGCGTCGAAGCCTCGGGCTACGTCTTCCAGGTGGAACTCAAATACCGCGCCCACCGCGCAGGTTTTAAGATCCTCGAGGTCCCCATCATCTTCCCCGACCGCGAAGTCGGCGAATCGAAGATGACACCCGATATTGCGCTCGAGGCGCTCACGCGCCTCTGGAAGATCCGGTTTAAATAGCCGGTCGCACCATCGAGGTCGTCCGGCTCGCTACCGATCGCTTTTGGTCGACCCACCAGCCCCCTCTCCCTCTCTCGCTTCGCTCGTTCGGTATCTCCCCCAGAGGGAGGAGAAAACATCCCACGACTCACCGCACCTCGGTGGTTTTCGGGGGGGGGCTACCAACCCTATGGTCCTCAGGGCATCCCTGCCCTGGCAGTGTTTTTTGGTCCTCAGGGCATCCCTGCCCTGGCTGTGTTTTTTGGTCCTCAGGGCATCCCTGCCCTGGCTGTGTTTTTTGGTCCTCAGGGCATCCCTGCCCTGGCAGTCCCTCCGCCCAAAGGGGGCTGATCGCACCATCGAGGTGGTCCGGCTCGCTACCGATCGCTTTTGGTCGACCCACCAGCCCCCTCTCTCTCCCTCTCTCGCTTCGCTCGTTCGGCACCTC
>SLJM01000412.1 GCA_007135085.1 Myxococcales bacterium
GCGGTGGACTCGGAATCGTTGGCCGCCGAGTTGTCGAAGTGGAATGCCGACTTCGTCGCCTCCACCACGGGGAATCATCGGGCGGGTCAGACGCTGGCCGGGCTTGTGGCGGCGGCCCTCGACGAACTCGGCGCCAGCGAAGAGGGCTTTTTATTGGTCGTTGATGGCAGCGCCATTGGCGACGCTCTCGACGAAATGGATCGTGGTAAGGGGTTGCTGGCGAAATTGGCGGAGTTCGAAATGGCTGTGGCCCTGGCCCGAAGTTTTGCCGCCAGCGAAGGCCAGACACTGGTGTTGGCCACGGCGACGCGGGATCATACGCTGAGCCTTCAGGACGACCACTACGGGTTTCACCGCGACAATTGCGGTGTGGCCACCGAGTGCGGCGGGCCATTCGAGCTCATCTGGCACGAAGTGGACCCCGCGGCCGTCGCCCATGCAGAGGGGTTCTTGGACGACGACCTTCGCCAGAGTTCGGAGCCTCCAAAGCTAGCGCTCCAATATACCTGGCTTGCCCAGAGGGCAGGCCGAAGTGCTCACGCTGAGGGAACGGCCTCGGCGAATTTTGTGCCCCTATTCGCCGAAGGGCCGGGCGCGGCGGCTTTCGGGGGCTTTATGGACCTGCCCGAAGTGGGGCAGTGGCTGATAGACTGGGCAAATCCCGACCGGTGATGCCCGTCAACCGGGGACAGCGGTGCCCCGTCCGGAAAAGGCGTTGACGATCAGGGAAAGGACAAAGAGGATCAGAGCAACATAGAAGATGACCTGGGCCACCGACGCGGCGGCGCCTGCGATGCCGGCAAAGCCGAAGATGGCGGCGATGATGGCTACGATGAAAAAGACGACTGCCCACCAGAGCATGATAACCTCGCTTCGTGGAGACACGTTATGTAGCTCTCCTCACCGCACAACGAGGCGATGAGGGCGTTCCAGTCACCAAACTTAGGAACCTTCGAGGCGTCGCAAAATAATCACGAGATAGACGAGGGGTAAGATGAATCGACCGACGGTAGTGATTCACGGGGGAGCAGGACGGGCTTTGAGCGACGGCGGGCGCGAAGCGGCGGTGCGGGAGGCGCTGGGGGAGATCGTGGAGCGGTTGTGGCAACGGGTCTGTCAGGGAGAGGAGGCGATGGCCATCGCCCAGATGGGGTGTGTGGCCCTCGAGGATTGCGAGCATTTCAACGCCGGTCTGGGCTCGGCAGTTCAGAGCGACGGCCAGGTGCGGATGAGCGCCTCCATTATGGACGGACAACGCCGCTCCTTTAGCGGGGTGATCAACGTGGAGAGCGTGCAAAATCCGGTGACCATGGCGGTGCGCCTGCAACGAGAGCGGGATCGCGTCCTCGATGCCGGCGGCGCCCAGCGGCTGGCCCGGGAGATGGGGCTGGCCCATTTCGATCCCATCGTCGAGCGGCGCCTGGCGGAGTGGTGGAAGGAAAAACAGCGGGGCATGACCAAAGAGCAGGCCGACGTAAGCCCCGCCGACGAGGACAGCAACCTGGGCATGGGCACCGTGGGCGTGGTGGTCCGCGATGGGAAGGGTCAGCTTGCGGCGTCGACCTCGACGGGAGGGCGCGGCTTTGAGCGGCCCGGCAGGGTCAGCGATTCGGCGACGGTGGCCGGCAATTATGCCACCGATCGCGCTGCCGTCAGTTGCACCGGCATCGGCGAGGATATCAACGACGAGGCTCTGGCGGCGCGGGTGGTGGTGGAAGTGGAAGGAGGGCGCCCCCTGGACGAGGCGTTGAGCCGGGCCATCGAGGGAGCGCGAAGCCGCCAGCGCCGGCTTGCGGCCATCGCCGTCGACCACCAGGGCCAGATGGGCTGGGCCAAGACCACCGAGTTATTGCTCGCCGTGGGCCGCAACGCCGAAGAGACCAGGTGGGCGTTCTAAGCCACTCTTAATTTTGTTGGATGCAAGAACTAAAGAGGCAAGAAATAAATAGGCCGGGCCCCGCAAAGCGAGGGCCCGGCCTGTTGTTTTTTCTCATCCCGTGAGCAGATCACTCACCGGGATAGGGGTCCATATCCTCAAACCCGCCGCCCGTGCTCCTGTCGCTTGCGATCCAGGCTTCGATCTTCGGTTCCACAGGCCGTCCGTAGAGGACGAAGAAATAGTGGTCCGAGATGCCGAACGAGGGGTGGTGGTCGATGCGCACGTTGTTGTTGTAGCCGTCGTGTCCGTGGGAGCCCTCGAAGATATTGTCGAAGTCGGAGAAGATGCGAAACGACGTATCGCAGGTGCCGGAGTTGGCGGAGTGGCCGAACCTCTCCGGGTAGTAGTGGACAAATTGGGTGACCGTGTCGTCGCCCGGGCTGTAGGTGTCGCCGCTATACATCTGGCGAGCCCCGCAATCGACCTCTTCGAAGTCCTCGTCATCCTCGTCGGCCTCCTCTTGTTCAAGGACGCATTGGATATATTCGGCCGACGGGGGGTGGGAGATGATGGTGCCCGAGGCATAGTCGATATTCATGTCGGTGCGATCCTCTTCACCGATCCAGACCGTGGTTCGCTCGCCCGTACCGGTGGGCTCGTCGTCATCATCCTGAACTTCGACGAAGGCGAAGTAGGGGAATTCGTTGATTCGGTTATACAGGTCGGGCCGTTGATCCTCGGGGTCGAGGATGGCCTGCTCGGCGGCTTCGTCGTAGCCGGCCAGGGGAATGATGCCGGCGAAATCAAAGCCAGGGATAAAGGAGAACTGACCGAGCCCCTCGCTCTGGAGGGCCAGGGAGTTGTTGAGGACCAGTCGGCAGCCCGGCGAAATCGACTGAATATGTCGAAAGACGCGAATCGTGGCGCTCGTGTCCTGGCGTTGGCCCACGAAAAAGGTGGCCGTTTCCTGGGGATAGAGGGCGTAGAGGTCCTGCATCAGGGGGAAGGTCTGGGGGGCGCCGTCGAGGACCAGAATAAAATCGCTACCGTAGTTGCGATTGATCGCCACCGGCTCGGGGGTGCGCTCGCCGAAGGGGAGGTTGCTGACCACCCGACCGGAGGGACCGTATAGGCTCAGTGATTGAGAGCCCGGATAGCCGTTGAAGACGTGGACGTAGACGATTTCGTGATTGGTGCCGTCGCCGCCGGCGGCGCTGCTGCCACAGCCGGGAAGGGCGAAGGTGAAGATCGTGGCCATGGCGGCCAGGGCGACCAGGGGCCGGCAACGGGCGAATGAAGAAAACATATCGGACCTCGAAGGACAATCTGGGTACTGCGCCAGGGGGCCGCCATCAAACGGTCAACTGGGCGTCCATACAATCTAACCCTGATGATCGGCACTCACGATACTCTGAGGCGCCGGGGGTGTCAATCTGACGGGGGGCCAACCCATGGGCTTGTCAGGGGGCGGGGGCGATAGTGAGTCGTCCGTAGATCCCGCAAATTGGCACCATGGAGTCCTGTGGCCCCTGTGGGCCCTGCTCCACCGTATAGAGATGGGGACCAAGTTGGAGGCGGGAGCCGTCGGGATAGGCGTCTTTCTGGACAAGCATGGCGGCGGCGACGTCCATGAGTCGGAAATAGGCGTTGTTGAGGCCCCCTTCGACGGGGGTTTCCAGTTCGGGCAGGCCGAAGACGGTCATCCCTCGGGTGACCATCCACTCATCGTCGTTCCAGGCGTTGACGTAGAGGTTGATGAGGGCCTGGGGCTGGCTCAGGTCGACGGCCAGGTGCTTGATGAGCCGCGGGGAGTGGAGCTGAACGCAGAAGGGGAAGAAGACGCCCGGAGCGCCGGCCTCGACGGCGGTGGCCATGAGGCGGCCGAAGGCGTGGGCCCGTTGGCTGGGGGCGGTGGAGACGTCGGTCATGGTGAAGCGCCAGATGGCGGTGTGGTTTTCGAGCTGGATGGCCTCGGTGGGGGTGAAGGGCTGTTTGGCTGTGGCCGTCATCTGGGCCAGCTCGGCGATCGGTTCGTCTACGTCGAGGCGAATCGGGGCGTCGCAGCCGCCGACCTGTACAAAGGTGGCGGGGCTGGATTGGTCGACCTGTCGCAGCGGCTCGCCCCACACGTCGGGGTGGACGGCCTCCAAAAGCTCCAAATTTTGCGGGTCCCAGGCGATGGGCACCAGGGCGACCAGGGAATCGGGATCGGCGGGGCCGGGGTCGGGGCGGTGGTCATCAGAGGGGTTGCGTTCGGTCATGATTTGGTATCGAGGCTCAGAGAGATTGGATTAGTGGGCGGCGGGCCGGGTCACGGCGGCGGGGAAAGCGTCGGCGTCCAGGCAGTTGAGGATCGCCTCTCTGGGAAGGGCGGCGCGCCGGGCCTGTTGGACGGCAAAGCAGATGGCCTCCAGGCCGCGTGTGGAGTGGGCATCGGAGCCCAGCACGAAGCGGGCGCCCCGGTGATGGGCGCGGGCGGCGAGTTCGCCGTTGAGATCGAGGCGGCCCGTGCTGCCGTTGAGCTCGAGGGCCACCCCGTATTCGACGGCGCAGTCGACGACGGCGTCGAAGTCGTATTCATAGCCTCCTCGTCCGCCCAGGATACGCCCTGTGGGATGGCCCAGACAGGAGATCAGGCCGGTCTCGACGGCCTTGATGAGGCGGTCGGTCATGGCCTGTTTGGAGAGGTTGAAGTGGCTGTGGACGCTGGCCACCACCCAGTCGCATTGGGCCAGCAGCTGGTGGTCCATATCGAGGTCGCCCTCTTTGAGGATATCCACCTCGATGCCGGCAAAGATCCGAATGCCGTCGATGTCGGCGTCGAGGCGGCGGATCTCCTCGATCTGGGCGGCGAAGCGATCGGCGTTCATGCCGTTTGCCACGGTCACCGCCTGGGAGTGGTCGGTGATGGCCACAAATTGATAGCCCCGTTCTCTGGCGGCCTGGGCCATCTCGGTGATGGAGGCCTTGCCGTCGGTCTCGGTGGTGTGCATGTGAAGATCGCCGCGGACGTCGCCGGCGTCGATGAGTTGGGGCAGGTTGTCTTCGGCGGCCAGATCGATCTCGTCGCCGCCGCGGCGCAATTCAGGCGGGATATAGGCAAGGCCTAACGCGGCGTAGAGCTCTTCTTCGGTGCCGGAGGCGATGGGCTCTGACTGGCCTTCGCGAAAGACGCCGTATTCGCTGATCTTGAGGCCCTGGCGTTTGGCCCGGGTGCGCAGGGCGACGTGGTGTTCTTTGCTGCCCGTAAAATAGTGGAGGGCGCTGCCGAAGATCGGAGGCTCCACGGCGCGAAGGTCGACCTGGATGCCGTTGTGAAGGCGCACGGAGGTCTTGGATTGGCCCGAGGCCAGCACCTCGGCGACCTCGGTCAGCTCACGAAGGGCGGCGTGGACCGGGTCGGGATCGTCGGTGGCGACCAGAAGATCGAGGTCGCCCACGGTCTCGCGGCCGCGGCGCACGGAGCCGGCGATCTCGATGGATTGGACCCCGTCGACGCCCAAAAGTTGACGGCGCAGCGATTGGGCCACCGCTTTGGCCCGGGGCAGGGGGACCCGGCCGCCGCCCTCTTTGAGGCGGGCGATCTCGGTGAGGATTTTCTCCTCGGTCTTGGCGCCGAATCCGGAGAGAGCGCTGATTCGACCGGCCTCGGCAGCCTGCTCCAGTGCCTGCAGGTCGGTGATGTCCAATTCCTGATAGATGGTCTTGATGCGCTTCGGTCCCAGGCCCTGAATCTTGAGCAGGTCCAAAAGGCCGGCGTCGAGCTCGTCGATGAGCTCCCGGTGCTGGTCGCAGGTGCCCTGGTCGCGGATCTGGTAAATCTGGGCGGCGATCCCCTCACCGATGCCCTTGATGGTGGTCAGATCGCCGTCGTCGATGACCGATTCCAGTGGCAATTCCAGGGTCTCGATGGCGCGGGCGGCGTTTTCGAAGGCCCGGATGCGGAAACGATTGGCACCCTTGATCTGCATCAGATCGGCGATCTCGGAGAGCACTCTGGCGTAGTCGCGATTGTCCATGCCGGCTTAACTCGTGCAAAATGAGCGGGGATTTGGCGTAAACCAGGGCTGCCACAAGGGGCAGGCCTCACTTGACGGCTTTGTCGGGGCGCTACGTTAGTCGCTCTGACGTTGATTTTCCATGGCCGCGTGCCCAACCTTAATTGTTCGTGATTTAGACGGGGTTGATCTTCTGGGGGGATTGGAAATGGAGAACCCCCCGGGAACTTGAGATTGGACGTCAGGTGGAGTAATCTTGGCAGGCGCGCCGTGAATATTTTGCATCGGAAACCAGGGTCAGTGTATCGATAGCTGATCGGCGAGAGGTGGTCAGGCGGCGACAAACCGCCACTCGACGGGTGATCTCGTCGGGCGTCGACAACGGAATTTGAGGAAGCGCTTTATGCGAAGACTAAGATGGTCTGGATGGCTCGTGTTGAGTCTGCTGTTGTGGTTGCCCGCCATGGCGATGGCCGAAGAGGATAGCCCGGCCCAGGAGGTCGAGGCGGCGGCCGAACAAGAGCAACCCGACGCACAAGAGGGGGGCGTTGAAGCCGAGTCTGCAGGTGCCGAAGAGGGGCCGGCAGGCGATGAAGAGGCCGCAGACGACCAGGAAGCGGTGATCGGTCCCGGAGGACGGGAGCTGGTCACCGATTATCCGGGGACCGAGGAGTCGCTGCAGGCGCGCATGGAGACCAGCCGCATCGAGGGCATCGAGGCTCCCGACGGGGTCGATCCCGACGAGGTCTACGATCTGCGGGTGCGAGAATTGGAAACCGAGATCGACGATCTAAAAGAGCGGGTCTTTCGCTCCAAGAGCCGAATCGCCCTGCTGCGGGAGACGGTGCTGGCCGAGAATCTGGCGGGAAGCCGGGCGGTGGTCAGCTATCAAAACGACCTGGGCCGGGCCTATACGATCGAGCGGGTCATCTTCAGCCTCGACGGCAGTCAGGTCTTTAGCGAGGCCAGCCCGGACCGGCAATTTGCACGCAACGAGCCCGTCGAGATATTCAGCGGCCCCATGGCGCCGGGAACCCATACGGTCTCGGTGACTCTGAGCCTGCGGGGAAGTGGCTACGGGGTGTTTTCCTATGCCGAGGGCTATGAATTCGACCTTCGCTTCTCCTGTCAATTTACGGCCGAACAGGGGCGGACCACGCTGATGACGGTGCGAACTTATCGAAGCGGCAATGCCCTGACGGCCCATGAGGAGAGGCCCGACGGGATCTGCGAGGTGAGCATGGTCGAGCTGAGCGTCGAAGATCTGGAAGAAGATGAACTGCCCGCGCCCCAGTGACCGGGGCCACCGCCGTCGAGATTATTGACAGGAGCAGGTCGAACGAATGGACGACCGTAGAATCAAACGTAGTGGGACGCTGATCGCCGCCTGTGTGGCGTGCCTGCTGGCCCTGACACCGCAGGCCCAGGCGCAGGAAAGTGATGCGCCGGCCCTGGAGGCGGTGGACTCTCTGAGCGACCAGGTGACCTATCTGGAGGACACCTATGTGGTGCCCGCCGTATTGGAGTCGCGATTTCGTATCGAGTCCCGATTCAACGACGCCAAGGTAGCCTATACTCTGGGGGAGTACGATCGGGCCGCTGTCTTATTCGTGGCCGTCATCGAGTCCACGGAGGTGCGGCGCTTCGACAGCTATCGAGAGGCTCTGTATCTGCTGGGGGACAGCCTGTTTCAATTGCGCAGCTTTCGGGCCGGTCGCGAATATTTTCGACAGGTCGTCGAACTGGGCCCGGGATCCTATTATCAGATGTCGATCGTCAAACTCCTCGAGATCGCGGCGATGATCGACGATTATGAGGGGGTCGAAGATCTCTACGATCGCCTCGACGATCTGGAACAGGTCAGCCCGGCCATTCACTATGTGCGGGGCAAGACCCTTTTTGAGCAGGGGCGGCCGCGCTCGTCGCGGCCCTGGTTTCAGCGGGCGGCACGGGATGCCGAATATGCCTTTACGGCCCGTTATTTCGAGGGAGTAGCCCTGGTGGCCGCCGAGGAATATGGAGAGGCCCGAGAGGTCTTCGAAGAGCTGGCCCGGCGCAGGGCTTCCAATGAACGGGAAGCGGAGGTGGTGGAGCTGTCGCATCTGGCCCTGGGGCGGCTGGCCTATGAAAATGAAAATTACGAAGAGGCCATCGATAATTACCTTCAGCTGCCGCGGACCAGCCCCTTTTTCGGCCGGGCTCTCTACGAGCTGACCTGGGCGTTGGTGGCCCAGGAAAATTATCGGGCCGCCCTGCGCAACCTGGACATCCTGCTCATCTCCGATCCGGATCCGCGATTTGTGCCGGAGGCCAAAACGCTGATGGCCGATATGGCGATGCGTCTTCAGGAGTATGAAGACGCCCGCCGGTGGTTCGACGATATCATCACCACCTTTACGCCGGTGCGCCAGGAGTTGCAGGATTTTATCGCCGAGCACGACGAATTGGACGAATTTTTCGTCAGCCTGGTGCGCGACGAGCTGGAGGGGCTACGGCCGGAATATCTGCCGGAGATGGCCCGGGAGTGGATCGACGACGAGGAGTTGATGACCATGTCGCGCCAGTTGGTGGCCGACGGGGTGATGACCCAGGAAGATATCGACGCCACCTATGAGGATATCGACGAATTAGAGGCGGCCATTTCCATGGGGTCGAGCATCGAGGCCTTTCCCCTCCTGGCGCAGGGCTATACGCTGGGCATCGAGGTGGAGGCCCGGATCGTGGACCTTCAGTCCCTGTTGCTGGACTGGGAGTTGCAGCAGGTGCGGCCGTTTATGGGGCCCTCCGAGCAGGCCCGGCTCGAGGAGATCGAGGTCGAGCTCGACGAGCTGCGAGCCCGGGAGGCCCGGGCGCCGCGGACTCAGGAGGAGCTGAAGCGGCGCGATGAGGAATTGCAGGGCCAGTTTCGCCAACTGCGCGGCGAGCTCGATCGGGTGGCCTTTGATATCGCCGGATTAGAAGAGGTGCTGGAGGGAATTCGCGAGTATATGCGCCGTGAATCGGATCGGCTGAGCGCCGATGAGCGCCGGCAGGTCGAGGAGATCCGCCAGGAATTGCGCCAGGAAGTTCGGGAATTGGAAGAGGATCGCCGGGCGCTGGCCCGGGACCTGGAGCGAACCCAGCGGGCCTTTGGAGCCCGCGACGAGTCGCTGGTCCAGCATCGAGAGCTGCGCCAGGAAATCCAGGAGCTGGAGAGTCAGCGGGCCGAATTGGTGGACAGTCAACTGGGTCATCTGCAGGGACGGGAGGCGGCCCAGGCTCGCGAGGTCGCCCAGGCGCGACGCCGCCTGCCCCGGCTGAAGGGGCGGCTCGATAATTTCTTCGCCCAGCTCGACGAATTGGTCGACGATCGGATGAACGAGATCCAGGTGACCCTGGACAGCGAGCGTACCGTGCTGGCGGGCTATCAGGCCGAACTCGATGCCTGGAACGAGCATGCCGAGGATACGGTGGCCCAGATCGCCATGTGGAATTTCCTGAAAGTAGAGCAGGACTTCGACCGCCTCGTTAGACGAGGTCATATTGGATTGGTCGACGTGGACTGGCAGCAATTGGATGACGCCACCCGAGAGCGTCGGGATCTGCAAGAACAGAAGCAGCGCACCGTCGATATGCTGCGCGAGGCTTTTCCGGAAGTGAATTGACGGCGCCGCAACCGGTGTCGAGGAGAATTGGATGATCGCAGGTGGAAGCGACAATCCCTGGGGGCGCCGGATGACGGCGTGGACGCTGGCAGCCATCCTATGTGGCGCCGGGTCCATGGCCTGGGCCGACGAGGATCCCCAGGAGGGCGGCGACGACGCCGAGGTGTCCGGGGAGGAGACGGCCGTGGAGGTCCAGGGGGCTGATTCACTGGATCCGGAGGCCGAACTATTTGGTGAGGACGGCGGCGTGGAGGGACCGCGGCTGCCCACGGCCGATCTGGAGGCCCCGGAAGATGCGGATCCGGAATTTGAGGCCCAGCTCGAGGGCTATCGCGAGGCCTATGAGCGCTACGCGGCGGCCATCGAGGAGTACCAGACGACGATCCAGAATGTGGTGCAGACCGAATTTGACCGCCGGGTGGCCGAGATCGACGCCGCCTACGATCCGCAGATTCGGGCGGCGACGATGCTCGAAGAGGATCGGCGAGGAGAGGCGATCGGCTCTCTGGAGAATTTCCTCGGTCAATACCCAGACGATCCAGATCATACGCCGGACGCCATGTTTCGGCTGGCCCTGCTGTACGACCAGTTGGAGCAGGCCGACTTCGAGAATCGCCGCGACCAATATTTCGATCTCGTCGACAACGCCGGACCGGACGACGAGATCCCCGAATTTCCGGAGCGAGACTACGACCGCTCCCGGCCGCTGCTCGATGAATTGGTGGTCCAATGGCCCGATTATCGAGGCATCGATCTGGCCCATTATCTGCTGGCCCATATCGAATGGGAGCAAAATAATTGGCGGGAAGCCCGGGACCGGGCAGCGGAGCTGATCCGGCAGGTGCCGGACAGCGATTTCGTGGCCCACGCCTGGTTGATGGTGGGCGAATATTATTTCGAATACGCCGATCACGACGAACCGGAAGAGATCCGAAATAACCTGCGCCAGGCGCTGGCAGCGTTTCGGGAGGCGGGCTCGGAGCACGGCCGCCAGAATCTGACGGACGATAATTATGTGCGCGTGGTCTACACCTGGGCCTGGACCCACTATCGGCTGGAGGATTATCCAGAGGCCATCGACGTCTTCAAGACGGTGGTGGAGCTCATCGACGATCTGGAGCGGACCACCGGTCAGCAGCGCGAGCTGCTGCGCCGCGACGCCCTGGCCCACCTTGGCGAAATCATCGCCATGGAGGACTGGGATCTGAGCGCGGCGCCGTCGATGGACGATTCGGTGATGGCCCGCATCGAGGAGCATCTGAGCGATGGCCACGACTACCAGCGAGAGGTGCTGGTCATCATCGGCGACGAGCTGGTCGAGACTCTGCGCTTTGACGAGGCTATCGAGGTCTATAATTACGCCCTGGAGGTCGATCCTCTCCATCCGGACAATCCGGAGGTCCACGCCAAGATCGTGGCCGCCCTCCAGCGCGATTACCGCCCGGAAGAGGCGATCGCCGTGCGGCGCGAGATCATCGATTATTATGGAGAGGGCAGCGCCTGGCATACCCATCAACAGCGGATGGGAAATGAGGGTGCCCTTCGCGCCGCCGATGGTATGGCCCGTGAATATCTGCTCACGGCGGCCACCTGGTATCACCGCCAGGCCCAGATGTCGCGAAACGAGGCGTTGGCCGCTCGAGATGAGGCCCTGTTGACGCTGACCCATCAAAAATACGCCCGGGCCGCCGATGCCTACCGGGAGTTCTTGGAGCGCTATCCCCACGATAGCGAGGCCTATCAGTGGAACTTCAATTACGCCGAGACCCTCTATTATTCGGAACAATATGGCGAGGCCTACGAGCAATACCGGGTGGTGCGCGAGCTCGATATACCGGATAACCCCTTCCAGGAGGCGAGCGCGTTTAACGCCATTCAGGCCCTTGAATTTGTGATGCGCGACCGTATCGAGCGCGGCGAATTGACCCCCCTGGCGCTGGGGGGGGTGGTCCAGGATGACGACGAGATGGACGAAGCCCGACAGTTCGATGAAGAACGGGAGCTGGGCCAGGTGACCGTGGAGGGGATGCCCGTGCCGGCGATCGTCACCGATTATGTGACCGCCATGGATCGCTACGTGGTGCTGGGCCTGGAAAATGAGCATGACGATTATCTCAACGCCCGCTTCGCCTTCCGGGCGGCTACGGTCTATTACGACTTTCTCCACTACGACGAGGCGCGCCGGCGCTATGCCTGGCTGGTGGACCAATTTCCGGAACACGAGGTGGCCTATCTGGCGGGCAGCCGGATTCTGGAGAGCTTGCGGCGGGAGAACGATTTCGAGGGGATGACCGAGTGGGCGGAACGGCTGGAGGACGTGATCACCGGCGACCAGGCCGAGGTGGTCCGTGAGGAGATCCGCGAATTCAGGCTGACCGTCATGTTCCGCTCCGCCCAGGAGATGTTCGCCGAGGGACGCTTAGAAGAGGCGGCCGCCGAATTTATCCGGCTGGCCCGAGAGGCTCCCGAGCACCGACTGGCGCCGCGGGCCCGAAATAACGCCGCCTATGTGCTGGAAGTGGCCGGGGCCTACGACGAGGCGATCGAGCAATACGAGGAACTCTTTACCCGGTATCCAGACGACGATCTGGCCTCGCGGGCGGTGTTCAGGGTGGCCGTCAATTCGGAGTGGATCTTCGACTTCGAAAAAGCAGTGCGTCATTACCAGTTATTCTACGACACCTACGACGGCCCCACGCCGGAGGCTCTGCAGGAGCTGAATTTTGACATCGAGGAGAGCCGCCAATTCTCCCTGTCGAAGGCGGCCTATATTCAGAAATTCCAGCAAGATTATCGAGGGGCCGCCGAGAGCCTGGAGAAATACTTCGAGATCTACCCCGAGAGCGACGACGCCGCCGAGGTGTTGTGGTCGGCGTCGGTGGCCTGGGAGAGGGCGGGCGACGAAAACCAGATGGTGCGGGTCCTCAATCAATACCTTCGGGAATACGGAGATGATTGGGATCGGTCCGAGCGCATCGTGCGCGCGCACCAGCGAATGGCCAAGATGTATGAAGACCGAGGTGACCAGCGTCGGGCGGAGGCCAAATACGAGGAGATTATCGACCTCCACGACCACCTGATGGGCGGTGAAGAAGAGGAATTCGAGCCCCCGCCGGGAGCGGCGGCGATCAGGGAGATGGCGGCACGCTCCCAATTCATGCTCATCGAGCCCGACTTCGAGGAGTGGGATGCCATCGCCATTCGGGGGACGCCGAATCAACAGGAGCGGCTGCTCACCCAGAAGGTCGAGGGTGCCCAGGAGCTGCGCGAGGCTTATCAAAAGGTCTTCCAATACAATAACCTGGACTGGAATATGGCCGCCTTCTTCCGGCGGGCCAACGTGCAGCACCAGTTCGCGGCTGCACTGTACGATGTGCCCGTCCCCTATGAAGAGGGCAGCGACGAGTATTGGATCTACCAGGATATGATCGACGATATTCTGTTTCCCATGGAGGAGCAGGCCATCGAGAGTTATGAGGAAGTGCTGAGTCGGGCGCGCAATTACGATCCGCCCATCGCCAACGAGTGGACGGAGCGCACCATTATAGCTCTTCACTTCTTCCGACCTCAGGAATATCCCTTGTTCAAAGATGAGAAGCGCCCCCGTCGCGAGAGCTTCGAGATGGGCATTCCCCTGCTGAGCCAGGGCGAGTATGAGCGCCGCATGGAGCGGCGCGACGTCCAGGACGACCAGCAATTGGAGATGCCCGACGTCGACGAGCAAGATATCGACGGGGAGGAGCAATGATGGTGGAGAAACTGGTTCAATACGTGGGTTGCCCGGGACCCCGCCGGGTGCTGTGGTGGGGGGTGACCGCCGTGGCGATCGCCCTGATCGCCACCGGTTGTCGGGCCACCCCACCGGTGGAAGACGATCCGACCCCGGTAGAGGAGCCGGAGCCTGGGGAGGCGCCCCAGCCCGAAGAGGAATTCGAGGAAGACGACGAGGCGCCGCAGAAGGACGATGACGCCGACGAAAGGGAAGACACCGCCGAAGACGACGGCGTCGAGCGGGTGGCCTCCCATGTGGAGAGCCGGATCATCTCGGCCATCGAAGACGCCGATCAGGGCGACGTCGACGGGGCGATCGAGGCCCTGGTCGATCTCATCGACGAGCCCGAAGGGGGCTTTATGGCCGCCTATAACGCCGGGGTCCTCCACGATCGCCGGGGCGACCTTCGCGAGGCCGCCCAATATTACGCCGCCGCACTGCAGCGCCAGCCCGACTTTACGCCGGCTCTACAGAATCTGATCCGTCTCTATCTGCGGGTCGGCGAAGTGGCCGAGGCCGACGAGGTGGGGCGCACCTTTGTGGAGCGGCGACCGGACAACCTCGATCATCGCGCCGCCTACCTGGACGTGGCCCTTGCGCGGGGCCGCTACGAAGACGCCATCGCCGGGGCCCGCGAGGTCTTGCGCCGCGATGTGGAGCATGTGGATGCCATGATCCAGTTGGCGCGGGCCAAATATCATCTCGGTCGTTACGAGCTGGCGGCGGCCATCGTCCGTGGAAGGGCCATGGCATTGTCTCCGGAGCGAAGTGAATTATATTTTATTCTCGGCCAGATCGCCTGGGCCATGGACCAGCCCGAAGACGCCCAGGAGTATTTCGCCAAGGCAGTGGATCTGCAGCCCAGGTTTCCCGAGGCCCGAAATAATTACGCCATCTTGCTGCTCAACGCCGGCAATTTCGCGCGGGCCATCGATCACCTGGAGCGGGCGCTGGAAGATGCGCCGCTATACGTAGAAGCCTGGGTCAATCTGGGCAACGCCTATAAGGCAGATGGCCAGTACGGCGAGGCCGAAACGGCCTATCAAGAGGCCCTGGCGATCGACGACGAAAGTGGGGAGGCCCATTATAATCTGGGGTTGCTCTATCTGGAGGCCGAGGTGCCGGGACATGAACTCATTGATCGCAACCAATTGGCCATCCAGTCATTGAACCGATATCGGCAGTTGGTCGGAGAGCGGCAGGCCTCGGAAGATATGGTGGGGGAATACGTCAACGAGGCGATGTCCAATATCGAAGCCGAAGAGCAGCGCCTGGAGGCAAGGCGTCAACTCCAGGCCGCTCAGGGGGGCAACGACGACGACGATGATGATGAAGACGACGAAGACGACGAAGAAGACCTGGACTAATGGCCGGACCTGTGGCGCCGGTGGCGCTCATTTTGAAAGGAGTAGCGATGGGATCCCTTAGATTTATACCAGTGATCGTCGCCCTGGCGGCAGCGATCGCCGTGCTGGGCCCGATCGCTCCCGGCCAGGCCCAGGCCCAACAGCCCCACGTCATCGAATTGGAGGTCTTCGAGATCGAGTCCGAGGTGCCGCGGCGGGTGGCCCAGTTTTTCATCCAGCGCGACCGCCTCAATTATCAGCAGATCGACGACCAACCGTCGTTTATCCCGGAGTTGATAAGAACTGTAGAGGAGGAGCCATTTTGAGGGCCGGCAACAGGACTCTTGTCAAGGCGCAGACACGTAAAAAGTCGTGCGCGATCAAATCAGGGCCAACCCCAAAAACGACCTTTGCCGCTCCCCATCCTTTATGTTATTAATCAATGCTCATTGGGCCGTGGCGAACGCAAAAAGAGCGACGCGCCGTAAAGCGCGCCCCTCGCTGTCTCTGGCCTTTAATCGGGACGAATCGATAGACCCGAGCCAACCAGCAAAATTACCGAGCATCGAAACGAACTCTCAAAGAATAACACGCACGGAGGTATACGGGTATGGCTGCAATCGCTGAAGCCTTCCGCACAGGCGGGATATGGATGTACATCATTCTCGCTGTTAGCATCGTCGCGCTCGGAGTAGCGCTGGAGCGTTTTTTCTTTCTCTTCTTTAAATATAATATGAACGCCCGCGCGTTCATGGCGCAGATTCAAAAGCTGGTCATGGCCGACAATGTCGACCGTGCAATCAAGCTTTGCAATGCGGCGCCGTCGCGAGCTCTTCCGCAGGTCATTAAGGCCGGGTTGACGCGCGCCAATAAAGGAGAGGTCGAAATCCAGAACGCTATCGAAGAAGCGACGCTGGAAATCGTACCGGAAATTCAAAAGCGTACCCCCGCCCTCCAGACCATCGCCAACGTGGCGACTCTGGCCGGTCTGCTGGGTACCATCATGGGTCTTATCGACGCTTTCGAAGCGTTGGAAGGTGCCTCACCGGAGCGACGCCAGGAGATGTTGTCTCGTGGTATCGCCCTGGCCATGAACACCACGGCGTTTGGTCTTATTGTGGCCATTCCCACGCTGTGTGTGCACCTTCTTCTGTCGGGGATTACCAAGAAGATCCTCAACGAGATCGATATGTACAGCGTGAAGTTGGAGAACTTGCTCGTCACCCGCGGTAAAGGCGGACCTGTCGAGTGATGCCTTGTCCCAAGGGCCCGGCCGCCTCGAGTGCGGTCGGGCCCGAAAGGCACTGCTCTTGTGATGGTTTGCTAGAGTAATGCCCGGCGGGCACCCTCGGTGAGGATGTCCGAAATAAGGTATGACCAACTTCTGCGAGAGATTTGCAAGGAGATCCGATGGCTCGCAAAAAGAGAGACGAGATAGGTCAGACAGAAGATCTTGACCTGGCGCCGTTCATGAATCTCGTCATCATTCTCATCCCCCTTCTGCTGCTGTCCATCGTCTTTATGGAAGTGGCGATCATTCAGGTGCAGATGCCCCTGGGTGGCAGCGCGACGACCGACAGCGAAGAGATAGACGAAGAAAAGCTCGATCTGTCGATCACGATGTCGAATTCGGGGTTTTATATCTCGGCCTCGGGAGCGATTCTGCCTCCCATCGAGGGATGTCCCACGGAAGGGCCTACGATCTGCGTCAAAGATCAGGGCCTGGATATGGAGACCCTCCTCGACGAGGCGCGCCAGCGAATGTTGGCGGGCAATCTGGAGGCCGGCGAGGATCGGATGGAGCAGGCCCTGCTCAATTATAATTTCCGTGAGCTCTACAATATGCTCACCGGATTTAAGGCCGACTTTCCCGACGAAGAGGCAGTTCGTCTGAGCGCCGACTCGGATATCCCCTTCGCGCTGACCGTTCGCGTCATGGACGTGTCGCGGTTTATGCTCGAAGAGGAGAGCTATGATGACGACGAAGCCTTCTGGGCGGCGACGTTCCAGACGGAGATGGACTACGACGAGGAGACGGGACGGGACGTGGAACGTCCGGTGGTCCTCTTCGGAAGCCCCGCGTTTGCGGTTCACCAATAAGGGAAGTCATCCCACGTTTTATCAGCACACGGACGTTGACCGATGACAGAAGAAAATCAATCGACGGGCGGCTTTGGTAAAGAAGAAGAAGAGTGGATCAAGGCCCAGCGAGCACGCGAGGCGGAGCGCCAAAAGCGCAAGTCTCGCAAAGGCGGCGGCGATGATACCGGTGCCGTCAACATCAACTCGTTGATGGACATCATGGTCATCATGCTCGTCTTCTTGCTCAAGAGCTACGGCGAAGAGCCGATTCGAGCGATGGACGAGGACCTGAAGGTGCCTCGTTCGAACTCGCTGGTCACCCCTGAGGATATGATGACCGTCTCCGTGACGCGTACGGAGATTCTGGTCAACGACCGATGGGTGGTCGACGTGCGCGATGGCGAGGTCGATCCCAGCCATATCAGCGGCGACGGCGATCTTCGCATCGAGCCTCTCTTGGATTCGCTGACCACCGCCGTGGAGCGGTCTCGCGAAGAATCGGAGATCCTGGGCGAAGACTGGGAGCCGCATATCACGGTGATCGCCGACCAGATCACCCGGCATCGCCTCTTGCTGCAAGTATTGTTTACTGCGACGGAAGCAGAGCTGTCTGATTTCCGATTCGCCATCATTCAGACCACCTCCGAGGCTCTCGGCGGCTTTGGTGGCGATTGAATAAAGTGTTGATTTGATCGGTCGGACCTTTTGTTGTCAGTATGGTGGTGCAGCCATGCCAACATCGTCTACGCAACACGGCGACGCCTTCGGCGACTGTGCTGACCAGGTCGTTGGAGGGCGTGACGCACAGGTTGAGGACGGGGGCTTCGACAGGGGCAAAGGCGCTTTCTGAGGTGTCAGGCAACGAGGGAACGCACCATGGCTAAAAAGGTCGAGCGGCAGCAAAAAATCATGCGGGTGGGGCTCATCCAGAATCAACGCATTCTGGAAGAGCGGTTGATGCGAAAGCCCAAGACGATCACCATTGGCCACGATTATAAGAAGAATCTGATGGTGGTGCCGGCGTCGAACTTGCCGAAGACGTTTACCCTCTTCGACTGGGACGGCAAGGGCTACTATCTGCAATTTACGGACAAGATGGAGGGGCGAATCTCTCGCGGGCAGGGTGTGGAAAGCCTGCAGGATTTGCGCAAAAAGGGAATCGCCAAGAAAAAAGGTAACCTCTACCGAATCCGGCTGACCCCGTCGATGCGGGGCCGGGTGGCCCTGGGAGAAGCGACGGTGCTCTTCCAATTCGTGACCCCTCCCCCGGAGCGGGCACGGCCGGTGCTGCCGGCGTCGATGAAGGGCGGATTTATTGCCGGTGTGGGTTCCACCCTGTGGTTGGCGATCATCTTTTCCGCTCTGGTCCAGGTGGGATTTGTTCTTTTCTTGGAACTCCAAGATTGGCCAGAACCGGATCCCTATATGCGTTATCAGCAGCGATTTGCAGAGATCATGGTCGACGAGCCGGATGAGATCGACGAGCCGGAATTGCGAGACGACGAAGAGGGGGATCGGCCCGATGACTCCGAGGAAGAAGAACCGGTGGATGAGCCGGAAGCAGAGCCGGAGCCGGCCGACGAGCCGACGCCGGAGGAAGAAGCGGCAGAGCGCCAGGACGAACGAGAAGAGCTCACCGAGAGGGTGCGCGACGAGACGATCTTGAGCACCCTGACGGTGGGAGAGAGCGAGGACAGCGCCCTGGCGGGGCTGATGAACGATGCCAGTGACGTCGATGCCGATACCCTATTCTCCGGTTCCGATCGGGTGACCACCGACCAGGTGGGCGGCGATCGCTATGAATTTGGAAGCGGTGGCGGACCTGATGCGGACGGCCTGGCCGACGGTGAAGAGGTGGGCCAGGTAGGCGGCGCCGAAGGGGATGTGGAGATCGCCCAGCGGGAAGAAGAACCGGAGGTTCAGGTGGTGGGCGAGATGGACACCCGTCCCCCGGAGCAGATGACGGACAACCTGGATACGGATGCACTGATGAACGGCCTTCGCCGGCTCAATAATGCCATCGAGGGCTGTTATCAGCGATATCTGACCCAGAATCCGCGGGCTTCCGGGGCGGTTCGGGTGATGCTGACCATCACCGAAGCCGGCGGCCGGGGACAGATCTCGAGCGCCGATATTGTGGAAGATACGGTAGGTGGCGATGTGGGACAGTGCATCTCGCGAGAGTTGACCCGAGGTCGAGTGCGACTGCCTCCACCGGAAGGCGGGGACGCCATGATCGCCATTCCCTATCACTTCTCGCCGGGCGGCTGACGAGATTGTCAAGGTGGGCACCGTCCCGAGCAGATTGGTTGCGTCTTGGCGCCAATGGTTTATATTCTAAGAAGTGAACAAAAGAAGCGTGACCAACCGGAGCAAACGGGGGTGCGCTTGTAGGAGCGACGGGCGCGAATGAGTTTGACACCCCGCCGGAGGTATCGAAAGGTGCCGGGGCAGGTGTCACAACGCGAGGAAGACGTTATGAAAAGCGCATTGAAGATCGGCGTATTGAGTGCGGTCGCCGCACTCTGGTTGGCCGGCACGGCGCTGGCCCAGGGCACGGAGGAACCGGCCACCGAACAGATGTTGGCCGAATTCGAGCGGGGCAACGGAAACGGGATCCTCGATGAGGATATCGACTCGTTGACCCCGGAACAGATGATCGACCGCGCCGAAGGCCGGCTGGGGGCGATGCGGGTCACTCTGGAGAGCACCACCGAATTGTTGTCCAGAGCCCGTCAGGAAGAACGAGACATTCTCAAGATCAACTGCATCAACGAGAACCTGGCCTCTATCAAAGGGTTTGTGAACGTTGGCGAACAGAGCTATGAGAGTCTGACACAGAGTGCAGAAGTCAACGACGTCGAGGCGGCGCAGCACCACTACACGCTGATCAGCATCGCCGGTCAGCGGGTGACCAACCTGGGCGAACAGGCCAGGGTATGTGCCGGAGAGGAATTGCGCTACGCCGAGGACGCGGTGCTCGAAGTACAGGTGGACCCCGATATTGGGGATCCAGACCAAGATTTTATGGATGATGATGATGTGCTGGATCGACTCCCGGAGAAATCACCGCACCACTGAGCGAGCAAAGGAACAAAGAGTGGCGGGGTTGCGGCGCAGGAAGGTCGAGCCAACCGCGCCGGAGCCAGAGAACATCCAGTGTAGTGAAATTAAAGAGAGCGTAATGACCAGACAATGGATCCAAAAGACGGTGGCCCTGGGAGCCGCCGCGGCGATCCTGCTCACGGCATCAACAGCGTGGGGGGAATGGGGCGAGGGAGTTCAGGGGGGGCCGTTTACCCTGCACCCTGGCGTGTCACTTTCGGCGGGGTTTGATTCCAATATCTACTACGCATCGGAGCGGGAATCGACGAATCTTCATCAGGCCCCGGAAGGTCTTGTGGAGCCGAGCCTAACGATCAACACAACTAATCCCGGGGCCTTTAATCTTGGCCTCGACGCCTCGGTGGCATGGAGGCAATTTTTCAGCAACCAGGAGTTTGTGCGCGGGCAGAGCGGGCTGTCGGCGGAGCTAGACGCCTCGATCGCCTGGAATGAGGACGGTCCGTTTAGTTTACAGCTGAGCGAAAATTTCGTGCGTAGTAACGAGACCCCGAATTACGCGTCGGCTCAGGCGATCAACCGAATATTCAACCGAGCGGGAATCCAGGCCGGTCTCCATCCGGGAGGTCGGATTCTGGAGACCTATCTGAGCTATGATTTTTCGTTCTACCGCCACAGCCGGCTCACCGATCTGGACCGGCATACCCATCACTTCGGGTGGAATGGCCATTGGGCGTTTTTGCCCAAGACAGCGATTGTGGCCGAGGCCGATTACCGGATGATTCGCTATGATGAAGCGGTCCGAGGTGGTGATCGGGCGGTGACGCCGCGATTGCGTAATGTAAACAGCAATCCTCTGCGCCTGATGGGCGGTGTGCGCGGTCTGCTCACGCCGCGGATCACCATCGGCCTTCGCGGTGGTTACGGCTGGGGCTTTTATGACGATGGCCCGACCTTCCAAGATTGGCTCGCCCGAGCGGAGTTGAGCTACCAATTCGGCAATGTGGAATACGATAACCGATTGCGCGTGGGCTATGAGCGAGATTTTAGAGATTCGGTGATCTCGAACTTCTATACCTCACATCGGGCGGTGGCCGGCTATGAGCAGGGCTTTGTGGCCAATAGACTTCGCCTGGAATTAGAGGTGGACGCCCAGATTCGCAACTATTCTGAAACCGGTATCGGCTCGGTACAGACCGAGAGCGCAGAAATAATTTATCCTGAGCAATTCTCAGATCTTTTGCTGGGCGTGTCGGCAGGCACTCGATTCGAGATCCGAAATGGCTGGGATGTAGGGGTTCGCTACGGATTCCGCTCTAATTTCACGGAAGACGAAATCCAGGTGGTGGGAGTGGGAGAAGATTCGGTGCGGGATTATCAACGTCACCATCTGATGTTGTCCACTCAGCTGCGCTATTGAGTCCACCAGTGGCTCCGTAAGTACCAGCGATTGAAAAGGGATCGAGCAATGGCAAGGGGATCGATTCGAGCCGGTGAGGCCAGCGGGAGTGGAGCGTCAGGTTGAAAGGATATATTGACAAAGCGGGGAGGTTGACGATTGGCATGTGGGTATTGCTCACATGCCTGGTTGCATTGGTGGGTTGTACCAACGACCGCGTCGATCCGGGCTATCAGGCCCTGGTGGAAACACAGCAGGATCTTCCACCGACTGGACAGCTCGGAGTGGGCGACGAGTTCCGCCTGCGGGTCTACGATGAAGATTCGCTCAGCGGTGAATATACGGTGGCCTCCGACGGAACTATCAATTATCCCCACGTCGGCCGATTTCAGGCCGCCGGGATGACCTGTGCCGAAGTGGAGGAGTTCATCACGGTCGGATTGAGGGATGGGATTCTTCGAGAGCCCAGCGTGTCGTGTACGATCACGGAATACCGCTCCAAACAGATCTATATTTTTGGGGAAGTCCAGAGTCCGGGCAGCTTCCCGTACCGAACGGATCTGAGCATTATCGAGGCCTTTGCGTTGGCCGGAGGATTTTCGGAGCGGGCCAGCTCCAATAATACGAAGCTCACGCGAGTGGTCGACGGCCGCGAGATCCAGGTGCGGATACCGATGCAGGATATCGTGGAGGGCCGTCAGAGGAATCTGCAGCTCTTGCCTGGCGATGTGATTTACGTGCCGGAATCGGCCTACTGAATTGGGTAGTTCCCATCCGGAAATGGCTCCCGTCAGGTTGGGCGGCTAATTTCGTGGACTTCGGATTCTCTCACCGCTCGACATAACCTTCGGATATGCCTCGGGATTCGAGAAGTCCGAATTCCACCAAAATTTTCTCGCCCCCCTTCGGTCCGCCTCTTCCGGATGGGAACCAGGTAGGTCAGGAAAAAACAAAAAA
>SLJM01000252.1 GCA_007135085.1 Myxococcales bacterium
TACAGGCTGTGGCTTCGGCCAGGACCTATCTCAATCAAATACTCGAAGAGAAGGCGCGACATATTGGCGAGGGAAGACCAGTCATCGTCAGAGGGGAGCGGCGCCGATGAGCGAGCAAGACAAACAACCGCTGGGCGTGGTGGCCGACAAACAGGCCTATATGGATCTCGTTCATCGCCAGGTGCGCCTGGTAAAGATGATGAATAAGCCCGTGGTGCTTACCTGGTGGCTGCTGGTGATCAATGTGGTGTTGTGGATCGCCGCCAAGACCTACGGCATCTGGCTCGGCGATCAGGGGCTGGGCACGGCTTATCTAAACGCCGAGCAGCTAAGCTTTTGGACGGGCTTAAAGCTCAATGACGCCATCGCCGACGGGCAGTGGTGGCGGTTGGTGAGCTCTCAATTCGTCCACCTCGACATGCTGCATCTTCTATTTAACGCCTACGGGATTTTTGTGCTCGGCCGGTTCCTGGAGCGCTGTTACGGGCTGCGGCGAATGCTCGTGCTCTACCTGGCCAGCGGCACCGTGGGGGCCCTGGCGAGTTTTTTCATCAACCCCGGGCCGGCCGGCGGCGCCTCGGGCGCGGTCTACGGCCTGGTGGGCGGCGTGGTCGTCTTTGGCATCAAATATCGAAAATCCCTCCCCGCCGAATTGTCCCGGGCGCTCACGGTGGGGCTTGCCCCCTGGGTCATCTTGAGCCTGGCCGTGGGCTTTATCGACGCCATCCCCATCGACAACGCCGCCCACGTGGGGGGGTTGATCACGGGGGCCCTGGTGGCGTCGGTGATGGCCTCCCGTCTTCGCCAGGAGGAGGTCAGCTGGAGCAAGCCCGTGTTGTGGGCGTTGACCGTCGTAGCGACGTTGGTGTTGATCTGGACATTGGCGCAGTGGTCCAACGAGGCCGTCAGTTGCCTTGGGAGCGTCGACGATTTCGCCGCCTGCTATCCCCAGTTGGCCGCCGAATTGGCGGCCGTGCGCGATGGGTGAGGGTAGGTTTAGGAGACTCGATGATTCTCACTCACCGCTCGCGGTGGGTCTGCAAGAAATTTTCGGCCTGTTGGCGGGCGCCGTGTTCGATGCGCGAGACCGTGCCGATGACGTCGCGTAAGACGTGGGTCGATTCCAGGGGATCTTCGTCGCGCTCTAAACTCTTCAGGACTCGCAGATAAGCCCGCCGGGCCCCGTCGATATCGTCGCGCTCGGCGAGGATGCTCGCTGTGTGGTGGGCGGCAAACCAGTGATGGGGGGCGAGGAAGAGGGCTTTTTGGAAGGACTCCAGCGCCTGCTGGGAGGCGCCGAGCGAGCGCAGGACCACACCCATAAGGCAGTGACATTCAACCTGAAAGGGGTCGTAGACCAGGGCCGCCTCCAGGCAGGCGATGGTCAGTTCTCGATCCCCTTTTTCGAGGTGATCTTTTGCGGTGTACAGCAGATCGATGACCGTTCGGTTGTCCCGTACGTCGCTGGTGGTCTCCTCCAGGCTGCCCAGATCGCGGGTGGTTTCGACGGGGGGCAGTGATTGGCTGTCCTCGAAGTGCCAGCGGCCGGGCTCGATGGTGCGCCCGGTCTGGACCGAGCCGGGACGATAGAGAAACCCGCCGCCCTTGCGGATCGGGCGAAGGTCGGGGGCGCTCGGGCCCAATCTCTGGGGATCGACTTGCTCGGAGGAGCCAAACATCAAATAGCCGTCACGGGTCAGGGCGTCGCTCATATGGCGAAGGGCCTTGGCCGTGGTCGTCGGTGAAAAATAGATGAGCACATTGCGGCATAAGATGATGTCCCATTTCCCGTCGGGGTGACGCGATGAAGGC
This sequence comes from Myxococcales bacterium, assembly GCA_007135085.1. Lineage (GTDB taxonomy): Bacteria > Myxococcota_A > Bradymonadia > Bradymonadales > Bradymonadaceae > SLJM01. The sequence goes on from SLJM01000252.1 coordinate 1,813, forward strand.
GCCGGGTCCATCAGGTTGTGGTGGGCGAAGCGCAGATTTTCAAAAGCCCGGTGTTCTGCTCGCCAACGGCTGTGCTCGAGTGGCCGAAGATAAGTGCGGCGCCGGTTTGGCGACAGCCGCCGCAGGCTCCACTCGTCGAAGACGCCGCGGCGGGCGGTGGCGAGGAAATCGGTGTTGATATCCGTGCCCAGCACGTCGACCCCAATGCCTTCCTCATCGGCGATCATGGCCACCGTATAGGCCTCCTCGCCGGTGGAGACGCCGGCACACCAGACCTGGATGGGATGGATGGCCGGCGGACCGGCGTCGAGGTGGCAGAGCACCGATCGCAGAGCCGATAGTTGGGGCTCGTCTCGCCAGAAGGCGGTCAGGCCGTTGGTGATAAGATTGACCAGCCGCTGCGGTTCCTCTGCCGTCGAGGGCAGATCGCGAAGGCCTTTGAGGTAGCTGATGGGTGTGTCGTAGCCCAGCAATTGGGCGCGCTGCTCGAAGGTCTCGGCGATTCTCTGGGGCGCGGTCTCCCGAAGTTCGAAACCGGTCCATTTCTCGATGAGTTTACAGGCCAGGGCGATGACTTCACGCCGTGAATAGGAGGCGTCCATTATCGACCCTCCCAGGCGGCGCCCGCCATCTGCTCGACCAATTCAAGAAGGGCGGGGGCGATCTGGGAGTCATTGAGCACCTGGTCGACGATCCCCCGGACGATGGCGGCCCGGGGCATGCCGAAGACCACCGACGAGTCTTCGTCCTGGGCGATCGTGGGGCAGCCCGTTTGGTGCAGTGCGGTCAGCCCGGCCGAGCCGTCGTCGCCCATGCCGCTCAGGACCAGGCCCACCGCTCGGGAGGAGGCGTGGCGAGCGAGGCTGGTCAGCAGGCGGTCGCCGCTGGGGCGGTGGCCACCGATGGGAGGCCCGTCGCGCACGGCGATTCGAAGATCGCCGTCGACGATCAGGTGCTTTTCCGTGGGGGCGATCACGGCGTGGCCGGCCCGCAGGGGTTGGCCGTCTTCGGCCTCGTAGACGGTCAGCGACGAGTGTTTATCGAGCCACCGGGCCAGGTGGCGGGAGAATCCGTCGGTGATATGTTGGACGATGAGCAGAGTGCCGGCAAAGTCGCGGGGCAGTGCGGTGCAGATCGTGGCCAGCGCACGAGGTCCGCCGGTGGAGGCCACCACGCCGACCAGGGCCGCCGGAAAGTCGGCGTCCACCGGCGGGGACTCCCCGGCACGGGCCGAGGGGTCGACGGCGATGGGGGTTTGGAAGCGTTTTCGTTGACGAGCCCGCACGTGGCGCACCACCGGAACCTGCGACAGGAGACGAATCTTTCGCAATAGCCCCTCTTTTTCATCCTCTGGAAAGGGGATCCGGCTCGGTTTGGCCATCAGATCGAGGGCCCCCGCCGACAGGGCGCGAAAGGACAGATCCACCCCGTCGCGGTGTGGATCGGAGGTGATGACCAGAATCGGCGTGGGGCAGCGGGCCATGATCTCCTCCGTGGCCGACAGCCCGTCCATCTTTGGCATATGGATGTCCATCAGGACGATGTCGGGCCGGAGCTCGTCGCATAATTCGACGGCGTCGGCGCCGTTATCGGTCACGGCGGCGATCTCGATCCCCGGCTCCGCTTCGAGCATATCGATGAGGACATCGGCGAAGATCCTACTGTCTTCGGCGATGACGACTCGGAGGCTCATGGTGTTTCTCACGGTGGGTGGTGCTGGTGTTGCGGGAGTGTGCCGGTGAACAGGGTAGCCTGTCCGGTCGGGGTGGGGCAACCTCAGCACATGCCGGGGAGGAGGGATCAGACCCTCTTTTGCTACACAACGTGACAGTGGCGCCAAGAGTGACCTATCATGGCCGGCGCCGAAGCGATTGTGTCGGCAACTTATGGCGATGGATTGAATATGGCTGACAGTCAACGGTTGAGGTCGACCCCCGAGGGGATCCGGCTGGTCTCGGAAGTGGCCGCCGAATTGGCCGGTCGCAGCGGCGGGCGCACGAGCGTGCTGGCCGTGGCGACCTATTTCCCAGTCGACGTCGACAGCGTGGCCCGGGTCTTCGAGGCCATCGAGGCCATCGATGGAGTGGAGCGAATCGAGGAGGGGCCGCTGACCTTCTACGAGATCGAAGACCAGCAGCGCTTCGAGCGGCCCGGTCCCGGCGTAAGTCAGGCCTCATTTATCGACGAGTCCGCCGGTTTTTTGCGGGCCCTGGGGACGCTCAAGAGCGACGAGGAGTGGGTTCGCAAGGTGCGGGCCCAACACCAATTATTGCGGATCGTCGCCGACGCCGACGAGACCACCCTGGAATTGAGTTATTTGACCAGCAGGGCTGGAATGTCGCGCGCTCGTGTTCAGAGTCTGCTCAACGATTTCGATGCTCAGGGCTATCTCCACATCGAAGTCGACGAGGAGATGGACCAATTGCGCTACATTTTCCCTCCCATCGAGTATCCACGGGATCGGTTCGAGCGGCATATGCGGCTCATCGAAGAAGTGGAGGCCCCGGTGCGCACCCGCAGCAGCCCCTGGATTGTGCTGGCGATCATCGCCCTGGTGATCCTGGCTATCGTGATCTGGTTGAGGCTTTGACGCCGGGCCGGTCGGTGGTAAACGGTGGGGAAGAGATATCAGCTAACACCCGTTAAATGCGAGACTAAACTGAGTTCTTAGACCAGGGAGACCATCATGGCCGTGTCGATTACCCCGCCCAAAAAGACGTTGGAAAACCGCGAGACCTTCGAGAAGTTAAGCCCCACCAGCGGTGAAAACCTGGGCACCTTTCCCATCGGCACGGCCGAGGACGTGGAAGCGGCAGTGGCGCGAGCGCGCAAGGCGTTTCCCAGATGGCGCGACATGTCGCTCGACGAGCGCTTCACCTATCTGCAGCGCGCCCGTGACATCATCCGTCAGGAGGGCGAGCGCTACGCTCAAATCATCAGCGCCGATACGGGAAAACCGCTGGTGGACTCGTTGATGACCGAGCTGATGAGCATCCCCCTATTTATCGACTATTACGAAAAAGAGGCCCCCAAAGCGCTGGGGCGCCAGCGGCTGTTGCCGCAGCTGCTCTTTCCGGGCAAGACGAGCTATATCGAGCATTTCCCGCGAGGGGTGGTGGGCGTTATTTCGCCATGGAACTTCCCCTTCCAGCTGGCGGTGGTGCCCATGATCTCGGCCCTTATCGGCGGTAATACGGTGGTCTTAAAGCCCTCGGAGGTCACGCCCATGACTGGCGAGCTCATCCGAGAACTCTTCGAAAAAGCGGGCTTTCCCCCGGGGGTTGTGGAAGTGGTCCAGGGCGACGGCTCCACCGGCGCGGCCTTGACGGCGGCCGATATCGACATGGTCTTCTTTACGGGCTCAGTGGCCACGGGCCGCAAGGTCATGGCGGCGGCCGCCGAAAAGCCGATCCCCGTGGAGTTGGAGCTGGGCGGCAAAGATCCGATGATTGTCTGTGAAGACGCCAACCTGGAGCGCGCCGCCAGGGCCGCCGTGTGGGGAGCCTTCCTCAACTGCGGTCAGATGTGCGTATCCGTGGAGCGCCTCTTCGTGGTGGAGTCGGTCTACGACGAGTTCATCAAACTCGTCAAAGAAGAGGTGGGGCGCGTGCGCGTCGGATGTCCCGACGAGGCATGTGATATGGGGCCGCTGACCTTCAAAGGGCAGATCGACGTCGTCGAAGAACACGTCGAGGACGCCCGCGAGAAGGGGGCGACTATCGCCCTTGGCGGAAAGCCCATGGACGGGCCGGGCCAATTCTTCGAGCCCACCCTGGTGCTCGACGTCACCACGGAGATGAAGATCTACCAGGAGGAGACCTTCGGTCCCGTCCTGCCCGTCATCAAGGTGGCCGACGAAGAAGAGGCGATCACCCTGGCAAACGACCATAAATACGGGCTCACGGGGAGCGTCTGGACACAAGACCGCCGCAAGGGTCTGGAGCTTGCCAGCCGCATGGAGAGCGGCCAGACCTCGGTCAACGACCTGGTCCTGTCCGTGGGCAACCCGGCGCTGCCCTTCGGCGGCGTTAAATCGAGCGGTTTCGGCCGCTACCACGGCCACGAAGGGCTCTATACCTTCATGAACCAGAAGGCGATTATGGCCGCCGGGGGCCGCATGAACGTCGAACCCTTCTGGTTCCCCTACGGCCCCAAATACCCGACCATGCTCAAGACCTTCAAATCCCTGCTCGGCGGCAATATGATCAAGACCATGAAGCATTTCTGGGGCTTGATTCGGATGACTCAGAAACGGGACTGAGCGCGCTTTGCGCGCGGGGTGGAGGGCCCTTCGGGCCCGGGGTGGAGCGGCTGGACGGCGCCGCGGGATGGAGGGCCCTTCGGGCCCGGGGTGGAGCGGCTGGACAGCGCCGCGGGGTGGAGGGCCCTTCGGGCCCGGGGTGGAGCGGCTGGACGGCGCCGCGGGGTAACGGCGCGCTCCGTGACGTTGGGACGGTAATCGACCCGGTGGGTAGCTCGCCACGAAAACCACCGAGGTGCGATGAGTCGTGGGATGTTTTCTCCTCCCTCTGGGGGAGGTGCCGAACGAGCGAAGCGAGAGAGGGAGAGAGAGGGGGCTGGTGGGTCGACCAAAAGCGATCGGTAGCGAGCCGGACGACCTCGATGGTGCGATCAGCCCCCTTTGGGCGGAGGGACAGCCAGGGCAGGGATGCCCTGAGGACCAAAAAACACAGCCAGGGCAGGGATGCCCTGAGACCAAAAAACACAGCCAGGGCAGGGATGCCCTGAGGACCATAGGGTTGGTAGCCCCCCCCGAAAACCACCGAGGTGCGGTGAGTCGTGGGATGTTTTCTCCTCCCGCTGGGGGAGATACCGAACGAGCGAAGCGAGAGAGGGAGAGGGGGCTGGTGGGTCGACCAAAAGCGATCGGTAGCGAGCCGGACGACCTCGATGGTGCGA
>SLJM01000507.1 GCA_007135085.1 Myxococcales bacterium
TCATAGTCCGGGCGGCGCTCCAGAAATTGTCGGTATCCTGTGAGGGCCGTCTGTGAGTCACCTGCCTTCTGAGAGACCCGGGCGGTGGCCAACAAGATATTTGAGTGAGGAAGGATGGCATAGGCGTCGACGAAATGCTTGAGGGCCTGGTCGTAATACTCTTGCTCCTCCGCTTCGAGAGCAGCTCTCATGGACACCGCTAATTGTTGCTGTTGCTCCTCGCTGAGTTGACTGCGATCCGGCTCCTGGGAGCGCTCGTCGTTGACCACGCCCTGGACCTCGAGGGCCGGTGCCATTTCGACTTCTTCAGCCCATGCGCCGGTGGCGAAGCAGATGGAGGTCGACATAAAGAGGGCAAGAAAAACAGCCAGCCCGTTTCGGAATCCAGATTTAAATAAAAGCAAAAGCATTAGCCCTCCTTGCTTACAGACTTCCCGCTCTGTCGAGCAGGGATTCGAGGTCGTCTTCCTGGCTCGACTCCTCTTCGTCCGGTGCTTCAGCGGCCCTGGCCGGTGAGCGCCGAGTACGCCGCGGTGTGGAGCTCTCAGAGGGGCGCGTGGCGGCCTCGTCGAGCTCTTGTTCGTCTGCTGCCTCGTCTTCTGGCTGGTCCTTTTCATCAGGATCGCTGAGCGCGACGAATTCCTCCTCCTCCTGCTCTTCCTCCTCATCGACGTCGGCCAGTTCATCGTCGTCGGCGAGCTCTTCTTCTTCTTCGTCAAATCTGTGGGCCTGGGCCTCATCAGCCGGCTCGTCGTCGGCGACCTCGGAGGTGGTGTCTCTTAGCTGGTCGGCCTCGCCGGTGGGATCTGAATCGGAGCCGAAGGCAAATAATATGATGACCAGGCCGACGAGAGCGACGGCGGCGATTGCTGCCGCCGGCCGTTTGTCCTGAAGGAGCTTCGGTAGACCTGTGGGTTCATCGAAATCGAGCTGAAGTTCCACAGGTTCTTCGGGCTGCTCCTCGAGGACCATCTCCTCAGATGACTCGTCGGCCTCGTCGATCTCCACCAACAGGTCATCGGGGAGGAGTTCATCGGGGAGGAGCTCGTCCTCTTCGGCGCCCATATCGGGGAGTGGTGGTAGGGCTGTCTCTTCCGGCTCCGGCTCCTGGTCCTTCTTCTTTAGTGCCGGCACTTTTTTGGGCGAGGGCAGCTTGGCCTTGGGCGTGGGCAGCTTCCTCTTCGGGGTGGGCAGCTTTCGTTTCGGCCTGGGAATATCCGAGTCCGAGCGGGTGCCGGGCAGAGGGGCCGGGGTGGGCAGATTGATTCGGATGCCCTCCGGGGAAGAGTCGGAGGTGATGACGTCGGCGCCCATTTCCTTGAGATTGGCGACCATATCCTCAGGAATGAGAGGGATAACTTCGAGCACGTCGTCACAGGTGCGCAGCCAGGGTCGAAAGCTCTCCACCGTGATGGGACCACTCTGGTCGAGGCAGATTTTTTGAATGTCCTGCGCTTTTCGTATCTCTTCGATGCGCTCACGGATGATCCGCGCATTTTGAGGTCGATCTTCGGGCTTTTTCTCCAGCAAATCGGCCACCAGCTCAGAGACCTCCCGGGGGACTTTTTCTCCCTCCGGCAACAGGTCGTTCAACTCCGGGGGGGGGGTGGTGATCTGATGAAAGAGCAGCTGGAGGCGATTGCCGTAAAAAGGTCTCTGGCCACATAATAATTCAAAGAGGACCACTCCCAGCGAATAGAAGTCGGAATATTCTCCCAGATCGCCGGAGACGATATATTCAGGGGGGATATAAGCGGCCGTACCGGTGAGGTCTTCTTCGCGGGTGATGCTCTGATCTTCGTCCATGGGCCGGGCGATGCCCAGATCGAGAACCTTGACCTGAAGGGTGCCGTCGGAGAGGACGGCGAGGCGTACGTTTCCCGGCTTGAGGTCGCGGTGTATGACCCCCTTGTCGTGGGCTTCGATGAGGGCGCTGCAGGTCTGATAGATCACTTCCAGGGCCAGGGGAATGGTGAGCCGATTTTCCTTGACCAACTTCTCCAGATCGATGCCCTCGATATATTCCATGGCGAAATATACGGCGTTCAATTTCGAATCGATGCCGAAATCGACGGGGCTAACGATATTGGGGTGGTGCAATGAGGAGGCCAGTTTGCTCTCGCGAACGAAGCGTCTGTAGCCGGCCTCGTCGTCTTCGATATTGGTCTGTTCCATCAATTTGACGGCCACCGTGCGGGTGATGGGTTGTTGGATGGCGCGATAGACCGTTCCCGCCCCTCCTTTTCCCAATAACTCCACGAGACGAAACCGCCCGCCGATGAGCCGCCCCACATAGAGATCTTTGCTGTCGTCGATGGCCCTCAGAGGTTGGCCATCCTCAGCGCATACTGAGGGGACGTCCCCGTCATATCCCCGCCCACATGTCGCACAGTAGTGTGTCATAAGTAATTCGACCCCACTATTGCAGTGGTGGTTGTCGTTAACCCTTTGAAACATCTAGTTCGGAAGAAGTTATCACAATTGTCGGCTCAAGATAAACAGACTGTCGGTTCAAGATAAACAGACCGATCGATTTGGCGAGTGATCGTGTATTGCGTCGAGTGCGCCACTTGTCTCGACAGGTCTGGCACCTACAACTTTAGCGTTCCCTGGATATCGATCATAACGCCGCCGAGGTGAGGGGGCGTCTTTTCTGGACAGGAGCTGCGCCGGCGGCCTGCCGGACGACCCGTGGCGAGAGAGGACCCATGACCTACGAGAAGATCCGCAAAGTGGAGTCCACGCAGGACCGCAGGCCGGTGATGGCCGATTATGAGAGGTCCTACGAGCGATTTGATTGGGAGGACGCCCGGGCCCAGCTCGACGGGCTGCCCGGCGGGGGGCTCAATATCGCCTACGAATGCGTCGATCGACATGCTCGTGGAGAGCTGGCCGACCGTGTGGCGTTGCGCTGGATCGGCGCCGGCGACGAGCGTCGCGAATTTAGCTATGCCGAGCTGGCCGAATTATCGGATCGCTTTGCCGCCGCGCTGCGAAGCATGGGCGTCGAAAAGGGGGATCCTGTCTTCGCTCTGTGCAGTCGGGTTCCCCCCCTTTATGTGGGAGCTCTGGGGGCATTGAAAAACGGCAGCGTCTTCTGCCCTCTCTTCTCGGCGTTTGGACCGGAGCCCATTCGCCAGCGCCTGGGCAGCGGAAAGGGAAAGGTATTGCTGACCACGGCCCGATTATATCGGGATAAGGTGGCTCAGATTCGCGATCAGCTGCCTACGTTGGAGCATGTGATCATCGTCGACGAAGACCAGGACCTTCCCGATGACACCATAGGATATCAGGGCCTGGTCAAGCGCAACGGTCGGGAGTTTCGCATGGAGCCCACCGACTCTGAGGACCAGGCGCTGCTCCATTTTACGAGTGGGACCACGGGGGCGCCCAAGGGGGTGATGCACGTCCACGAAGCGGTGGTGGCCCATCATATCACGGGCCAAACCGCCCTGGATTTTCACGACGACGACATCTTCTGGTGCACCGCCGATCCGGGGTGGGTGACGGGAACCTCCTACGGGATCATCTCGCCGCTGACCAACGGGCTGACCATGGTCGTCGACCAGGCGGAGTTCAACGCAAAGCGGTGGTATCGCATCCTTGAGGATGAAGAGGTCAACGTCTGGTATACAGCGCCCACGGCGATACGGATGCTGATGAAGGCCGGCGCGGACCTTCCCGAACAATTCGATCTGAGCAGCCTTCGCTTCATCGCCAGCGTCGGCGAGCCCCTGAACCCGGAGGCCGTGTTGTGGGGGCAGGAGGTGCTCGGTCTTCCGATCCACGATAATTGGTGGCAGTCCGAGACGGGGGGGATCATGATCTCCAATTATGCCTCCATGGATATCAAGCCCGGTTCCATGGGGCGGCCCCTGCCCGGGGTGGAGGCGGCGGTGGTCGAGCATACCGACAACGGAGGGGTGCAGGTCATCGACTCGCCGGGAAAAGAGGGTGAGTTGGCCTTAAAGAAGGGGTGGCCCTCCATGTTTCGCGGCTATCTGGATATGGAGGAGCGCTACGAGAGTTGCTTTTCCAATTCCTGGTACCTCACGGGCGATATGGCCCGGGTCGACGAGGAGGGATATTTCTTTTTCGTGGGCCGCACCGATGATCTCATCAAATCCGCGGGCCACCTCATCGGCCCCTTCGAGGTGGAGAGCACTCTGTTGGAGCATCCGGCGGTGGTCCAGGCAGCGGTCATCGGAAAGCCCCATCCCACGGCCGGCGAGGTGGTCAAGGCATTCGTCGAGCTCGGCTCCGGTTATGAACCGGATCGCAAACTTCAGCGGGAGTTAAAGGGGTTTTGCCGAACCCGGCTGGGGCCGGCGGTGGCCCCGCGAGAGATCGATATCATCGACGAGATACCGCGCACTCGAAGCGGCAAGATCATGCGCCGCCTTCTCAAAGCCCGGGAGCTGGGGCTTCCCGAGGGCGACACTTCCACTCTCGAGGGAGGCTCGACATGAGCGATAAGCCGGCGGTGCGCATGGAAAAGATCGACCGCGAGCGGGGCCACCATCTGCTCCATCAGATGTTGCGTATCCGGCGCATGGAGGAGCGCTGCGCCGACTTATACGCCCAGACCAAGATCCGCGGTTTTCTCCACCTCTATATCGGCGAAGAGGCGGTGGCCGTAGGGGTTATCGACGCCCTTGATGACGACGACGCCGTGCTGGGCACCTATCGGGAGCACGGTCATGCGTTGATGAAGGGATTGTCGGCCAAAGAGATCATGGCCGAGATGTACGGAAAGGTCGAGGGGTGCAGCCGGGGAAGGGGGGGCTCGATGCATCTCTTCTCCAAAGAGCGTCGGTTCTTCGGGGGGCATGCCATCGTCGGCGCCGGCATCCCCCCCACGGTGGGGCTGGCCCTGGCGGATAAGATGCAGGGCCGCGATCGGGTCACCGCCGGGTTTATGGGCGACGGCTCGGTGGCGGAAGGGGAGTTTCACGAATCGATGAACCTGGCCGCCTTGTGGAAGGTGCCGGCATTATTTTGTTGTGAGAATAATTTCTACGCCATGGGCACCGCTCTGGATCGCCACCAATCCCAGCCCGACCTCCATCTCAAGGCGGCGAGCTACGGCATCCCGTCGATGCAGGTCGACGGGATGGACGTATTGGCCGTCAACCACGCCACCCGCCGCGCCGTGGAGGCGATTCGCAACGGAGAGGGACCCTATTTTATCGAGTTTTTGACCTATCGATTTCGGGCCCACTCCATGTTCGATCCCGAGCTGTACCGAGACAAATCGGAGGTCGAGAAGTGGAAGGAGCGCGACCCGATCAAGAATCTTTCGACCTATCTTCGAAAACGGGATCTGTTGACCGACGACGAGTACGACGAACTCGATAAGAGAGCCCGTGACGAGATCGAGGAGGCCGTCAAATTCGCCGAAGAGGGCAACTGGGAACCCGTCGAAGAACTGGAGCGCTTCGTCTACAGCGAGCGCCCTGACCAGGAGAGCTGATGACACCGCCGGAGCAATCATCGAAGACGGTCACCTATCGAGAAGCTCTGCGCGAGGCCCATAAGGAGGCCCTGCAGCGAGACGACAGAGTATTTTTGATGGGCGAGGACGTCGGCTATTACGGCGGGACCTTCGCCGTTTCCAAGGGACTGATCGAGGAGTTTGGCGAAGAGCGAATACGGGATACGCCGCTGTCGGAGAGCGGCTTCGTCGGCGCCGGCATCGGTACGGCCCTGGGGGGGATGCGGCCCATCATCGAGGTCATGACCGTCAATTTTAGCATGCTCGCCATGGACCAGGTGCTCAATACGGCAGCTACTTTGCTCCATATGTCGGGAGGGCAATTCAACGTCCCCATCGTCATCCGGATGGCCACCGGCGCCGGCCGCCAATTGGGCGCCCAGCACTCGTTGAGTCTGGAGAATTGGTATGCCCATATTCCCGGTCTGAAGGTGGTGACCCCGGCCACGGTAGACGACGCACGGGGGATGCTCTGGACCGCTCTGGAGGATCCGGATCCGGTGGTCATCGTCGAGCACGCCGGCCTCTATAACAGGGAAGGAGAGCTGACCGTCGACGGTGAGTCCGTCGATATCGATCGGGCCAGAGTTCATCGCTCCGGAGAGGACGTATCGCTGATCACTTACGGGATCAATCTCTTCAAATGTCTGGACGCCGCCGACGCTCTGAAAGAGCGGGGGATCGACGCCGAGGTCGTCGATCTGCGCGCTCTGCGCCCCCTGGACAGGGAGACCTTCGTCGACTCCGTGCGAAAAACCGGGCGGGCGGTCATCGTCGACGACGGCTGGAAGACCGGCGGCATCGGCGCCGAGCTTGGCATGACCCTGGTGGAGGAGGCCTTCTATTCGCTCGACGCCCCCATCGCCCGGGTCTGCCGCGCCGAGGTGCCCATGCCCTATGCCGCCCATATGGAGCAGGCCGCTCTTCCCCAGGTGGAGCAGATCGTCGACAGCGCCCAGATGCTGGTGAAGCCCAATGTATGAATTCAAGATGCCATCACTGGGAGCCGATATGGTGGAGGGGACGTTGACCTCCTGGAGCGTCGACGTCGGCGACACCGTACAACGAGGTGATATTATCTGTGAGGTGGAGACCAATAAGGGCGATATCGACGTCGAGATCTGGGAGGGCGGCGTCGTCGAAGAGCTGCTGATAGAGCCCGGCAAGAAGGTGCCCGTCGGGGAAGTTCTGGCCATCGTCGACAACGGCGAGGAGGTCGAGGA
>SLJM01000192.1 GCA_007135085.1 Myxococcales bacterium
CAGCCTCGTCGGTGGCCTTCTGGCGGGTCTCCATGGCTGCTTCGTTGGCCTGAAGTTCGTCTTCCAGGCGGCCCAATTTGTCTCGAAGAGCCTGCGGTGATTTATCCTGAAATTGTGACCACCGATGGGAGAATTCGTCGTTCTTGGTGTTCTTTTCGAGCTCTCGGCGCAATATCAGCACCTTACAGCGAAGCTCGATCCAGGTCAGTACGTCTTCCAGGTGAGCCAGACTCGTCTCATAGGGCCCGCTATGAGGGTGCGGCGCGTCGTTGGTCATTTGTTTCCCGTCGGTGGTATTTATTCATTATCTATAAATTTCGCAGTGATCGTTCGGTGCAGCGCGGGTCGGTTGGGAAGTCGACGGTCCGCGCGAATTTCTGCGAATAGCGAATTCACATTATCGCCTGAATTGGCCGCTTCTTCAAGCGATACCGAGCATATGGAGAGTCGACAAAATTTTTCGCGGCGCCCACCAAGAAAATGAGAAATGAATAGGTAAATCTCTTCGTCGAGACTTCTCGACGAGGTTAGATCTATCTCGTCATCTCTCCTCTCCCTCGACAAATGGTCCCCGCCGAGGTGTTCAGGGGTTTCCCGAACTTTTGTGTTGATGCGTGAAATGGGATGGTATTGGCGATGGAGAGAGTTGGCAAATGGCGAATTCGAAATGGCCAGCGACGATCCATGAAAATGGGTGAGCTCTGAGGGATTGGGCCGTCGGTGTCGATATTAGTGTGTGACGACGCTGAGCTTCGACTCTCAACGGGAGGCAAAATGGAGTCCCTCGCAGAGGTGGCATACGATACATGGGCAGTCGTCGTGCTACTCGGGGCGGTGGTGGTCCTGATAATCATCGACAAGATCGTCAGCCGTATCGGGCTGGAAGGAGCCTGGACCGATCTGGCGAAAGAGCGGGATCTGAAGATCTATCGCGGCGGTCTTTTCCTGCGCCGGCGGGCCCTGCGCGGGGAGGTCGACGGCCATGAGGTGGCCATCTCCCGAACGTCGAGGTTGGGGATTCCCCTCAAGCAACCGATGACCGCCTACGAGGTAGAGCTCGCCGAGCCGGTCCCGAAAGAAAACTCTGAGGTGCGCGACGAGCTGGTCAAGCTCGAGGATCGCTCACAATCAGTGTCGATGGAAGATCAGCTGCTGCGCGTCGAGGTGCCGGGAATCGCCGGCGACCGGGGGGCGATGTCGGTGATGCTCGACCATGTGATGGAGGTGGTGGAGAGGATCGGCGACGGGTAAGGTGGAGCGGCGGGGTTACCATCGGTTATGGACCTCTTCGGCCCAGCCGATGAGACCATCTAAGTCGTGGCGCTGCCCGTCGTTGTCGATGGCCCAGCCGCTCCAGCGGCCGAAGGCCTGAAGAGTCTTGTTGGCGATGATCAAGGCGTTGACCTGGGCGCGGCGCAGGTGAAAGGGCTCTAGACGAGCCTCCAGCTGCTCGCCCTCAATATGCCAGTGGGCCTGCTCGTCATCGGCGTCGTAGGTCCAGTGGAGTTCGTCGGGAAAATAGTGGAGGTCGCCGTCGACGAAGAGGGCGTTTTCGGTGCCCGGCGTGCCGGCGGTCCATTTGGCACCGACCTGGAGGCCCAGGCTGTGATCGCCGCGGCGCTGGAAGCCGGCGCCCCAATTCCAGGTCATGGCATAGGGCCAGCGACCGCGGCCGCGGTCCAGGACGGCAAAATCGGTCTCTTTGTCGATCTCAAAGGTCTGACCATCGACGACCAGGGAGCCCCGGATCTGGCGCGCCACATCTTTGACGGTGTATTGAAAGCGAGTCGACGACCAGGGGATGACCACCCCCAGGGCGTCGCCGCCGGGCATCACTTCTAGATCGAGTTGGACTCTTGGTGAATCGAGGCGCAGCCGGTCGGAGCCCTGACCATAATCAAAGATCAGCTCGAGCTTGCCTTTTCCGGAGGCTGTAAAGGGGGGAACTGCGTCGGGAAGATCGACTCCCCGTCCAAAGGGCAGGAGCTCCTCCTCGCAGATGACCAGGTCTTGTCCCGAGCGCCGATCCCACAGATAGAGCTGAAGGAGGCCCGCATAATCGAGGTCGGCGATGGTGAGGCCAATGATATGGTCGGCGGTGACGATCCCCCAATACTCCCACCGCTTGTTTCGACCCCACCACCGAGGACCGCCGGGGAGGTTGGGCACGTGGACAAGAGAGGGCGAATAGCCCATGGCCTCCGGGTTGAGGTGGCCCCCGGGTTGGCAGAGTTCGACAGGGGTGGTGAGCTCTTCACTATAGTTTTGGTCCCATATTTTCATCGTCAGCTCATGCAGCTCGGGGGCGGCGCTTTCCCTTCTTGCCGATCAATTCATATTCGTCGGCCAGCTCAGGCGGCAATTCCTCGTCGTCGTCGAGCATCCAGGACAGGGCGTTTCGGCGGGGAACCTTGACGATCTGAGGGACCTCCAGGGTGCCGAAGACGAAATCCCAGATGGGGGTGGTCACGCCGTGGTTGAGCTTGGGTCGGCGAAAATGGTGGTAGAGGTGGTGACGTCGGGCCCAGCGGCCGTAGGCGGTTTTGCCCGGGTGGGTGTGCAGGCGGCGGTGGATGACCTCGTAGTTGACGTACATGACCACAAAGCCGGCGGCGGCGGTGAGACCGACGGCGCCAAATGCGAAAAATAGGAGTGAGCCCGTGGAGAGCCCGACCAGGGCGGTGGCGATGAGCTTCTTATAGGTGGGCGCGAAATAGGCGGGGTCTTTGTGGTGGGCCAGATGCTCGACGGTGAAGGGGTTTTTCGCCCCGCCCACGTGTCCCAGCTCGCGGTGGAGCCAGTATTCGACGAGGGTCCAGCCCAGAGCTCCCAGGATAAAGGCGATAGGGTAGATCATCGTAATTCCTCCATGATGTGGCGGTAATAGTCCAGGTCCGGAAGATCTTCAAATCCGTCGGCCAGCTCGACCTCGTCGGCTCCCCAGCCCGTCAGGAGGGTGCGCAATAATTCGACGAGCAGGGCTTCTGCATCGAGGGGCACCTGGGGCAGGCGGGTGAGCTTTCTGTGATTGATAAATCCCTGGAGGCTCGACCAGATAAGGGCGGCTCGGGCGAGGGGGTCGCCGGGGCTTAAGATACCCCGGTTCTGGGCGGTGGCCACGGTGCTCACGAAGCGCTGGACCACGCCCAGGGTGGGGCCCACGACCTGTGTGGCGAGCCCGTCTTCGAGGATCGGCTCCGGATCGGCGACAAAGGCGCTGATCAATCGAAAGCGCTCCGGCTGAAGTTGGGCAAGGGCCACATAACCGATGGATAAGATCACAAGCGTGCGCAGCCCCCGGCGATCGTCGATGCGCTGTTGGAGTGCTTCGAAGAACTTGTCGAAATGCTCGAGGACCTCGATCTGGATGGCGGCGAGGATGGCGTCGCGGGAGTCGAAATAACGATAGAGCGCCCCCGGTGTGAGATCGACGCGGTCCGCCAATTTATTGACGCTAAAAGCCTGAATTCCCCCTTCGACGATCATGGCCATCGCTTCTGAGCGAAGCTGTTGAAGCCTTTTGCGGCGCCGTCGCTGGCGCGGTGTGAGGTCGGTGTCGGTCATCGATCTTTCTCGAGTTATGTGAATGGGTTTTATAAAGTAAATGGTATTTACTGTTTAATCAAGGAGAATAGATTATAGTCAGGTCAGGAGTGGACCCATTGGAGACGGGGCGCTAAGCTGCGGACTGGTCGGATAATCTGCGGTGAAATGGGGCGTGATTGGTGAGACGAATCTTAGTTTCGATGATGTTCGTGGTGGGGCTCGGTGGCTGTAGTGGCTGCGATGATCCTGTGGACCTCGAGGACGGCGGGGGGCTGCCCGTGGATGTGGGCGGCGACGCCGACGGCGGGGACGCGGATCTGGATACAGGCGGCGGTGACGCCGACCTCGATACAGACGGCGGTGACACCGACCTGGACGCCGACCTGGATGCAGGCGGCGGGGACACCGAAGAGGCTGACGACACAGGCAGCGCAGGTGACGGAGGAGATGGGGGCGATGTCGGTGACACCGGTGATATCGGAGATACGAGCGACGCCTCCGAGACGGGCGATGCGGGTTCTGCCTCCGATGTGGGAGATACGGGCGACGGGGCGCCGGTCGGTCTATCCGAGCCCTGCGAGAATGGGGAGGGGTGGACGGTCTTTCGCTTTCATTACGACCAATATTCGACGAGCGCTCGAATCGATGTGTGGGATGCGGCCTGCGAGTATTCGCTGGCGCCGGGGAGTGCCTGCAATGTGCGCACCGTGACCCAGGGGTTTGGCGATGTGGCTACCACGACAAATGGCTTCCCCATCTTAACGACAAGCGATTATCTGCGGGTGCGGTTTAGCGCGGAAGGCCTGGAGTTTTCAGAGGCCGAGATTCATGTGGAGGGCCACGGATTTTATAGCGTGGCCTTTACGGAATACCGGATCTGGTCGCCTCTTTATGGCGACCGCGTGGGCGGGCCGATCGACAATTCGCTGCAGTGGAGTTCATTGGATTGGACGGGGATGCTCTATCCCGACGATGACCCGGGGCTGACGGCGATTCAGATTTACGCCAATCTCAGCACCCACGATATCGCCGTGAGGTCTGTGGAGTTGTGTGTCGCCGACCCGGGCTGATTTATTGGCGATGATAAGCGACGTCGTTGGCCTGGTGCTTGGACCTACGGGATGTCGATAATGGGTTTGGGCTCGAGCGCAAAGTCCAGAAGTTCCACGTTTTCAATATTGGCGGCGGACATCTCATAGACCGGTTCGTCGCCGTCACCGTCGTAGAGTTCGACGGCCAGGACGTGACCGATTTGGGGGAGCTCATCTTTGAGTTGATTGTAGAGGTAGTCATCGACGCCCTCTTCGGTGTTGTCGATGCTCAATGCCGTGCCGCGCTCGACGCGCATGACCAGTAGGAAGGCCGGGGTGTAGGGAAGTTTGTCGGTGGCCCATAGGACAGCGCGAATATGTTGGGAATCCTCGTCAGTGACGGTGTCCTGCTCATCGAATTTTCGGCGCTTATAGGTAATGTCCAGAAGATGCTGCGACGTCTCGAATTCCTCGATCTGACGGGTCTCTTCGCCAGGGGTCAGGGAGATATTGAAGTCGTCGTAGGAGATATAGTACTCATCGCCGAATGGAGGCCTGGTGAGTGACTTCTCGCCAGGTTCGATGGGAGCCGAGAATAGGCGCAGGTAGGAATCGCCCTGATCGCGGGCGAGGTCGTTTTCAAAGGGCACGCCTGCAAAAAAGAGGTTCATCTGAGTGGCGCCGACAAAGTCGATCGCCTCATCTGTGGCATAGCGAGTCATCAGGGTCATTCCCGCGTCCTGATACACACCGAAGCCGTATGCGTCGTCGGCGTTGAAGGCATATTGAATCGGCTCCGGGAGGTCATCTGAGGTGCGCTGGAAGGTCCAATCGAGCTTGTCGATCTCATCCTCTGCTTCCTCCTCTTCGGTGGCCGCTTCGGATTCGGCAGCGGCCTCGGTCGAGGAATCTTCTTCAGTCTCTGCTTCGTCGCAACCGACAAAGATGGTCGAAGTCGCCACGAGAAATAAAAATATCAAAATGCCGCGACGTATACGTGCAGTCATCATGGTTATATCCGTGCCGTCCAAGGTGTTAGTAGGACCTCATTGATAAGTCGGCAGGAGCAAGGGGTCAAGGATGGTGGCGCGAGGCGTCTTTGCGTCGTACGTAGAGGACTTTGTCGACCCTGGCGACGACGTCGCCCGTTTCGTCGACGATATCGACGGTGAAGGTGGGCTCTGTTTTGTAGTTGTTGTCGGCCTCCCGGCGGATCTGATCGATGCGTTGCTGGGGGAGGGTGAACTCGGCGCTCACCGTGCCCGTGCCGGGCTTTTTGAAGTCGATGGAGGCCGATTTATCCCAGACGATATACTCCGAGCCCAGATTCTTGAGGAGCATGAGCATAAAGAAGGGGTCGCACATGGAGTAGAGGGAGCCGCCGAAGTGGGTGCCCACATAATTTCGATTGTAGAATCGAAGGGGCATCTCGACGCGGATATAGCGAAAGTCGTCGCTCATATGGGCGATATGTACGCCGGCGCCGAGATAGGGCGGGTAGAGGTTCATCGTCCGGTCGAGGTTGTCATCGATCCAGGCGGAGAGTTTGTCGATCATGGCGGTTGATATCTCGAAGGGCTTCATGGGTCAGGCGTCGTGGCGGGTGATGCGCTCCCAGCGCACCCGCTCGAAGGGATCGGCGACCACCTTGAAGGCGATGAGGCATAAGATGATGACCCCCATGGCGGTGGCGGCGGCGATCATAAACATGATCAAGATCTGGTAGGCCACGGCGTCGGCGGGGGGCACGCCGGCCAGGATCTGACCGGTCATCATGCCGGGCAGGCTGACCAGGCCGACGATCATCATGGAGTTGATAATGGGGATCATGCCGTTTCTCAAGCCCTCGCGCACCCAGGGAAGGCATGCCTTCCACAGGGTGGCGCCCAGGGCCAGGCGGGCCTCGATGGCGCGGCGCTGGGCGGTCATATCGCTGAGCATTCGATCCAGGCCCAGGCTGATGCCGGTCAGGCCATTTCCCAGCAGCATCCCCAGCAGGGGAATGACGTATTGGGGCTCGTACCAATTGTCGACGCCGATGACGATCTCGGTGACGCTGAAGGTGGTGACCGACGTGGCCAGCGCCAGGGCTGCGAAGGCGGCCACGTAGGCCCCGGGGAAGCG
>SLJM01000503.1 GCA_007135085.1 Myxococcales bacterium
CGAGCGACGACTATCGTGGGAGCTATTTGGTGATTATTCGATTCGCTCCAAGATCGGTCGCGCCCTGCCCCGGATGGGGGCTTCCACGGTCTATATTCCAGCGGAGAAAGTAGACGCTGCCATATCGGCCTGCCTGGAGAAACTTCAAAACGAAATCGGCACCCTGCGAAATATCACAGCCGAGAGCCTGCAACCCGCCGTCAACGGATTATTGCACCGCCTCGTCGAAAAAGGTGCCATTTTTCAGCCCGAGCTCGACGAGAGTTATCTCGAATCCGGTGGGGCCAATACCTATGTGATGAGCCAGTTGCGCCGTCACCTTCCCGATTTCAGCCCGAGCAGTCGCCTGCCCGAGTTCTTGGCCAGCCTGAGGACGAAGCGCTTTGAAGCATTGTCAAAGCGCTCGCGAGGCGGCGGCCCCGCCAAGGCGACGTGGTATGATAATTGGCTCGCCCGCAGTCTGGAAAACGAAACACTCCTCGGCGAGGGCATGGCCAGTTTTGCGTGGGAGATAATCCTCGAAGGACTGGTGGAGCAGGATGTATTGGAGAAACGCATCTACGGCGGCACTCATATCTGGGGTATTGCAGCCGACGCCCTTATGGTGACCGCTGATACGACCGAGCTTAGATGCACCGAGACGGGCGCACGATTATTTGTGGCATCCAAAGTTGCGTCTCGCTGGGAAGGCGCGCCGTCGGTGGCCGCAGGCGCCAGCACGGGCCATTACGAGCCCACAGGGCGTACAGAGCCCACCTATTTTGCCAATCTCTATGGCCGGGGCGAAGTCAAACGGATCATCTCCGACGAGCATACTGGATTACTCGAGCGCGATGAGCGAACCGAATTGGAGGAGCGCTTCAAGGCAAAAGACCCCAAGCCCTGGTACCCCAACCTTCTCTCCTGCACGCCCACCCTGGAGATGGGCATCGACGTCGGTGATCTATCGACGGCAATGCTCTGCTCCGTGCCGCCGTCGCAGGCCAATTATCTGCAGCGCATCGGCCGCGCCGGCCGTCGCGATGGAAACGCCCTGCTCATCACATTGGCCAACGCCAAGCCTCACGACCAATACTTTTTTGAAGAACCGCGAGAGATGATCGCCGGTGATGTGAGCCAGCCCGGTATCTTCCTCCGAGCCTCTGCTGTGTTGGAGCGCCAGCTCACGGCCTTTTGCATGGATTGCTGGGCCGCGCACCCCGACACGGATGCACAATCGCTGCCGCCGAAATTGGGGGACGTCCTCGATAACCTATCGCCCAAAGACCCCACGAAATTTCCCCATAATTTCATCGAATTTATCAAGCCCCGGCAGACGGAGATCTTCGATCGATTTTTGGCTCTTTTCCAGCCCTATCTCACCAATCATGTGGCCGAACACCTACGGCATTTCCTCTATGGCGACGATGACTCACAGAGCTCTTTGGCCTGGCAGATCTTAAACGGCCTCAACGAACAGCAGGGCCTGATCGACTCCAATATTCGCGAGGCCAAGCGCCTCCAGAGACGAATCAGCGAATGGGAGAGCAAGAAAGTCCTCGGCAAAGACGACCAGGATGCCCTGGAAAACGCCAAGCTCGAGCGCACAGCCCTAAATAAGCTCAATATCAAGATATCGAGTCGCCCTACCCTTCAATTCTTCACCGACCAGGGACTGATACCAAACTACGCCTTTCCCGAGGCCGGGGTGACCCTCAAATCCATCATCTGGCGCAAGACAAAAGCGACGAAAGAGAAGAAGAGCAAGCTCCATACTATCTCCTTCGAATATGAGCGCCCCGCGCGGGCAGCGATCCGCGAATTGGCGCCCCATAATACGTTCTATGCCGGAGGCCGGCAGGTCACGATCGACCGGGTCGACCTGAGCCCGGACACCATCGAGGAGTGGCAATTCTGCGATAATTGCAATCACGCCGAACAGGTGACGGGCCGGTCGGAGTATAAAGATTGTCCGGTCTGCCAGAGTCCCCAATTCGGCGATATTCAAGCCCAGAAGCGGCCCATGGTGCGCCTTCGACGGGTCTACGCCTCCACTCACGATAGAAAGAGCCTGATCACCGACGACCGCGAGGAGCGACGGCCCAGATTTTATCAAAAACAGATGCTGGTCACCGTCGATGACAATGAGGTCTCCAGGAGCATGGCCATCGATGACCCGGCCATGCCCTTTGGCTACGATTTTGTGGGGCGGGCCAAATTCTTGGAGATCAACTTTGGCGAGTATAGCGACCAGGGTGAGAAGTTCAGCATCGCCAATGAGGAGGCCATGCGAAATGGCTTTCAGGTCTGCAAAGACTGCGGGCGAGTAAAAGACCAGCACAAGGATGAAATCCATCATACCTATGGGTGCCGGAGCCGAAATAAAACCCACGACGAGCGAATCGAAGACTGTCTATTTTTATACCGCGAGTTTCGCTCCGAGGCGGTCCGTATTCTTCTGCCCTTCGTAAATCGACCGGGATACGAGACGAAACTCCAATCTCTGGTGGCCGCGTTGAATCTGGGTCTGGAGGAGTATTTCGGCGGGCAGATCGATCACCTGGAGACCACGGTCTACTCCGAGCCCGGCGACGACGAATCACCTCGAAAGACCTTCCTCGTCCTCTACGATACAGTTCCCGGTGGCACGGGTTATCTCAAGGACCTATTGGGCGCCGACCGGGACACGGGAGGACCGGCAATTTTTGCCGCCATGGATCGGGCTTTGAGCCGACTGACCCACTGCAAATGCAATAAAGATCCCGAAAAGGACGGCTGCTATGCCTGTCTCTTCGCCTATCGAAATAGCTTCGATATGGAGGAGACGTCGCGGCAGGTTGCAGTGGAGCTCCTGTCAGACATTCTGCGCTATCGCCACGATCTGACGGCTGTTGAGTCACTGGGCGCGGTGAGTATGTCCAGCCTCTTCGACAGCGCCCTGGAGGGCCGCCTGGTGGAGGCGCTTCGCCGCGACAAGGCTGTCACGGTCAAACCAAAGGTGGTCGACGGAAAACCCGGTTATCGCTACCGCCTCAACAAGCAAAGCGGCACCGACGACGAGGCCCCTATTGCCTGGGAGTTGATTCCCCAGGTGCGGATTTCGAAGAGCGCCTCCGTATTGGCCAACCTGGAGATCGACCTGGTGGCCCGGTTTGGCCGCGTCGAGACCGAGGGCCGGCAGATGGCGATCTTCACCGACGGCTATAAAGATCATCAATCACGGATAGCCTTCGACCTCTTCCAACGCATGGCGCTCGTTCGGGGCGGTCAATATTATTCGTGGTCGCTGAGCTGGCACGATGTGGAGTCCACGTTTAGCACGATGGACCATTTTTTCTTCAATATTCTGGGCGCCCGAGACCAGGGTTTTGATCGAGATAAGATGATGGTCCTGGCCCATAAATTAGGTGTTGGTGACTGGCTCAAGAGCTTCGCACACGAAGATAGTATGTCCTGGCTTGAAGACCTCCTAAAGATGCGGCCAGAGATATGGGAACGCACCATGAGGCGTGCGGCCCTATCGGCCGTCGGCGGTGGTCTTATCTTCGCCATCGGCTCAGCGAAGCAAGAAGATTTCGAACGGTGGAAGGGTCAATTGACGGAACGTCTGGGTCCGGCGGTAACCAAAGCGCTACTCCCCGGCGGTGAACCTACTCCCCGAGTCGCCCGCCTCGTGGTCGACGACGAGAGCGCCCATCTGGAGCTATACGCTCTGTGGACTCACCAGGGCATTCAAGCCGCAGACTCAGATCAGATGCGCGTCGTCTGCTGGCTCGACGACCGACCGGAATTTCGAGACCGCCCGGAGTTTCGGCGGCTCTGGAACGGCACGCT
Organism: Myxococcales bacterium; assembly: GCA_007135085.1. GTDB lineage: Bacteria > Myxococcota_A > Bradymonadia > Bradymonadales > Bradymonadaceae > SLJM01. The sequence continues at coordinate 3,814 of SLJM01000503.1, forward strand.
GCGCCTATTCAACTTGCTCCAATTTCTTCCACGCGCCTATTTTGTGACCAGCACCGGAGACGAGCGAGCCGATCTGGGCGCCTTGGTGGCCGAGGATCTGAAAACCGGTGAAGACCCGGCCCAATCCACCCAGGGTCTCATGACCATGGACTGGAAAGAGGTCCGCGAAGAGATGCTCGATGAAGAAGGCCAGGCGCTGGTCGATGAGCTCTTCAATGCCCATGTGGATCTGCCGGAGCCTATCTACTCCCTCCTCGACGATCAGGGTCACACATTGGGAGCCGACGCCGAATTGGCATGGCCGGAAAATAAGGTGGCCATTATCTATCTCGAGCCTGGAAATATTGACGATGAAGAGGCTCAAAAGGCCTATGAAGATGCGGGCTGGACCACGATGACTCTCGACCATGCGGTCCGGGAACCAGGGGCCCTGATAGAACTGCTCAAAGAAGTGAGCTGATTTTACGCAAGGATATGCGATGGGAATTTTCGAAAATAAGCTGCGCGTGGCCCTCTCCGATGACTTTTTGCAGGCCCTCAATGAGCTGCCCCGCAATACTTCAAAAAAGGTCCAGCGTTTTATCCGCCAATTCAGAAGCAATCCGACGGCGACGGGCCATAATTACGAAAAAATAGAGAACGCCGCCGACCCGAATATGCGCTCCGTGCGAATCGACGGCAGCTATCGAGCCATTGTTCTCAAACCGGACCAGGGCAATATCTACGTATTGCTCTGGGTCGATAACCACGACGATGCCTATCGGTGGGCCGAGCGAAAACGATGCGTGGTCCACCCCGAAACGGGATCGCTCCAGCTCTTCTCCGTCGACGAAGAAGAATATGTCTCCCACGACGGCGCCGATGAGCAACGACAAGAAGCTCAGTCCATGCTCTTTGAGCAATGGCGAGACCGCAATCTGGCGCAATTGGGTATCCCCGAAGACCTTCTGCCGGTCATCCGCAAGATGCGCCATATCGACGATCTGGAAGCGGCCGCTGACTCCCTCCCCGACGACGCCTATGAAGCCCTCTTCTGGCTGAGCCAGTGGCAAGACCTGGAGCGGGTGTACCGGGAAGTGGTGCTCGTCAATCGGGAGGAGAAAAAAGAGGAGGTCGACACCGAGGACTTCGCCGCCGCTCTGGAGAATATCCAATCGCAGCGAAAATTCGTCATCGTCGAAGACGACGAGGATCTGGAGCGCATCCTGGAGGCCCGACTCGAGAAATGGCGCATCTTTTTGCACCCCTCGCAGCACCAGATGGTGCACGTCGACGTCAGCGGCCCCGTGCGTGTCCTCGGCGGCGCCGGCACGGGCAAGACCGTGGTCGCAATGCACCGCGCGGCATATCTGGCCGAAGAGTTACTGGACAATGATGACCGGATTCTCTTTACGACGTTTACGAAAAACCTGGCACGCGACATCGAAGAAAACCTCAAGAAACTCTGCTCCGATCAGGCGATGCGCCGCATTGAGGTCAAGCACCTCGACCAGTGGGTCCACCAATTTTTGCGCAACCAGGGCTACGACCAAAAGATCGAATACTATCAGGAGGGCTCGGGCGTCCTCGACGAGTTGTGGCAACAGGCCCTCCAGGTCCGCCCCCGCGACTTAGACCTGCCGAAGAGTTTTTATCGCGAGGAATGGGAGCGCGTGATTCAGACCTACGCCTGCACCAATGAGCGCGACTACCTTCGGGCCCGCCGAAAAGGAAGGGGCACGCCTTTGAAACGAAGCGCCAGACGCAAGATATGGCCCGTTTTCAAGGAGTACCGGAATCTGCTGAGCGACCGTGGTCTGCGCGAGCGCGATGACGCCATTCGTGACGCTCGCAAATTGCTCGAAAACGCCGGCGATATTCTCCCCTACCGGTCGCTCGTACTCGACGAAGCTCAGGATATGGGCGCCGAGGCCTTTAAGCTGATCCGCGCCATAATCCCGGAAGACCGAAACGACCTCTTCCTGGTCGGTGACGGCCACCAGCGCATCTACCGCCATCCCGTGGTGATGAAGCATTGCGGAATCGATATCGTGGGCCGAAAGCGCAGCTTTCACCTCAAAATCAATTACCGCACCACCGACGAGATTCGAAAATATGCCGTGCGCCTTCTCGAAGGATGGCCCGTGGACGACCTCGACGGCGGCGAAGACTGGACCGACGAATATAAATCTCTCATTCATGGAGAGCCCCCGAAGGTCTGCATCTGCGATAGCTGGTCCGAAGAGGTGGACGCCATCGTCGACTTCGTGGCCGACCTGGACGACCGCGATCTGACCCGCTCCTGTCTGGTGGTGCGCACCAAAAAACAGCGCCGCCAATACGAACAGGCACTCAATGAGCGGGGAATCAAGACCTATAATATCAGCCGCGACCAATACGACCGCCGAGAACAGGAGGGTTTGCGCCTGGCCACCATGCACCGCGTCAAAGGCCTGGAATTCGACCGCGTCATCGCCGCCGGCATCAATGACGGCACGGTTCCCCTGGCCTTCCGCCTGACAAATACGGACGACTCAGCGGTCAAACAAGAGGTAGAGATGCAAGAACGGGCGCTCTTCTACGTGGCCCTCACTCGCGCCCGGCGCGCCGCGCTAATTACCTGCCACGGCACGCCGAGCCCGTTCTTGCAATAATCCGCTACCGCCCCACCGCAAACCGACCTGGTGGATAGCACTACTGACGCTCCCCACAAGCCCTGCGCCGTGGGGAGCTGCTGAGCGCAGCGAAGCTGAGGGGGAGACACAACCATCGAGATATTACAACGAAGCCCCCCCGACGAGGGGCGTCGCCCACAGCCGGCGCCGCCCTCATAAAGAGAGCGGCGCCG
>SLJM01000444.1 GCA_007135085.1 Myxococcales bacterium
ACCCAAACGAAAAACCAAAAGAGATCGCAAGAATTAGTCGTGCAAGGTCGATCAAAGTGGGGAAGTAAAGCGAGGCCCACCCGCCCCAGTGATTTGCGATGATCCGCTACCGCCCCTCACGACACGGAGGGCGCCGTTTCCCCGCGGCGCAGTCCAGCCGCTCCACCCCGGGCCCGAAGGGCCCTCCACCCCGCGCGCAAAGCGCGCTCCATCCCGGCTGCGCAAGCAGCCTCCACCCCGGCGCGAGCGCCGTCGAGCGCTCAGGTCACCAGCGGAATGAGCCAGCGGAAGGCGACGAAGGTGGCGATGGTGCTGCCGACGGAGCAGAAGATGAAGACCAGGATGATTCGGGCCAGGCGGTTTTTCCACCAGCCCTTCCACTCGGCGATGTCGTCGCCGGCGCGCTCCATATCGTCTACGGTGGGCGGGGCCAATAGAGTCTGACAGAAGGCGGCGACCCAGCCGGCGCCGATGACGGGGATCAATGAGGTGATGGGGGCGGCCAGAAAGGCGACGACGATGGTCACCGGGTGGGCCAGGGCGCTGAGCGCCCCCAGCCCGGAGAGGCTTCCGTTGATCACGATCCAGGCCACCATCGCGTCCTGGGCGGCGTCGGTTTCGCCGCGGATGAGCCCCCAGGCGAAGAGGCCGATGACGATCAGGGGCAGAAGCCAGGGCAAGATATTGGTGATCTTTGATTTGGGCGGGATATAGGTGACCGCGTCGGCGGCCTCCGGGGTGTCCACCCCTTCCAGGTAGCGCACCAGGCCGGGCACGTGGGCGGCGCCGACGACGGCGACGATGCGATCGCCGGGGGCGTTGCGGATGCGGTGGGCCATATAGAGATCGCGCTCGTCGACCAGGACGCCTTTGACCGAGGGCAGGGCTTCGCCCATCTCGTCGAGGATCTCCGTGATATTATGGGATTGGCGAAGCTCGGCGAGTTCTTCTTCATCGACCTTGCCGGTGTCGAAGATGCCGGCGACCAGGCTGAAGGCCACCAGGGATCGGCGCCACAGCGGGGTGAGGCGCCAGGCGCGCAACAGGGTGGCTTTGACGTCGCGGTCGACCAATTCGACGTGGGCGCCCAATTCGTCGGCCTTTTCCACGGCCGCCGACATCTCGGCTCCCGGCTTGACGCCCGTATAGCTGCCCATTCGCTTCTGGAAGCCCATCAGTCCCAGGCGGGCGACCAGGAAGGTGAGCTGCCGCTTTTTGATGACCTCTAGAATATCCAGATCTTCCCAGCGCTGTTCCTGGGTAAGCGCTTTGAAGCGCTCCGGGTCGAGCTCGACGCAGACCGTGTCGGGCCGTTCGGCGTCAAGGACGCGACGCACGGTCTCCACCGATTCCTGGGAGATATGGGCGGTGCCGATGAGCAAGATTTCCTTGCCGTCGACCTCGAGGCGAGTCACGTCGGCTTCTTCGTTATCTAAAGCGTCGACGATGGCTTCGGCGTCACCGGGTTGGGGGGTATCTGTCATGAGTCGTTCGTACTTACGGATGGTTGTCTAACGTCGAGATTGCCCATAGGTAGTCGATTTTCCATGCTTTGAATAGCTCTGGGTGCTATTCGCATTCCACGACCAGTTCTTCATCGACGCATTCGAGCAGATAAGAGGCGTCGCCACAGCTAATTGTCTCGGCGGCCATCTGGGCGCAGTCGATAACAATTGCCGTGTCCTCTGGGCCGACCAGCCAACCAGCGTTGAGGAAAGCCGTGGCGATGCCGAAGTAGATAAATAAGCCCGATGCGTCGGCCATACTGGTGATGAGCGGGCTGGAGGCGACGGCGGGGTCGACGTTGAATTTGGTCAATACGAAGGGGAGCATGGTGCCGATGAGGTTGGCCACCACCACGATGCAGCCCATGGACAGGCCGACGACGACCGCCAGAGCCAGATCGCCTCGGAACCAGCCCAGCAGGCTGCTGGCAAGTCCCATTCCCAGGCCCAGGGTGAGACCCACGAAGAGCTCTTTACCAAGCGCGCGAAACCACTCGCGCATCTTGACTTCGCCGGTGGCCAGAGCGCGGACCATCACCGTCGCCGACTGGGAGCCCGTATTGCCGCCGCTGTCGATGAGCAGGGGGATGAAGAAGGCCAGGGCGATGATCGACTCCAGCGTGGCCTCGTAGGCCTCGATGATACCGGAGGAGACGAGGTTGATGACGATGAGGAGCAGCAGCCAGCCGATCCGTTTTCGAAACAGCATCCATACCCGGCTCTCATGGTATGGTTTCTTCAGGGGCGACATGGCCGCCGCTTTGTGGAAGTCCTCGGTGGCCTCTTCCTCGGCGACGTCGAGGACGTCATCGACGGTGACGATGCCGAGCAACACGCCCTTGGAGTCCACGACGGGAAGGGCGATTTTGTCGTAGCGTGCAAAGGCGTGGACCGCCTCTTCCTGGTCGTCGAAGGCCGACAGGCTGACGAAGGATTCGTCCATCACCGACGAGACCGGATCTTCCGGGTTGGCCAGGATGAGCTCTCGAAGCTCGATGGCGTCGATGAGCCCCCACTTGTCGTCGGTGACGTAGATCATCCCGATGAGTTCGCTATCGGGACCGAGCTTTCGGATATGTCGGAGGGCCTTCTCGATGGTCCATTCAGGGCGAACGGCCACGTAGTCCGGCGTCATCAGCCGGCCCACGCTCTCCTCGGGATAGCCCAGAAGCTGGCGGGTTTCCTTGAGGTCTTCGTCGTCGAGCAGATTCAGGAGGCGCTGGGTGACCTGGCCGGGGAGCTCTTCGAGGAGTTGAGTCCTGTCGTCAGGGGCCAGGTTGGCCAGAACCTCCCGGGTATCTTCGTCGCCCAGGTCGCGCATCAACCGGTTGGCCCGGTCGACGTCCATATAGGCGAAGAGCTCGGCCCCGATCTCGCGGGGCAGGGCGTGGAATACGAGGGCCCGGTCGGCCTTCTCGAGTTCGAGAAAGGCGTCTGCGATCTCCGGGACCGGTACATCCTGGACGGCCTCCTCGACGCCGGTCCAGTCCTTATTTTTAACGCATCGCTCTAATTCTGCGCGAAGCTCGTCGATCTGTACAGAAGAGGATTCTTCCAGGCTTGTCATCTTGAATCCCTCGAAGGCACTTCAATAAATCCAAATTGCGGAATCGGGAGGCCCGAATCGGCGTCACTGTAGACCGACGGCGATTTGAGTCAAGCGCTATGAGAGTCTTGGGTCTTGGGTCGTCGGTCTTGAAAGGCGCCCTGCGACGATCTCGGCGAGGACGCAAAGCTAGGATGCCCGAATCGTGAGGTTCCTGGCTCAAGATTCATCGTCGTCAGGCTGGATCGATATTGGGTGGGGCAGGAGAAGATAAGGCCTGGACACAGGACAGAACGCTCTGAGAGAGGCCCTGAAGGTCGTAGCCGCCCTCGAGGATAAGGGCCAGGCGGTCTTCGGCGTAGCGATGGGCGATATGAGCGACCACCTCGGTGAGCGCCGCGAATCCCTCAGTGGTGACGGTCATACCGCCGATCGGGTCGAGGCGGTGGGCGTCGAAGCCGGCTGAGACTAAGACCAGTTGCGGTTCATATTCGGCGGCCGCCGGCAGGAGAATGGTGTGAAATGCCTCGAGAAGGGCGTCGTCGCCGGCGCCGGCGGGCAGGGGAACGTTGATCGTATAGCCCGCCCCGTGAGCCCGCCCCGTCTCGTCGGCGTCGCCCGTGCCCGGGTATAGCGGCGATTGGTGAGTGCTGAAGAAGAGGACGTCCCGGCGATCGTAGAAGATATGCTGGGTGCCGTTTCCGTGGTGGACGTCCCAGTCGACGACGAGCACTCGCGAGATGCCGAGCTCGGCCAGAGCGTAGGCGGCGGCGATGGCGACGTTGTTGAAGATGCAAAAGCCCATGGCCTTTTTGGCCTCGGCGTGATGGCCCGGCGGGCGCACCAGCGCAAAGGTTGAGCGTTTTTGAGAGTAGGCGCGGTGGACCGCCGCTTTGGATAGACCGGCAGCCAAAAGGGCAGCGTCAACGCTTCTGGGGCTCAAGACCGTATCCGGATCGAGGAGGGCGTTCTGGCCGCTCAGGCCGAGAATATGGTCTACGTGGTGTGAGTCGTGGACGCGAATGAGATCGTCACGGGTAGCGGGCGCAGCGCTCTCCCATCGCAGGTCGGCGAAATTCCCCTGAAGGAGGTCCGAAATTGCCTGGAGCCGGGCCGGTCTTTCGGGATGGCCCGGGCCGGTGTTGTGTTCGAGCATCAAGGGATCGAAAAATAGGGCTGGGCGTCGGTCGGTCATGGCAGTGGGAGTCTATTCGGCGGGCAGTCCCCGGGCGTCCGAGCGGTCGTCATTATCGTCGGAGTTGGCCGAGGTCGTGGCGTATTGGAGTTGGTAGAGCTTGCTATAATGGCCGCCGAGCTCGAGGAGCTCCTCGTGGGAGCCCTGCTCGACGAGCCGGCCCTTGTCGAGGACCAGGATTCGGTCGGCCCGTTGAATCGTCGACAGCCGGTGGGCGATGACAAGGGAGGTCTGGTTGGCCAGCAGCCGATCGATGGCCTTCTGGATCAGCGCCTCCGTGTCGGTGTCGACGTTGGCCGTGGCCTCGTCGAGGACCAGGACCTCCGGTTTTAAGATGAGGGCCCGGGCGAAGGCGATGAGCTGCTTTTCACCGGAGGATAGGTTAGAGCCCCGCTCGGCGATCTCGTAGTTCAGACCTCCCGGCAAGCGGTCGATGAGCCCATCGGCGTAGACCATCTGTGTGGCCCGGCGAACCTCCTCGAGTGGCACCGAGTCGTCTCCCAGGGTGAGGTTCTCCAGCAGGGTCCCTTTGAATAAGAAGACGTCTTGTAAGACCACCGCAAATTGGCGCCGGAGCTGGTGGACGTCGAAATTTCGAATGTCGCGGCCGTTTAATCTCACCGCCCCTTCGTCGACGTCGTAGAGCCGAGTCAGGAGGCTGATCACCGTCGACTTGCCGGCGCCGGTGTGGCCGACGAGGGCCACTTTCTCGCAGGGATCGATATGAAGGTCGAGGCCGTGGAGCACGGATTCGCCGTCGTTATAGCCGAAGTAGACGTCGTCGAATTCGATGGCGTAGGGCCGCTCGGGCAGGGGCTCCGGATCTTGGGGGGAGTCGATATGGTCGTCGGTGTCCAATAATTCGAAGATCCGCTCTCCGCTGGCCATGGCGCTCTGGAGCACGTTGTATTTCTGGGCCAGATCGCGGATGGGGATGAAGAATTTCTGCATATATTCGATAAACGCCACCAGCAGGCCCAGGGTGATGGCCTCGCGAAGGGCAGGGCCGCTGCCGAACCAGATGATGGCGCCGATGGTGATGGAGCCCACGGCTTCGACGATGGCGTAGAGCATGGCGTCGTAGCGGATGGAGCGAATATTGGCGTCCCGGTATTCGGCGTTGATGTCGCGGTATTCGTCGCGGCTGACGTTTTCTCGCACGAAGAGCTGGATGACCTGCATCCCCGTGATGCTCTCCTGGAGGTGGGCGTAGAGGCGGGCGATCTTGACCCGGATATCGCGGTAGGCCTTTCGCAGATAGCGGCGGATGATGAGGGTGACCGCCAGCAAGAAGGGGACGACGATGAAGCTGGCCAGGGCCAGTTGCCAGTCCTTGTAGAAGAGGATGACCACGATGGCGCTCAAGGTGATGATATCGCCGACCATGGTGATGATCCCCGACGACAGCGCCTCTTCCAGGCTCTCCACGTCGGTGGTCAGGCGGGCCATGATGCGACCCACCGGGTTCTTCTTGAAGAATTCCGACGACAAATCCTGGACGTGATCGAAGAGCTGCTGACGAAGATCGCGGAGGGCCTGATGGCCGGCGAATTTCATCAGATATTGCTGGGCGTAGGTCAGCAGGCCGTGGCCGACGACGGTGCCGGCGTAGACGACGAGAATGATCCACAGGCCGCTTATCTCCTGGGGGATGAGGAAGTCGTCGATGGCGATCTGGAGCAGCCAGGGTTGGACCAGCGACAGGGCGCTCAAGACCGGGAGCAGCATCAGGCAGATAAAGAAGAGCCATTTATAGGGACGCATATAGGTCCACAGTCGACCCAGGATGGCTCGCTCCGAGAAGGAGCCCAGCTTTTGCTCCTTGTAGGCCGAGCCGATGGCGGCGTCGGAGGGGCGCTTCTTCTTGCCGTTATTTTGAGTCTTGTCGCTCACTCTTGGAATTGCTCCCGCAATTTCTGGCGTCGGTACATATCGGCGTAGAGGCCGCCCGCTTCGATGAGTTCGTCATGGGTGCCCGATTCGACGAGTCGCCCCTCATCGAGGACGAAGATGCGATCCACGCCGGTCAGGGCGTTGAAGCGATGGGTAAGCAAGATGCTGGTTCGGCCGGCCATGATGGTCTCCAGATGGTCGAGAATCTCGCGCTCCGTCTGGGTGTCCACGCTGGCCAGGGCGTCGTCGAGGATGAGTATTCGCGGATCGACCAGAAGAGCCCGGGCGATGGTGGCCCGTTGCTTCTGGCCGCCCGACAGGGTCACGCCCCGCTCGCCGACCAGCGTCTCCAGGCCGTTTTGGAAGCCCTCCATATCGCGGCCCAGAGCGGCGACCTGGACGGCCTCCAAAATGCGCTCGTCCTGGGTGATGGTGCCGTCCACACCGTCGGGGCCGCATAAGAGGGGGACCTCCGGGGG
>SLJM01000419.1 GCA_007135085.1 Myxococcales bacterium
ACCGAAGACGGAGAGGCCGAGCCTTGACCGTCGACGTAGTGGGCGTGCTGCTCTTTGTATTTCTGGTCTATCTCGGATGGCGTTCCGGCGCGATTCGGCAGATTTTTCGCGTCCTTGGGCTCGTAGCGGTCGTGGTGGGGGTTCCCTTTTTGTCGCCTGTGATCCGGCAGCTCGTCTTCGACCAGGCTGGACGATCGACGCCGGGCGTTGAGGTGATCAGCATGATCGGCGCCGGGTTGGTCATCTATGTCTCGGTCATCGCTGTGGGATGGATCGCCATCGGTGTCATGCGCACCATCAGCACCGTACTGAGCCTCCTCGATCGGGCCGGAGGTGCTGCCATCGGTGCCCTCAAAGCAGCGATCTTGCTCTATCTGTTGGCCGTGGTGGTTCTCTTTTTGGAGGGCCCCATCGACGAAGCTGATCCGGATAATCGGTTTTTTCTCCGCGGGGGATGGCTCACGGAGACGGTGGCCGATAATAACGTACTTGCCTCCTGGCAATTTCCCGATCTAAAGCGCATGCAAAACGCCCTGGTCGTGGGACGCCTGGCCGATGAAACCGGGGAGTATGAGTTGTTGCGTGAAAACGGCGATGCCGCTGACTTCTTGCGAGATGAAAGGATTCGAGAACTTCTGGACGATGAGGCAATGATGGCCTGGGTCGACGAGGAGCACTATCCGATGCTTCTGGCCGACTCACGGGTCAGAGAATTGCTCAACGACCCCTATATGCTAAAGCGCCTCGACACCGTCGATTGGGCGGAGTTGAGGCGACTTCTGGAAGATGATGATGATGGGCAGGACCAGCCAGACGAGGGGGCTGGTTAAGTCAGATTAATTCAGATTTCGCTCAGCGCGGTCGATATAGGCGCGGACCGTGCGGTGATCCGGATCCTGGTCGAGGACTTCGTTCCAGACATCGATGGCCTCTTCGTATTCGCCGAGACGGTACAGGACCATTCCCAGTTGAAGTCGGTATTCGATATTTCGTGGCGCCGATTGAACGGCCCGACGTTGATGGGGAAGGGCGCTTCGATGTTGACCGTCATGGAAATAGAGGCGGCCCATGCCGTCATTGGCGGCGGCGTGACTGGGTTGGTGCTCCAGGATGGCGGCGAATTTTTCGCGGGCCTTGGCGTCGTCGCGAGCATTTTGGGCGGCTCGTGCTTCGGCCAGGAGTTGATCCACGTTGACCCCTGAGGAGGAAGGGGCTGGCGCTCGTTCGGTAGGACGCTGTGCGGAGGCGGGCTGCGCTTCATCGGCGTCTTCGGCCTCTTCAGCGTCATCGTCATCGGACTCGTCGTCTCGCTCTTCCTCTTCGCCATCGAGGTCGGCTTCTTGGGCTGCTCGCGCTTCTTCGACGGCCTCCAGGTAGCGCTCGTGGACTTCTTCGGCGCGGATTTTGAGCTCTTCGTTGTCCGGTTGGCTGGAGCTGGCGTGGCCCGACAGATTTCGCGCCGCCAATATATCGCCTGCGGCCTCGCGCTGTCGGCTCAGACGGTCGGCGGCCCGGGAGAATCGCAGCCGCGCTTCGTCGGCGATCTCCGAATCGGCACGTCGCTCCAACTCTCGCAGGTAGTGCTGGGCGCTCTCCCCGCTGGGTTGGAGGAGGGCGTCCTCTTCGATGGCGCGGTCGAATCGCTCCAGGACCCGCTCCAACTCGGCGCCGGTCAGGGGTTCGGGGCCCGTGTATTCGTAGGCGATCTCTTCTTCTTCCTCCGGCTCGTAGATGGCCTGAAAGAAGATCACTGCTCCCACGACGACCAGAATTCCGCCGATGACCATGCCGATTCGGGTCATTCGGGCAATTCGCTCGGAGCGCTCGTAGCTCTCCTGGACGAAGCTCTGTTCCCAGGCGTCTTCAGTGGAGCGGCCGAAAAAGACGTCGTCCACATCTTCTGAGGAGCTCTGTTTGGCGGCGACGAAGCCGATCTCCATTTCCCCTGAGCTTTCGTCTTCCTCTTGCTCTTCGTCTTCCTCTTGCTCTTCTTCGCTTTCGGCGCTCAGGGACTCGTCGATGATGATAGACGGTTTGTCTTCGTCGTCGTCCTGTTCGGTATCGTCGTCTACTTCTTCTTCGACGTCCCGGTCACCTTCGTCGTCGTCTTTCTCGCTCTCGTCATCAGGGCCAAGGTGATATTGACGCACTGTGGCCCCCGAAGATCGGTCAATGGGCTCCTGGTCGTCATCATCGGCCACTTTTTCTTCGTCGCCGGCCTCTTCGTCGCCGGCCTCTTGGTCGACAGCATCGACTTTGACCGTATTCATCAGGAGAGTGCTGCCCTTGGTCGATTCTTCCGGCTCCGTCTCCTCGTCTTCGACCGGTTCTTCTTCTTCTTCTTCTTCTTCTTCTGACTGGACCTCTTCCTCCTCAGCTGCTGCTTTTGCCGCCAGATCGTCGACGGAAACGGCGCCCATCATGAGCGTTTCTTTGGTCGACGGAGGATCCTCATCATCTTCTTCTTCGGTCTGCGCTTCCTCGCTCTTACCGGGCTCGTCGTCATCGCCGCCGTCCTTCGACTCAGCAGCTTGCGATCCCACGGGCAGGGCGTCGTCGTCGGGATCGTCATTGGGGTCATCGGCGATGACTCGCGGCGGATCACCGGGCAGGGTGTCGCCAGCGCCGGAGTCGTCTTCTTCCTCTTCGGCGGTCATCGACTGGGCGGGCAGGCCGATGGCGGTCTTAAAGGCACCCTTTTCGACAGCCTCTTCGTCGGCCCCTTCGGCCCCTTCGGTCTCGGCGTCGGGCAAGGCGATGGGCCGGGTATTTCGAGCACCGTCAAAAGCGGGGGCCTCCGCCGCCTCCAGAGGGGGAGCCAGCTTGTCGGGATCTTCGTCGATCAGGCTGGCCAGAGCGCGGATCGCCGCCGCCGGTTCCTGAAAACGCTTTTGCGGATCTCTGGCGATCATCATGTCCAACAGGGCGCCCAGAGATTCGGGAGCATCGTCGGGAAGGGAGGGCTCGAAATCATCGCCTTCATCATCGAGCCAGTTTCGAAGCCCCTTCTGGGAGAGCTCTTCCTCATCGACGATGGGCTGTCCCAGGGCGTCGAGAAGGACCGCACCGGCGCTGTAGACCACGGCGCGCTGTGGATCGACTTCGTCATCGACCAGCCACTCCGGAGCCACATAACCGGGATAGACGGGAATTGCGTTGGTCGGCGTATCGGCCTCGATAGCCGGCAGGGGGAAGGTCAAAAGGCCCACGAACCACTCGCCGACTTCAACAGGCGACGCCCTGGGATGGTCCACGAAGATCGCCCGACGGTGCAGGGAGCGCACCGGGATACCTGAATTGACCAACCACTCCAGATTGCGCGCCAATTTGATGGTCAGGCAGAGGGCCTGCTCCCAGGGAAGGGGACCTTTTTTCTTGAGCAACCGGGCCAGAGTATCGAGCTGGGCTTCTTCCTCCACCAGAAATGCCGGGGACTGATCGCCGTGAACGGAATGAACGCTTAAGATCGAGTCCGGCAGGGGACTTTCCAGGCCGTCGCGCAGAGCGGCTGCTTTTTTGAGCCGATCACTGGAAAACTGCCGATGAAAGACAGTGACCCGCACGTGTTTATTATTCGATAGCAGCCGGCCTCGGTAGCGTTCGCCCAGGTGGTCGGCGAATAAAAAGGCCTCGAGGTTGACGATCCCCTGCAATGACGAGCCCGCCAGGCGGCCCGGTTGGTGGTTGGTCTCGTCGATCAACCTGGTCCCGTCGTGGGGACAAAAGGCTTCGTCACCTTCGAATTGTGTCTGGCAGGTGGGGCAGTATTTCACAGACAGTCCTCGAACTTTATTGCGATAGCGTCCGGCGGCGCCACAGAACACTGCCGGCGAGTGCGGTTATCCTACATTTATGACCGTTGAAGGCCAAGTCGGGTTTGTTGAGTCTGGTTACAGTTGAATCTGCCACGACCTGTCGTCTATAAGGGCCCGTCGTAACTCGTTACTTTTGGAGCGAAAGGCAAATATTCCATGACATCTGATTCTCCATCGACGACCGGTCTGGTCACTCGCCTCAGCCCACGTTTGACCGGTGCACAACGCCGGTATCTGCGCGGCCTGGCCCATGATCTCAAGCCGGTGGTCCTCGTCGGTCAGGGGGGCATGAGTGAAAATCTCATCGACAACGTCCGCGACGCCCTGCTGGCTCATGAACTGATCAAAGTGAAGGTTCATGGAGGGGACGGGCTGGTCGAGGCCGCCGAGGCCCTTCACGAAGCAACTGGCGCCCAATTGGCACAAAAGATCGGGTTTACCCTGGTCTTTTATAAGCCTCATCCGGAGAAGCCGACCATTCGTCTTCCCCAGTAGAGTTATAAGGTTTAAGGCAACACCATGATCGTTCAGATAAATCCCGAACATCCCCAGCCCCGCCGCATCGATCAGGTCACGGAAGTCTTGAGAGACGGTGGTCTGGTCGCCTATCCAACCGATACGGTCTACGGTATTGGCTGCGATATTTTTAATAAGCAGGCCGTAGAGCGTCTCCAAAAATTGGTCCAGGAGATCAAGGGCACGCCCGACCATAGCCCCCTGTCTTTTATCTGTAGAGATCTGAGCAATATCGCGGAATACGCCTTCGTCAGCGACTATGCCTACCGGACGCTGCGGCGGATGTTGCCCGGCCCCTATACCTTTGTGCTCGAGGCCACCAAATTGGTGCCCAAGGTCATGCTCAATCGGCGAAAGACGGTGGGGATCAGAGTGCCCGATTCACCGATTCCCCAGCAGATGATCGAGCATCTGGGCAATCCGGTGGCAAATTCGAGCGCCACCGATCGCGATGGGGAGTTGATCCCCGATCCCTGGACCATTGAAGATCTATACGGTCACTCCGTGGACCTGGTCATCGACGGGGGATACGTCTTTCCCGAGCCGTCGACGGTCATCGACTTCTCCGGCGACTATCCCCAACTGCTGCGACAGGGCAAGGGATCGGTCGGCGATCTGGAGTATGTGGAGCTGATCTGAATCGAGCTGATTCGTAGGACCTACAGGGGGCTCAAAAAGGTCTCGACCTCATGGCCGGAGCGCAGAGTCGCCTGGTGGGAGCGGGCCTCGGCCTCGGTGGCGAATTTGCCCACCCGGACCCGGTAGAATTTACCGCGGCCAGGGACATTTGCGGCCACCACGTGGGGATCGAGGCCCAGAGCACGGAGGCGATCCATCTCGGTGCGCGCCCGCTCCCGGCTGGGATGGGCGGCGACCTGCAGTGTGAATCGCGCCGGCTGTGTTCCATCATCGGTATGAGCCACGGCGTCGTCGTCGATCTCAAAGCCGGCGTCGGACAACTCACTCTCCGTCTCTTCTTCGCTCTGCTCATCGACGGGCTCTTCGTCGACCAACGGCTGCGGTCTCTCCGGTTCGCCGGCTTCTGCGCTGACCATGATCTGCTGAATCTCGGTGCTCGTGAGCACTTCGTAAAAGGAGAAGAGATCGCGCTGGCTCGAGCGATCAGAACTCTCCTGGTCAGCCTCCTCTAGAAAAAAGGCCTGGGCCGGCTCGCCGGCGGAGACCACCGGGGAGAGGCTGCGCTCGACGAGGATGCGTTGGCCGGCGATTAGGCCAAAGCTAAAGACCACGGCTACCACAGCGGTTCCAAGAAGGAAGCGACCGGCGCTCAGGCCGTTGCTTTTGGATTGTGGGCGTCGTCGATTCATGGCGAAAATCTAGGCTCGATTCTGTGTTCAGGCGTCCAATTAGTCTTCTTCTTCCCCCATGTAGGATAGGCACGGGGGGACACCGATTTCGTAGGTTAACAGAGTATTTTCGGGGAGCAAGAATTTTCGTCCTCCCTCGTTGGATATCTCCTAGGATGGCGACTATTTTTGTGGTTTCTACTAAGCAGGCTCGGACCACTCGATCTTGATCCTCGCACCGTCTGGCAGGCTGCTCTGGGTTGGCCGCGTAGGTCCCTGGGAGAGCGACCAGCACTCATTGACCCCAAAGAGATGGTCGATCGTGGTTTGTCTATCTACACTGCGACGAGAGGAGAGTTCATATCCACCCGAACTCAGTTCGTCTCTTCCCGCTTTATTCATGCCCCGTTCACAGATCTCGATAAGATAATCCGGGATACATCCGTTGGACAACATTCGCTGTTCATTGGCCGCGCTATTGGCATAAAAATACAGCCCCAGTCCAGCGAGTCCGACGAGCTCAAAAGCGATCAGAGACTTGGTTACAATCGACTTGAATTCCTCTTTGTCTGCACCAAAATCACGGGATAGTTGGTCTTCCCCATCGGGCTTTACGACGGAGCCGCAATGGACACATTGTTTCTGCGTCTGCAGGGGGCGTTTATTGCAATTTTGACAGATCACAAAATCACCTTCTCGTCGATCTGCAAAAAATTCAGCCTAAACGGGAAATCATTTAACTGAAACGCTCGACGTCAGCTTACCTTCTGATGGCCAGCGTGACGAGGACCGTGTTTGACGTAATTTCGGACGTAGGCATGGACCTCATCAAGGAGTTCGTTGATGGTAGTGCATCGGTGATTTCGGGTAACGTTCTCATGCACATCCCACCACACGCGCTCGATGTCATTTTCGTCTGGTGAGTACGGCGGAAGAAAATGAAGCTGAACTTTCTGACCCAACTCCGAGAG
>SLJM01000196.1 GCA_007135085.1 Myxococcales bacterium
CCAAACGAGCGATGAACGAAGAGCCCCGGGCCCGGGCCATCATCGAGGGATGGGAAGACGTATGGATGAACGCCGAGGGCGGCGAGCACGGATGGAAGATCTGCGCATTCTGAGGCAGAATCGCCCATAACATGTTGTCACCCCTTGCAATACGGCAGCAAAGCTGCTTAGTTAGGCGCCTCGAACTTCGAAAGTTTCGATGCTTTTTCTACATCTGGGCCGACTGCAGTCAATAGGGCGGCCACTTTTCAAAGAATTGCGCTCAAAATTCCCCTGTCAGAGAAACGAAATGATGCAACGACGAACGAATAAGTGGTGGGCCATCGCCCTGGCGCTCGGATTGGTCCTTTCTGCCTGCGGCGACGGCGAGTCGGAGCAGCCCGTCGACAATAACGACGACGAGAACCAGCCGACCAATCAAGATTATTTGCCGCCCCTGGAGGATCTGGACACCCTCACCGACGGCGCGCCGGACAACGAAGATCTGCCCGAACTGGCGAAGAGCGACGAGGTCTTTCCCGCTCAATTCGATCTGGTGGAATATCAGTCCCCCGTGCGAAGTCAGGGATCGCGGGGCGTGTGCTCCATCTTCTCTGCGGTAGCCCTGGCGGAGTCGCTATATATCAAAGAGGGGACGATCACCGATCCGAACTTCTCGGAGCAATACCTGCAGTGGTTGGTCAAGACCGACGACCACAGCATTCGCTCCTTCCAGAATTCGTCGGGCTCGAGCGCCATGTACAACCTCCAGGGCTTTAGCCGCTACGGCGTCGTCGACGAGGGCGTGTGGCCCTACGAGTCGCGGCCCTGGACGTCGGCCGACGACGAGGCATGCCAGGGCGACAACCAGCCCTACCGATGCCACACCAACGGCGCCCCCTCCGAAGAGGTTCGAAACGCTCCCCACTTCAAATTGCCCTCCAGCCGCTGGGTCTCGACGCGAGAGCGCGACATCAAAGCCCATATGTACCACAACCGAACGGGCGTGGTCGTCGGCGGCGACTTCTATTACCAGGCCTGGAACCACGGCGCGTCGACTCTTCCCACCAATCAGGAATATTACCGACAGGGCTACGTCCTCTTCCCCAACGAAGACGATATTCAGGTCAGCCAGGAAAACCGCGCCGGCCACTCCATCCTCCTCGTGGGCTGGGATGACGACCTGGAAGTGGAGCGCCTCGACGGAGAGGGCAACGTCAAGCTCGACGACGATGGCGAGCCGATCACCGAGAAGGGCTTCTTCATCTTCAAAAATAGCTGGGGCACCGGCCGATTCGGCGTCAACAACCCCTACGGCGACGGCTACGGCTATATCTCCTATGAATATGTGCGGCGCTATAAGTCGGGCCGCGCCTCGGCGCCGCCCGAGCCTCATCACTTCCCGGAAGAGGAGGTCCTGGAATGCGCCGACGATGAGCTCGAATGTGACGGTGAGTGCGTCGTCGAAGACGAGCTCAACTGTGGCGGCTGTGGCATCGAATGTGGCGAAGGCCAGATGTGTTCCCAGAGCCAATGCGTCGAACTCGGTGAGCCGGAATGGGAGAGCTTCACCTACGAAGGTGGAACGCAGACCATTCCCGACAATGACCCGGAAGGGTTGACGACGGAAATCGTGGTCGATGGAACGGGTATCGTCCAGGGCCTCGACGTCGACGTCTTCATCGAGCATACCTGGAACGGCGATCTCCAGATCGACCTCATCCACCCCAGCGGCCAGTCCACCATGCTTCGTGAAGCCGACGGCAGCAGCGGTAACGACGTGATCGAAACCTTCTCCACCGACGCCTTTAACGGCCTCGACTCCGAGGGTACCTGGCAGCTCAAGGTCAGCGACCACGCCGCCGCCGACGAAGGCGACCTCATCGACTGGGATCTGTGGATCCTTCGCTGAAGTATCTTAGAGTATAACCGAATCAAGACGCCCCGTTCTCCCAGGAGAGCGGGGCGTTTTTTTGTCGGGCAGGTCCAGAGATACGATTTCCGATTAACACCGATCATATTGGGAGGCGATGACTTGTTGCCCGATCGTCACCGCTTTTGACTGGTCAGGTAGATGGCGTCTGGGATACAGACGGATCTGAATTGAATGTCTCGCAGCGCAGGTGTGCGATGAAATTGATGATCTGCCGGTCCATCGGCGTCCTTGTCACCCTCTTTATTCTCAGTTGTTCCAGCTCAGCAGCCGTCGACGACGAGCAGGCTCATACGGAAGCTACCGATAGAGCCACGCCGGAGGTGCGAAATATCATCCTCGTCATCGGCGACGGGATGGGACCTCAGCAGATCGGATTATTGCAGCAATATGCACGACAGGCGCCCAACTCCATCTATGAGGGGCGGCCCACGGCCTGGGAGATGATGGCCGACCAGGGCGTCTTCGGCATGGCCGCCACCGAGGCTCAGGGAGTGCTGACCGTCGACTCCGCCTGTTCGGCCACCCACCTGGCCACGGGAACCATGGCTGCCCTGGAGGCTGTCGGCGTCGACGTCCGGGGCGAGAGGGTTCCCACGATCGTCGAAGTTGCCCGTGAGCTCGGCAAATCCACCGGTCTGGTCAGCGACACCCGCATCACCCACGCCACGCCGGCGGCCTTCGCCGCTCATACGACACACCGCTCACGGGAAAATGAGATCGCCGAGCAGATGCTTCATAATCAGGTAGACGTCATGCTCTCCGGCGGTCTCCGTCATTTCTTGCCCCGATCGGTGGCTGCTGACGACGAAGTAGCGCAGCATTACCTGGAGATGATCGATCACGCCTATTCGATCTCTTCCAGCCGCGACGACGAGCGAGATCTTCTGGCGGAAGCCCGCGACGGGGGCTACGAATTGGCCTTTGATCGCCATCAATTGAGCCAGACCGAAGGGGACAGGCTCCTGGGCTTATTCAGCCACTCCGGGATGCTCGATGCCATCGCCGAGCGGCGCAGCCGCGACGACGTCGATCGCCGAGAGCCAACTCTTGTCGAGATGTCTCGGATCGCCCTGGAGCGATTGGATCGAAATGAAGAGGGCTTCTTTTTGATGATCGAAGCCGGTCAGATCGACTGGGCGGCTCACAATAACGACGCCGGCACGCTGCTCCATGAGATGATCCGAATGGACGAGACCCTGGCCATGCTTCACCAATGGGCCCAGGGACGAAATGATACGCTCATCATCGTCACCGCCGACCATGAAACCGGGGGCTTTGGTTTTAGTTATTCAGGTGTCAATCTGCCCGAGCCCGTACAATTGCCGGGCTCGGTCTTCGATGGCCAGGTACATCGTCCAGATTATAATTTCGGATCGGTTCACATCCTGGACCGGCTCTTCGAGCAGAAGCTCAGCTTTAGCGATATTTTCCGCAAATTCTACGACGGCGGCGATCACAGCCCGGCGGCCTTGCAGTCCATCGTCAACGACCATAGCTCTTTTGAGATAACTCTCGACGACGCCGAGGCTATCTTGAGGGATCGACCCAATCCCTATCGGGACCAAACCCACCCCTATCTCAAAGCGGAGACGATCCCCGACGTTCAGGATTTTTCGGCTTTCTACGTCTATGGCGAGGAATCGCGTCGCAACCTGCTCGGCCGCGCCATGGCCACCGAGCAAAACGTCGTCTGGTCTACGGGCACTCATACCCATACCCCCGTCCCCGTGGTCGCCTGGGGGCCCGACCACGTCACAGCTCATTTCGATCGCTACCTCCACCTGAGCGACGTGGGCCAAATCATGATCGCCCTGCTCGGCGGCACGCTTGACCTCGATCGTTGAACTACCAACCACCCCAGCGGAGCGAACCACCCCTTTACAAACCCCGCTCATTGCGACGATAACAGTGGGGTGCAAAATTTATTGGGCTAATGATGTGGGAGGTAATGAGATGGCACAGGATACGATCATTCACCGTTTGTTGGAGCAGGTCGACGCTCATGGGTCCCGACCGGCCTTGTATTCAAAGCATGGCGGACGCTGGGAGTCACTTTCCTGGACCGAATATAAAGAGAAGGTCTTCCAATTTGCGGGGGCCATGATCGACCTGGGCTGCGAGGAAGGCCAGGGGGTCAATATCTGCGGCTATAACTGCGCGGAGTGGGTCATCGCCGACGTGGGCGCCATGGCCGCAGGCGGCGTGCCCTCCGGTATCTATTCGACGAACTCCGCCAAGAAGATGGCCTATATCGTCGACCATAGTGAGGCCAAGATCCTGGTCCTCAAAGACCGGGAGCAGTGGGAGAAATACGACCAGGTCCGAGATGAATTGGACACTCTGGTCAAGGTCGTCGTCATCGAGGGCGCCGACGATATCGATGACGATATGGTGGAGAGCTTCGACGACTTTCTAAAGCGCGGCGAAGGCAAAGAAGATGAGGTCATGGCCCGTATTGAGGGCCTTAAACTCGATCAACTGGGCACCATGATCTACACCTCGGGCACCACGGGCCCGCCCAAGGGGGTGATGATCAGCCACGAAAACCTTTCGGTCACCGCCAATATGGCCAACGAGGTCATGGGCGATGTCTTCGTCGACAACGAAAACGGCGATTGCGTCGTCTCCTACCTACCCCTGTCCCATATCGCCGAGCAGATGTTCACCATCCACCTGGCGATCACTCTGGGCTATGCTGTTTATTTCGCCCCCAGCCTGGAGGAGCTCAAAGATACCCTGGTGGAGGCGCGACCGGCGCTCTTCTTCGCCGTGCCCCGGGTGTGGGAGAAGTTCAAAGCCGTCATCGAGGCCGGCCTCGACGAGGCGACGGGGGTCAAAAAGCTCATCGTCGACTTTTCCCGAAAGGCCGGTGTCGAAGGGGGTTACCAGATCATCGATTATGGCGAGCCCCGGGGGATGACGGCCCTCAAATACGGGATCGCCAAAAAGCTCTTCTTCGACAAAGTAGCCGGCAAGGTGGGCCTCGATCGGCTCAAGATCGCCATCAGCGCCGCCGCGCCGATCGGCCAGGACGTGCTCGAATTCTTTATGGGCACGGGGATTATCATCCGTGAGATCTACGGCCAGTCCGAGGATTGCGGCCCGACCACCTTCAATTATCCCGAGCCGGGGCGCACCAAAATCGGCACCGTCGGCCTCCCCATGCCAGGGGTGGACATCAAACTCGCCGACGACGGTGAGATCCTGGTCAAAGGCAAAAACGTCTTCATGGGCTACTTCAAAAACGAAGAGGCCACCAACGAGACCCTGGTCGACGGCTGGCTCCACTCCGGTGATATCGGTGAATTCGACGCAGACGGCTTTTTGCGGATCACGGACCGCAAGAAGAATATTATCATCACCTCCGGCGGTAAAAATGTCGCTCCCGCCCCGATGGAGGGTAAGATCAAATCACTGGACCCGGTCAGCCAGGCGGTGATCATCGGCGATCAGAAGAAATTCTTGAGCGCCCTCATCACTCTCGATCCGGAGACGGCGCCGGCCTTTGCCAAAAAGAAGGGATGGCCCACGGACGTGGAGGAGCTGGCGGAGCATCAGGAGTTCATCGACTGGATGCAGAGCAATATCGACGATATTAACTCCGATTTTGCCCGCGTCGAGCAGCTCAAGAAGTTTACGGTCCTTCCCCATGAGTTCACCCAGGAAGAGGGCGAGCTCACGCCGACCCAGAAGGTCAAACGCCGGATCGTGACCGACAAATATTCGGAGCAGATCGACGCCATGTACGCGGGTTAACGGCGCTTCGCCGCCTGCGCTCGTTGGGCCATGCCCGAGGCGATCTGAAGTGCCCGCATCAAGTCTGTCTTGGTGACGATGCCTACCACAAAGCCATCGGCGTCGACCACCAGGAGGCGATGCTGATCGTCTCGGATCATGCGGTCGAAGAGCTCATTTGCGCCCTCGCTGACCAGGATCGACTTCGGTGGTGGATCCATCACGTCTGCCACGGGTTGACCTGGCGGGGCCTGCTGGACTCTGTCGACCGTGATTTGCCCCACATATTCGCCGCTGTCGTTCTTGACCGGATAGGCCAGCCGGGCCTCGGCGAGCATGCGCTCGAGCACCTGGTCCACCGACATGGTGGGGGGAACGGTGGCCACCGGCTTGGTCATCAAGGCCCCCACGGAAAAGCGGGACAGCCCCTCGGTAAACATGGCGTAGCGCGCCTCGGCGGTGACCGCCATATAGATGAAAAAGGCGATGAGGATCATAAAGAGGTTAAACGCCAGCAGCCCAAACAGACCCAGGGCGATCGCCAGCCCACGGCTGATACTCGCCGAGATCTGAGTGGCCTTTAGGCGGCTCATCTTGATCGCCAGCAGGGAGCGCAGCACGCGCCCACCATCCAGGGGCAGGGCGGGGATCATATTGAAGACGGCGAGGATGATATTCATATACGCCGTATACAGGACCACTACATAGAGGCCGCCCATCTCGGTGGGAATCCCAAGGAGCAGCGTCCAGCATATGGCACCCACACCAAAGCTGGTGATCGGGCCGGCGATGGCCACCACCGCTTCCGCCCCTTTTTGCTTGGGCATCTCCTTGAAGTGGGCCATCCCGCCCAATAACCAGAGGGTGATCCTTTCGGTCTCCACCCCGTAGATACGACCTGTGACGGCGTGTCCCAATTCATGGATGACCACGCTGACGAAGAGCGCCAGTGCCG
>SLJM01000224.1 GCA_007135085.1 Myxococcales bacterium
CAGCGAGTGACCATGGGCCTGCTGGAGCGGCGCCACCACGAGGTGGTGCTCGCCCAAAACGGCAGAGAGGCCGTCGAGATTCTGGCCGACGATCCGGACTTCGACCTTGTCCTGATGGATATTCAGATGCCGGTCATGGACGGTTACCAGGCCACGGCGGCGATTCGCAAACAGGAAGAGGGTAGAGATCGCCACATCCCGATTGTGGCGCTGACGGCCCACGCCATGACCGGCGATCGAGAGAAGATATTGGAGGCCGGCATGGATCACTATCTGTCGAAGCCGGTGTCGGCGGATAAGCTCTACGAGATGGTCGAGAAGGTGGGCCGCCAGCAGTTGCACCCATAAGACCCCCGATCTATCGTGGCCCGGCGAGTTCAATGAAGGGCTATCAGAGCGGGAGTGGTAATGGGTAAAAGGAAGTACGGGCTGGCTGTGGCGGTGCTGGCTCTGGGCGTGGTGAGCGCGTCGGCGGCGCTGGCCAGTCCGTTTGACGTCTATGGTCCCGGGGCTCGCTCGACGGCCATGGGCGGCGCCCAGGTGGCGAAGCCGGAGGGGGCGGTGGCGATCTACGACAACGTGGCGGGCCTGGCCGATGAGGAGGTGTCCATACGGGTCGGGGCGTTTGCCACCTTCGGCGACGCCCCGATTCTTCTCAAAGAGCGTCCCCAGGGATATGACGTGCCCGATCTGGGCAGTCGCTCGCCGGCCTTGCCGTCGGAACAGACCCGGCGGCAGCGACGAGATACGGATTCGCCCGATCCCATTTACGGAGTAAATATCGGGGTGGTCACCGATTTCGGGGGTACCAGGACCCGGGGAGGCGTGCTGGTGATGCTGCCCACGAACGGGCTGATCGTGCAGCGCACCCACTTTGCAGACGAGCGGGAGCGTTATTTCTCCAACCAGCTCCACCATGAGATCATCGGCTCCCGGCTGCACCGACCGGTCATCGAGCTCGGCGTGGCCCGACAGCTCACGGAGCGAATCGCCTTTGGGGTGGGCGGCACCTATTTGCCGGGTACGGCGGTGACCACCGAGGCCTACGTGGCCGATCCGGCCGATCAGTCGGAGGTCGATCTCAACGCCCGGGTGCGCACGGGCAATCAGTGGGGCCTGCTGACGGGGGTGACCGTGGCGCTGCCCCTGGATCTGACGCTGGGGCTGGTCTTTCGCCAGGGGGTGGCCTTCGAGATGGAGGGGGCCAACGACGTGCAGGTGCGGGGCATTGAGTCCAGCCCGGAAGATTCACGGCAGGAGCTCAATTGGGTGCCCGTCTTTACGCCGTCGTCTCTGCGAAGCGGGCTGGCCTGGGCCAGGGGCAATCTGGAGTTCAGCGTGGACGGGCGCTATACCTTCTGGTCGGCCTATGTGGACACCCAGGGAGAGGACCCTCGATTTACCAACACCCTGGAGGGGCGGGCCGGTGTGGAGTGGACCTATTCCGAGGAGACCCGCCTTCGCGGGGGATTGGGATTTATCCCCACACCGGTGCCGGAGCAGACGGGGCGGACCAATTATGTGGATAATTCCCGTCTGTTGGCGGCGTTGGGAGGGGGCCACGATTTTCAATTTGGCGAGCGGGCCTTTGAGGCTTCCTGGTTTGTGCAATTTCAACATCTGCTGTTGCGCGACACCGACAAGGAGCATCGCCAGGACTATCCCGATTGTGCGCCTGGCGAGCGGGCCCTATGCGACGAGGTGCCCGATGAGCTGCGCGATCCCAATACGGGCCAACCCTATCCGGAGGCCCAGGGCCTGCAGACTGGAAATCCAGGATTTCCGGGCTTTGTCTCCGGCGGCTGGATCGGGTCGGTGGGCATTGAAGTGAGGTATTGAGCGATGAGTATTGGACGTTCGAAGAGGTGGCTCATCGTCGCCGCGGCGATGGCTCTGGTGGCGACGGTCACGGGCTGTGGTTTCGAGGCCGGGCCGTCGGCCTTCGAAGATCAGGAGATCGAAGATAGTAACGATGGCCCCGGTGAGCCGTCGGGAGATGAACTCGGCGGCGGCGGGGGGGCGGGGACCATGGCCGGCACGTGGCTCAAGGTCCATCAGGCCAGCAGTTGTGTGCTCGGTCAGGAGCAGGTGTCGACGGCTTATTATCTGGTGGAGATCGAGGAGGACGGCAGTGCCCTTCGCGAAGATCGCCGCCTCTGTCACCTCGAGGCCAGCGCCGTACTGGGGTTTCGCCCCGTGGCTTCGCCGGAGACGCTGGCGAGCGTGCAATTTCCCCAGGTGGACCGGGCGATCGTCACCAGCCTGTTGCCCGGGGCCTATTATGCGTCGTCCACGGCGGTGGGGCTGTGGGGGATCGAGCTCGACGACCCTCTGGTGGAGGCCGTGCCCGCCGATCCAGAAGACGAGCGGGTCGTCGATGGCGAGGGCGACGGCAACCCCGGGGTGACTCTGGAACTCGAGGGCAGCGGCTGCGAGCGCTATATGGGGCAGCGCCAGATCGTGCGTCTCTACGGTCAATTGGAGGCGCCCAACGACGTGCGCGGGGGAAGCGTTCACACCGCGGAGGTCGAGGTCTACGGGGCGTCGGGCTCGGTCTGTCAGCTCGCCCCTCAGGTGAGCTCCAATGATCGAGACAGTCTATTTCGGATGGTCCGCGTCGACGGGCTCGGCGGGGCGGTCAGCGCCAGAGAGGACGACGAGCCCATTCGCTGCAGCGACATCGAGCAGTTTTTCGGACAGGTCCTGGAGCTGCGCGAGCCCGACGACGATAATTGTTGACCTGATTTGAGGGGCTGGCATCACAATTGCATTTCTGGTCGGCCGTGTTGAGCCATGAAGTAATGTTAATTGGCTTCATCTCGGACCGAGAGCGCAAAATCCTATGTCCGAGACGATGCCCTAACCCACAGAAAACCGAGGCTGGCGATGAATTGCTTACAAAAATCTGAGAGATCGACGCCGTATTGGTGGAAGGCGGCGGTGGCGGCCACGGCGGTGCTGATGGTCATGGGCTGCAACGACTTCGACGGGTACAGCGACAACTCCCGCCAGGCCGAATATCGACTCACGCCGGCCCAGAGCTGCGATGAGGTCGTCGATCACCTGGCGGAAGTGCAGACAGAGCAGGCCCTGGATCAACTCTACGGCGATTATTGGGGTGTCGATTTTGCCGACGGCAACACGGACGACGCCGCCGCTTCCGAGGACGGCGGGGAGCGCTCCGATGAGCCCGCGGAATATACGGATACGAACGTCCAGGAAGAGGGGGTCGACGAGCCGGATATCATCAAGACCGACGGCACCTATATCTACGCCATCGCCGACAACGCCCTGCAGATCATCAAGAGCTGGCCCGCCGACGAGACCGAGCTTGTGGGTCGCTATGACCTGGACGGCAACGGCTGGCCACGCTCCCTATTTTTGAAAGACGATACGGTCGTGGTCTTTAGCCATATGTGGCACAACTACACCTATGACGAAGATGGCAATTCGACGTCCGATTCCTTTTCGGGCACCCGGGTGAGCTTCTTCGACGTCACCGACCGAAGCGATCCCCAGCCCACGCGTCACCTCGATATCGAGGGCAGCATGGCCGACGCCCGGCGCATCGACGAGTCGGTCTATCTGGTCACCAATAGCCACCTTCGCCTGCCGGGCACCTGGCAGATCCGTCAGGAGGTCGACGATCTTCCCGAGCGCACCTGGGACGAGACAGAAGAGGAGCTGGAGGTCATGCGCGAGCAGGCGCGGCCGCTGGTGCGGGCCTACGTGGAAGATCAGTTGAGCCAGCTGGCGCCGGCGGACTGGTTGCCTCGACAGCGGGTTCTCGACGGCGATGAGACCCTGGAGTCCTTCGGCGTGGTCCATAAATGCACCGACCTCTATCTGCCCGGCGTGGCCGCCGACCTGGGCATCTTGAATATCTCCTCCTTTGAGTTGAGCGACGACGCCGAATTGGAGTCCACGGGACTGGTCGCCCGGGGCTGGAACGTCTACGCCTCCCAGCAAAACCTCTACGTGGCCATGAGCAGCCGCACCTGGTGGTGGGGCTGGTGGGGCTGGGGCGATCGCCAGAACGAATCGCATATCCACAAATTCGCCCTCGGCGGCGACGGAGAGCCCGACTATCTGGCCAGCGGTCGCATCGACGGTTGGATCTTGAACCAATTCTCGTTCAGCGAGTATGACGGCTACCTTCGGGTGGCGACCACGGATAATCAGTGGGAGTGGAACCCCGACATCAACGAAGCCGAGGATATGGGCGGAAACCACCTGATCGTGCTCAAAGAGCAAGATGGCGAGCTCGTCGAGACCGGCTCGGTCCGCGATCTGGCGCCGACGGAGCGGGTCTATTCGGCGCGGTTTAACGGCGATCGAGGCTATATGGTGACCTTCTTCGAGGTCGATCCTCTCTATACCTTCGATCTCTCCGATCCCTACGATCCGCAGATGCTCGGCGAGCTCAAGATCGAGGGCTTTTCCAGCTATATGCATCCCCTCGGCGATGATCACCTGCTGGCCATCGGCATGGACGGCGACGAGTCGGGGATGTTGACCGGATTTCATCTCCAGATCTTCGACGTCTCCGACATGACCGATCCCCAGCGAACCCACCACCACGTGATCTCCACGGGCGGTTGGTCCTCCTGGAGTGAGGCCATGCACAACCACCACGCCTTTACCTATCAGGATCGTCTCGGCGTGCTGGCCGTGCCCGTCAATATCTGGGATTGGGAGAACGACGAGCACTTCAGCGGGTTGATCCTCTTCGACGCCACCAAAGATGGCATCTCCGAGATCGGCCGCGTCGATCACGGCGATCTGATCGCCCAATACAACTGCCTGCAGGCCGGCTACGACGATATGTCGCAATGCAACTCCGACGACTACAACTACTACTGGTGGTCGAATATCCGACGGAGCATCATGATGAGCGGCCACGATGGTGAAGAGTACGTATACTCCTTCAGCGATATGGGATTGAAGGTCAACGAGACCTTCGACACCGATAGCGAACTTGCCTCCATCCTGCTCCGTCAGTGAGCACCGTCGCCACCGCTGCGCTCGCGAGCGCAGCGGTGGCGATCCTTAGAATTTCCGGGTACCGACAAAAATTGATGAATAATGGTGGGGGAGATGTTAGGCTGTCATTAGAAGAGACGCTGAGATGCGCCCATATGCGCCCAGAGGAGCTGATGATGAGGTTTGTCCAATTGATTGTGGTGGTGGCGGCGATCGGGCTTGTGACCTTGGCCTGCGGCGAGCCGGTCATCACCCTTGCAGACGGCGTGGACCGGCCCGGCGTGGGCTCGGGGGGCGGTGATACGAATGATGGAAATGGTGGCACCAATTCGGGTACGAACTCGGGCACCAATTCAGGAACGAATTCGGGGACCAATTCAGGCACGAATTCAGGAACCAATTCGGGAACGAACTCGGGGACCAATTCAGGAACGAATTCGGGGACCAATTCAGGGACCAATTCAGGAACGAACTCGGGGACCAATTCAGGAACGAATTCGGGGACCAATTCAGGAACGAATTCGGGGACCAATACGGGCAATAACAACGATACGAATTCGGGGACCAATAGCGGCAACGGCGGCAACGGCAGCAGCGGCGGAATCGGCAGCGAAGGACCCTTCGAGGGGGTCTGTGAGGAGCCCTTTACCCTGGGTGATGCCTGCGGCGGCAATCCCGCCGGATATTGGGAGATCACCGAGGGCTGTGCTCAGATGAGCCTGCAAGGAGCGATCGAGGATCTGGAGGACGAGGCCCAGGACATAGATGACGTGGACTGCACAGGGGCGTCCTTTGACTCCTTCCAGGTCACAAGCTCGGGCTATATCGAGGTCGATGACGAGGAGGGCGAAGTCAGCATGAGCGTATCCTATGATCTGTCGGGTGCGTTCTTCGTGCCTGAGTCGTGTGCCGAGATCATCGGCGGATGCGGCAATCTGGGCCCTGTGATCGTCGATAATTATTATCCCGGAGCCGATCTCGACTGCCCCTCCAGCGGTGATTGCGATTGTACAATCGGCGGCACGATTACGGAGAATATCTCCGGTGAATATCAGCTCGATTCGGGCAAAATATTGGTCGACGAGGGCGGCAGCAATCTGACGTCGTTGTTGTATTGCGTCAATAGCTCCAGCCAGACCATGATGCTTCATCGGGTCACCGATGGGTTTAGCGAATTCCAGGCCGCAGGGCTTTATGAATTTATCCCCGAAGAGGATGATGAAGATTGAGAATTGGGGGGCAAACCCGAAAACCAGATGTATTCTCCAAAGGAGGAGATATGAAGATTTACGGAAAACTACTCATCGTTGTAACTCTCGCTCTTTTCGCCTTCGCCGCATGTGGCGAGTCGGAGGTCGCTGATCAGTCGAATGACGAGGAAAATCAGCAAACCAATAACGACGAGACCGGCAATAACGACGAGACCGGTAATAACGACGAGACCGGAAATAACGACGAGACCGGAAATAACGACGAGACGGGCAATAACGACGAGACCGGAAATAACGACGAGACCGGAAATAACGACGAGACGGGCAATAACGACGAGA
>SLJM01000105.1 GCA_007135085.1 Myxococcales bacterium
AAGGCGGTCAAGGTCACTAAAGCGCTGGCGATTCGCATATGATCTTCCTCGATGGAGTAAATTGGCCAGATAAGCCCTGCTTTTGCTACCGTACCCCGACGGATCGAGGTCTTACAACAGATATCGCCTCTCGCAACTCTCTGCCTCTGCCTGGTTATTGTTATGCACCTTCGAGTCCATCGCTTGATCGCACCATTGGTGATACTGGCCCTGCTGCTCTGGGGGTGCCCTTCAGAAGAGGCGGAGCCCCTGGAGGACGTGGGGATCGGCGGGGACGTCGGTGGTGGCGAGGACGCGGATGATTGGGAGGATAGTAGCTCGCAGAACCAGGGTGGGCTGCCGGAGCATTGCTTTGACGGGGAGTTGAGCGGCGATGAAACTGACGTCGATTGTGGGGGCTCCTGTGCGCCCTGTGAGGACGGGCAGAGCTGTGAGATTCGCAGCGATTGTCAGAGTTTGGAGTGCGATCAGGACGAGCTGGTCTGTGTCAGCCCGGAGTGTCCGGCCAATTGCTCGGGCCGCGGCGAATGTGTCGACGGACAATGCGAATGCGACGACGGGTATACCGGGGCGGGCTGTGAGACCCGGGAATGCTTTAACGATTGCTCCGACAACGGGGTCTGCGACGACGGTCAGTGCCGCTGCGATGACGGCTGGATCGGCCCCGATTGCTCGGTGAGCGATACAGGTGGCAATAATTGCCCCAACGATTGCTCCGATAACGGCTATTGCGCTGACGGATTCTGCATTTGCGATCCCGGCTGGACCGGCCAGGATTGTTCGACGCCGTCGGGGGAGAATAACTCCGAGCCCAGCTGCCCCAACGATTGCTGGGGCAACGGCCAATGCGTCAACGGCAATTGCGTCTGCGATTCCGGGTATTCAGGCGTCGATTGCTCGACCCAGGAATGCCCCAATAATTGCTCGGGCAACGGCAATTGCTCGGGAGGCACCTGTATCTGTAATCCCGGGTGGACCGGCTCTGATTGCTCGACCCCGGCCTGAGGCCGGGGAGTGGAAAATGACACCGCAAAGGGCGCGGAGAACACAAAGGATGGGTTGGTGGAGAAGCCGCCGCGATTAGTCAGGTGGGTGGTGGGTTTGTTATTGTGGCTGGAGCGATCGAGGTGATTCGAATAATTCTGGTTTTTTGGGTTTCGGTAGTGATTTGACCCTTCCATCTGCCCCGTGATGGCGGATACTTATCCAATCCACCCTTTGTGTTCTTTGCGTCCTTTGCGGTAAAAATGATGTTCATTGTGATGAGTGGTGAATGGTTCGGTGAATAGAGGTGACTGATGGTGTTGATGAAAGCTCTGCCCGGCGCGGACTCGCCGCTCTTCAAGCTCAAAGACGAGCGACCCCATCTGGTAGCGGAGGTGACGCGGCGGTCGTTTAACGACTTCGTGCGCTCCTCGCGCAACGCCGAGGGCACGGGCATCGAATATGTGCTCAACGACGCGGCCTATCGCGAGATCGATCGACTAAAAAAAGAGCGGGGACCGGAAGACGAGGTGCGCTCCATCGCCTGGTGGCGTCGTATGTCGAAGCGGCTGGCCACCATGTCGGAGCAGGAAAAACGCCGTATCTTGTGGTCTCTGGTGGAGAGCTATTCCGACGATATCGCCGGACAATTCAACCCCTGGGTCTATCGCATGGCCACCGGGGTCTTGCCCATCGGCCTGGGAATGTTGTTCAAGGCACAGGATGTCCAGCACGCCGTGCCCACCGGGGTTGATGACGTGCGATCCGTGGCTCGTCATCTTCGAGATCTGACAGACCGGCTCGTCATCGACGGACATATCTCGACCCTTCAGAAATTATCCAGGAAGGGGACCCTGGTCTTCGTGCCCACCCACAGCTCGAATATGGACTCCATCCTGGTGGGCTGGGCCCTCTATGAGGCGGGGCTTCCGCCGGTGACCTACGGGGCGGGAAAGAATTTGTTCACCAACCCGCTGACCAGCTTCTTCATGAATAATCTGGGGGCCTATAAGGTGGATCGCCGCCTTCGCCACAACCTCTATAAAGGGGTCTTAAAGACCTACTCCCAGGTGCTCATCGAGAAGGGGTTTCACAGTCTGTTCTTTCCGGGGGGCACGCGGTGCCGCTCCAATATTGTGGAGCAAAAATTAAAGCTCGGCCTGCTCGGAACGGCGCTGACCGGCTATATCCACAACCTGATGCGCGACGACCAGGCAAAGCCGGTCTATATCTGCCCGATGACCATCAATTATAATCTGGTCCTCGAGGGAGGGAGCCTGATCGACGATCACTTAAGCCGCGAGGGACAGGGGCGATATCTATTGGAGGACGACGAGTTCAATCAGATCTCGACGATCACCAGCTTCGTCATGAAGACGATGAAGATGGACTCCACGACGATCCTGCGCTTCGGCCAGCCCATGGATCCCTTCGGCAACGAGGTGCGCGCCGACGGAGAGAGCTACGATCGACGTGGGCGCCGTGTAGATCGCAGCGATTATGTGCGCTCGGCGAAGACGGGTGAGATCGTCTACGACGAATCGCGGGACCGGCAATATACGCGCTATACGGGGCAGCGTATCGCCGAAGCTTTTTTGGAAAATACGGTGGTCATGCCCACCCACGTGGTCTGCTGGGTGCTCTTCGAGCGCCTCCAGGAGCGCTATCCCAACTGGGACGTCTATCGACTGGTCCGGTTTGGGGCCGACGAGATCATAAGCTGGGACGAGCTCCACCGTGGCGTGGATCGGCTGTTGCGACGGCTGCAGCAGCTGGAGAAGCAGGGCAAATTGGTGCTCTCTCCCTTCCTCCACGATCATGAGCCCGATCGCATCGTCTATGCGGGCATCGATTATCTGAAGATGTTCCACACCCCGGAGGTGGTCCAGAGCTGGACCGACGGGGTGATGCTGCAGGGCGTGGAGTTGATCTACTTCTACGGCAACCGGGTGCGCTCCTTCGACTTATGAGGGCTCGGAGAACGGCAGATGCACCACAAAGGGCGCGAAGAGCTCAAAGGTTTGGTTGGGGGGCTACGTTGGGGTTGGGAGGGGAACGGCAGATGCACCACAAAGGGCGCGGAGAGCTCAAAGGTTTGGTTGGGGGGCTACGGCGACGATGGCAATTTCTCGGAGTGTGGCGATTACTTACCAAACCCAACCTCTGCGTTCTTCGCGTCCTTTGCGGTAAAAATTTCTTTCTTTTTCTCTCGGAGTTACGATGAGCGAGCAAAATGACACGATTTTTGGGAAGATCATTCGGGGGGAGATCCCCAGCGAGAAGGTCTATGAGGACGACGACGTGCTGGCGTTTAAGGACGTCAACCCGGCGGCGCCGGTGCATATCCTGGTGATCCCCAAAAAGCATATCGTCAATGCCTTCGACGCCGGCGAAGAGGACGCGCAGCTATTGGGCAAGCTTATGCTCACGGCGGCGCAGGTGGCCCGGGAGCAGGGCTTGGAGGACGACGGCTTTCGCCTCGTCGTCAATAACGGCGCCGCCGTGGGGCAGTCGGTCTTTCACCTTCACGTCCACGTGCTGGGGGGCCGAGCCTTTGCCTGGCCCCCGGGCTGAGTCCCTCTTTTTAGCGCCCGTCCAGGGTTATTGGGGGTCAAGCGTGAAGTCGACGGTGCGGTTTTGGCCGTCGTCGAGGGTGACCGTGTGGTATTTGGTCTCGTAGCCCTCGGCGCTGACCCGCAATTCCCACTCGCCGGCGGGGACGGTGCCGAAGTTATAGGCTCCGTTATTATCGCTGACCTGGTCGGCGACGGTGGGGTTTAGCAACCCGCGGTTGATGGTGACCGTGGCGCCCTGGAGGGTGTTATTATCCTCGTCACGAACGGTGCCCAGGATATTGCCCGTACCCGGGTCGTCGCCGAGCTGGAAGCGGTAGGTGCCGGCCTCTTTGGTCAGATAACCCATGGTATCGACGGGGACGATATGGAAGGCCCAGATGCCGTCGGGCTGGTCGGCCAAAAGGACCTGCTTCTGGTCGACGGGCAGGTAGTTATCCGATTCGTCGGGGACGGTGTCGCCGAAATTATCGACCCGATAATAATAGCCTGTGAAATTGGAGTCAGGTCGCTGGTCGGCCCACTGGATATAGACGTTGGGGTTAGAGTACCAGCTGTCGGAGTTGGTGTGGCTCGACGACGAGGGGGTGGGCGGCAAGGTGTTGACGTTGATGGGAAAGCGCGACTCCATCTGGCCCACCGTGGACTGGGCGTTGATGGGGGTGATGTGGAAATAATTGGGGCCGTCCACCAGGGCCGAGCGGGGATAGGTGTGGACCTCGTCGGCCAAAAAGTTGGCGTTACTCGGGCCGGGGACGAAGAATTGTTGGGCGTTTAGGTTCTCATAATAGCCCTGGAGGGAGTCGAAGGGTCGATTCCAGCTGATGGCCACGGTGTCGAAGTCGTCGTTATAAAAGCGCTCCCGGTCGGGGTGAGTGGTCGACGAGATATTCAGAGGCGCTAAGAGGCCGCTATATTCGACACCTTGGACGGTGCCGGTGTGGTCGAAGGAGACGCCGTGGAGGAATTTGATGAGTCCGTCGCCGCCGTCGCCGCCGCTGTTCCAGTTGCAGTTGTCGCTGGCGCCCGTGCCACCGACGACGGAGGCCGTGCCAGAGAAGGTCAAATCGTCGGCGGCGAGCAGGATTCCCCCGCCGGTGCCGCCGCCGCCGCCGGAGCGGTCACCGCAATAAAATGCCGAGCCCATCTGACCGTCTTCTCCATCGGCTCGCAGGGAACCGGCGACGGTGATTTGATCGGCGATGAGGTGGAGCACCCCGCCGCCCATACCGGCCAGGCTGGTGTCCAGGCTATTGTTGCTATGTCCGTGGCCACCGCGGCTTCCTTTGACCACCACCGTGTCGTCGTCGCGTCCGTGGGCCGCGGGGGGACTGGGAATGGAATAATATCCAACAGACCCGGCCGTGGCGTAGGAGCCGCCCGTGCCGCCACGTCCGGCGCTGCTATAGTGGTTTCCGTTGCCCACGGGGTTGGCGCCGGTGGAGTCGATATAGATGGAGGCTCCCTCTTCGACGGTGATCGACGTGGCGTATATCCGAAGCTCTCCCGACGGAGAGGTCACGCTGGCGCCGGCGCGCACGGTAAACGGTCCTTCGACGACGATCGTGCCGTCCAGATCGGTGTCGGAGGTGATGTCCAATTCCTCGAGGGCGCAGGCGGCGATCATGGGATCGCAGGAGGTGTCGGTGCAGGTATCCTCGACGTCCCAGGCGGTGCCCGCCGAGTTGCAGACCTCGACGTTGTCGCCGTTGCAGCGCTGGTCGCCGGGCTCGCAGTCGCCGGTGCACAGACCGTTGTCGCAGGCCACGGCGCAGGTGGCGATATAGAGGTAGGCCGTGCCCGTGGCGTTGCACATCTCGACGACGTCGCCGGAGCAGCGGTAGTCACCAGGAGAGCAGGCCACTTCGGTCACGCATTCGGCGTTGTCGCAGCCCACGGGGCAGCTCTGGATGCCGCTCCAGGCGCCGTCCGTACATTCTTGAACTTCCGAATTGTCGGCCGAGCATTGCAGTTGGCCGTCCGTGCAGCCCTCGCAGATCCCGTCGTTGCACACCGTGGCGTCGGGGCAACTCTCGGCGGGGGACCAGTCCAGACATCCCGACGATTGTTCCTCACAGACCCGAAATCCCGAATCGCCGTCGCATTCCATATCGCCGTCGTCGCAGGCATCGGTGCATTCATCGACGCACTCGCCGCCGGAGCAGACCAGGTCATCGCCGCAATCGACAGCGTCGGCCCAGGTGCCGCATCCGCCGACGCTCACGCAGGTCTGCACACCGTCGCCGGAGCACCGCGTGTCGCCCTCAGTGCAGGCGTCGGTGCATTGGTTGTCGTTGTTCTGGTTGCTGTTCTGGGTATCGTTGTTCTGGGTATCGTTGTTCTGATTGCCATCGTTGGCGTGATTGCCGTCGTTGGACTGGTTGCCATCGACGGGATCTTCGCCACAGCCGGTGATGGCGAACAGGGAAACCAGAAGGGCGAGCAGGAGCG
Source organism: Myxococcales bacterium (assembly GCA_007135085.1). Taxonomy (GTDB): domain Bacteria; phylum Myxococcota_A; class Bradymonadia; order Bradymonadales; family Bradymonadaceae; genus SLJM01. The sequence continues at coordinate 6,009 of SLJM01000105.1, forward strand.
ATGTGAATCGGGTCATGACGGGTCCGGGTGCTGAGACGAATCGGGGGTGCTTGCGCTGATGGCCAGGAAAGTAATGGAAGTTGGGGGGCGATGCAATAAAGGGGGGGGATGGTTCGAACAAGCCCTTCGATGAGGCTTCTTTGGTTTGCGGAGAGCCCCCTGTAGCGCTGCGCGCTCCGTCCCCCAGAGGGGGATCAAACATCCCACGACTTACCGCACCTCGTTTAGCCTCCGCGAGCTACCTGGCCTCGTTTAACCCCCATAGTCGGCACCCGGGCAAACCACCCTGGGTTGGTAGCTCGTGGAGTCGGCACCCGGGCAAACCACCCTAGGTTGGTAGCTCGTGGGAAGTTTGATCCCCCTCTGGGGGACGGAGCGCAGCGCGCTCAAGGGGGCCCACCGCAAACTCAACGAGATCCACCGAAGCCCCCCCGAAACCCCACCAGGCCCGGTAGCTCGTGGGAAGTTTGATCCCCCTCTGGGGGAGGGAGCGCTACGCGCTC
>SLJM01000019.1 GCA_007135085.1 Myxococcales bacterium
CCTTCGTCGACGTTCGCGACACGGCCGACGCCTTCGCAGCCGCCATGGACCGCGGTGAGCCCGGAGAGACCTATTTGCTCGGCGCCGCCAACATGACCCTCGAGCAATTCTTCCAGCGCCTGGAGTCCATCTCCGGCGTCTCAGCACCGACTGTGAAGATTCCCACGGGCCTGGCCAAATTCGGTGGAAGCCTCCTGAACGCCGTCACCAATATGGGCGCCAATCTGGGAGATCTCGATCCGGTGAGCCTCGAGATGGCCCGCCACTATTGGTATATCGACAGCAGCGGCGCCAAAACCAAATTGAATTGGTCTCCTCGTGACCCGAACGAGACCCTCCGCGACACAGTGCGCTGGATACGCGAAAACCACCCTGACTTTTCAGATATCAAAGAGGGCAAACGCCCCGACCCACCGGCAGAGTTTGTCCCACCGGAAACTGTCGAATATGCCCGAAAGTTGCGCGAGGAGCAGGGGATCAGCGGTTAGCTTCCACCGGGACTTATTCCACTGACCATTCGACAGAAGCGATACACCTCAGCGGGCCGCGATGTTCCACCTCGTGGCCAGTGATGACATAAACAGGGGGGCAGTGAGCCCGGGGTTTGAATGCTCTGGTAATAGACTGTCCGGGCTGATAATCTTCGGGCATACCTTATTTGGAGAAGAAGGTTATCGTTGGTCACTTCATCACGTCTGATGGCGATTGCACTGGCAGTCCCTGTTCTTTTGGGTGCCGTCCCTGAAGAGGGCACAGAGATTGCCTATGACGGCAACGAATTGTGCGGCTACGTCATTCTTCAACAAGCCGAACGAGCCCGGCAGACCGAACCGGAGCCGTTCACACGTCTACTATTCAATCACGAACAGGGACCGCTTACTCGACATCAAATCCGGGCTCCCTTTGATCGAAAGGAGTTCGAGACCTGTTATCTAGATTGGTTTGCCGAAAATCCGGACTCCACCGAAGGGGGGACTCTTAACGTGGTGTTTAGCGTCGCTGGTGACGGTACAGTCGACGAGCGTACAATTGAGCCGAGTTCCACCCTTGAATTAGAAGAAGTTCGTGACTGCGCTATCGAACTGATTGAATCAGCCAGTTTCGAAGCAACCGACGAAGATGACCATACTTCTTTCCGAATGGCCCTGGTATATCGAATCTTGATGCCATGCTGCGATAATGAACCACGCTCCGGATCTCCCAGGTTCGGATTTTAATTGCGTGGTTTCCCTGTCTCAAGCTCAATAAAACCGGATCACCGAAAGCCCGATATTATCCCCACCGCCGCCACGGTTGGCCAACAGTATCAGTTCCAGACAGGCCAGCGCCGGGTCTGGCTCGGCGAGCAGGATCGACAGGATATTGTCTTCGGAGGCGAGTAAATTGGTGCCCGCGAAGTCGACCAATCCGTCGGTGGTCATCAACAGGGTGTCCCCTGGCATGACCTGAAAGCGGAAGAGATCGGGCTGGGGATTGACCGCCCGGAGCTTGCCATTTTCGACGACGAAGGTTCCCAGACACCGGGCCAGCGCATCGCCATGAGGCATGGCAAGCGCGCTGTCCGCCGCCACCCCTTCCAGGATCGACAGCGTCCACAGGTTGTGGTCGATCGTCATCTGCTCCATCCCGGCGCCGCGCTGTAAATAGACCCGGCTGTCGCCCAGGGAGGCGAGTGTGACCAATCCGTCTTCGATGACCGCCACGAGCGCGGTGGTCCCCATCACCTCGTGAGGGCTTCCCTTAAAGGGCGTGAAGTTGTCGTTGACGTATTCCACGATCCGGTGGTTGGCCCGATTCAAGATCGATTGCAGGACCTCCACGCTGTCCATGGGCTCGTCCATCAGATAGGACGGCAGAATATCGTTCCACACATATTCAGCTGCCTCCCTGAGCGCCGTGCTGGCCAGGTCACCGGAGCCATAGCTCGCCGTAGAGACGCCGTCGGCCACCACGACCAGCGCAAATCGTCCGTCTTCGGAGCTCGCCGAAAATACGCTGTCCTGGTTGGTCGGATTCCGTCGCTTTTTGGCGATGCCAATATGAGTGTCACTCTCCAGACGCATCGCCGGCTTTTCGGACTCCGTGATCGCCGCTCGCTCGCTCATCAAGGCGTAGGCATCATCGAAAGCCTCGAGCATGGAGCGAACGCTGGCATAGCGATCGTCGGGCCGAGGCCGGGTAGCCCGGGAAATCACCGACTGCAATCCAGGCGGAAAGGTGGGGCGAAAATTACGGGCCGGAATCGCCGGTCCGTAGCGGGTATATATCGACGCCGGGGGCACGACGCCGGCGACCAAAAAGTAGAGGAACATTCCCAGCGAGAAGATATCGGCGCTCTTGCCGGTCTCGCTGCCCATGCCGCTCAACAATTCGGGAGATGAAAATCCAGGAGTCACAGCGATTTCGTCGTCGATCGTACCCGCCGGATAGAGGCGGTCGATCCCATCCAGAATCGCTGCCAGACCCGGTTCTTCCTCCACCTCGTCGGTCTCACCGCTGATCTGGGCCCAGGAGACCTCCGACTCCTGCACCGACGAAGCTCCCAGCCCTGCCCGGCTATCGTCGATCTCTTCGTCGATCGTCTCGTCGTCCTCTTCACCCAGTGGGTTTAGTTCGACGACGGTGCGCTCCCGTTCACCGAAGGGACTATCCTCATCGTCGAAGATATCGTCGACCTCGGAGATATCCCGGGCCAGCTCTGCCTGCGGTCCATCGAGATGTTGATCGGGCTCGGTGGCCAGAAAAAGACGGGGGAACCCATCTTCCCTTTCGGGGTCGTAGACCCGCACATTCCAGGGGGTCAGCCCCAGATGAACCCATCCGGCTCGATGTAATTCGTCGAAGAGTTCGGCCACCGCTCGAAAGACCACCTCCACCTGCTCTACACCGAGTTGGCCGCGCACCAGGTCGACCAGATCACCGACCGAGACCCCTACATTATCGACAAAAACCGACCGACGAATATGTTGGTCCTCCAGCACTGCCACCGGTGACCGTATCAGTTTGCTTATCTCCTGCGGCCACTGACGATCGTCTTCGTCAATGCGTGTCGTCTCTTCGATGAGATAGGTGGGGTGGAGAACTGCCTGCTTGAGATCTTGGTTTAACTCATCATCGCTGGCGAGAATCTCTTTTGCAGAGGCCACCAGCACCCGCCGGGTATTAAAGTCCTCCAGGACTTCGCTGATCTCCAGGGCGATCTGCACCGAGCCGCTCAGCTCGTCACTAAACGCCTCCCCGTCGAGCGAACATTCAATGCGCTGCCCCGGGTTGGTCCAGGATGGTCGTTCTTTTTCTTTGACGCTCAAGATTTCTCCACAATCGTGATTCCCGATCACTCGCCGTGCTTTATGGTCATCGACCGCTCACATCGTCGGCCACCAGTCTGATCACGTCGAAAAAAATACTTCCGTATTGGGGAGAAGTCCTGTCATCGCGACGCGGTCGGCAGTGGAACTCTTCATTTACTGCCCCGCAGACTGCCACACCACCGGGCCCCGGAGCAAGGACCAACCAAGCTTAAATCCAGTGATTCCCCCATCAAACCGCCTGTTTTCAGTAGAGTCCCTCCGCCGTGCAGCGACCGGTGTCGATCATATCCTGTGTCACCGCTGGATCTTGTTGAGCCGGTGGGATTGGATAGAAGCCATCAACCTCGACGATGGTGGCGTCATTGTTGTTGGCGTCCCAATGAATCCGCGCCACGTCCCAAAAATGCCCGGTCTCCTCCAGGGGAAAATAGGGCCGCACATAGCGCAGATCACCGTTAATATAGATTCGCACCGTGGCATAGGCGGTCCCGAATGCCTTCTGGAAATAGTGGACGCCCACTGCATACCACTGACAATCATCGGGGGTGCGCATCGTAATATTCTCCGGCCCCAGTCCGTCGCGTACGTCGATATCCAGGCTCGGATCTTCGGGATTCCAGATCGGATCTTCACTCTGATTCGGGTTGAGGTAGAAGATCGAATAGGGAGCCTCAAACCACTGGCCAGGTCCCATCTTGGTCAGATGAAGATCGACGTCGCTGCCAAAATCATCGGTCTCATCTGGATCTTCGGGATTGGTCCAGGTCAGCTCGATATGAATGCTCTGGTCGGGAATGGCCGTGATCATCACCTCGGACTGTTCGCAGGAGCGAAAGCCCGAGTCGTCGATGACGTTCAGGCCAATGCGATAGATCCCGGCCGTCAGGGGCTGAAATTCGCGGCGAGATTGGTCCTGATCATTGGGGTCGTCCTGAGTGGGCTCGAGGTTGATGTTGATCCCCGGCGGACGCTCCAACACTTCCCACTGCCAGTCGACCACTTCGCCGTCGGGGTCTTCGCTTCCTGAGCCGTCGAGGATGACGTAATCCAGCGGGGTGGCCGTGATATTGGTCGACGGCTGCATCGGTGTGCCTCGCACCTGGGCGGTGGCCACCGCCGTGGGGCAGCTTCCTTCGGCACCTCGGGCCACCAGATCGAGGTTTAGCTCCGGCTGGAAGGGATCGTTGCTGGCGATGACCACATCCCCTCGGCGGGTCCCCTCCTCGATGGGAGCAAACCGGATGAAGAAGCTATCGCTCTCCTCGGGTGGGATGGTCACCGTGCCGTCCACCGTACCGTCACCGGTCTGATCCCAGGGGCCCAATTCCAGATTGTAGACCCCGTGTTCGTCGACCAGAAATACCCCGTCGATCTCAAGGGGCTGAGAGCCACAATTGCTCACGGTCACCAGATCGCGGGCCACCTCACCGATGGGCACCTGTCCGAAATTGCGGGTCCGGCTGTCGACGGCGATGCAGGCCGAGTCGGCGTCGGCCCGCACGTCGATCTCGTGGGTTCGGCTCGTCTGACCGGGCTCGTCGACATCATTGGTCTTGACCTGAATATTGCCCGTGTCCTCACCATCTCCCAGGGGCGCATAGACGACATCGATCTCCAGGTAATAATCCTGCGGTGATTCGTTGGCCAACACCGTGTCATAGGGGAGCAGATCCAGGGGATAGGAGCGGGAGGGCACTTCGATTCGAAAATCACTGCCACCGTCGAAGACGGGCTCTTCGAAGATGCGCATCGGGCCGCTTCCCACGTTGGTGATTCGCACCACCTGGTCGGCGTTCTGGCCGGGCTGAATGCGTTGGAATCGCACCACCGGCGGCTCCGCAAAAAACTCGGGCTCGTTGCCCAGAGTGCGCACGGGCACCTTGAGAGGCTCCTCGTTATAATTGGGATCCGTATTGGCCACCCTCACATAACCGCGATTAGCCGGCGCATCGGCCACCGGTGTATATTCCAGGGTCACCTGGATTTCATCGCCGGCCTCGATGGTCACCGGCAATTGGGGCACGTCGTGCAGGGTCAACTCGTCGATTCGGTCTCCCTCGTCGGCTCCCAGATCGATCTCCAGGACTCGCAGACTCTCATCGGCTGACGTATTGCGAAGGCGCAACACCTCCACCCCCGTATCACCGATCTCGATCACCGAAAAAGCCACCGCCGACGGCGATGCCTGAATTGAACCGGTCCGGGCGCCTCCCACACCATCGTCGTCGCAAGCAGGGATGGTCCACACCAGGAGCACCATCGCCAAAAGTCCAAGAACTCGCATCGAGACTCGTTGATTCATCGCCTACGCTCATCGCCAAAGAGGTATTTAACCATCGCCGCCTCGTCTCGGTAATCGACGCATTCGCGCCTACAAATCTACCGAAATCGAGCGACACTGAAGCTATAACATAGCGGAGGTCTCGCTCAATTCAAAACGAGGTGTGCATCGGGGCGAGTTTTCTGGCGATCAGACAGAGATCACCTGCGCATGGCATCGAGTAACGCCTGGCAGCGCTTGCGTTCATCATCCGATGGCGAGCCCTCGCCGCCGGCCACCGCCTCCAGATGGGGCCGTGCTCGCTCGACCTCACCGCGCTTGAGCAGGGCCTCTCCGAATCGGGCCCGAACCGCCGTCTCCTCCGGGGCTAGCTCATAAGCTCTCTCCAGATGCTCCACGGCATCGCTAAAACAATATTCCTCGAGCGCCATATCGCCCATCAATAGTCGGGCCAGTGGTCGGTCACCGTCGAGGGCCAACACCCCTCGACAGGCCACCCGGGCCTGAGTGAAACGACCGTTTTTGTAGAGCCGATAGGCCTGCATTTCCAGACCGGTCATCGTCTCCTGGTCGAGGCCGAAGATCTCGACCATCTTCGCCCCTTCCTGAATGCGCCGGGCCAGATTCCGCATCACCGCCCGATCCTCTTCGCTCAACTGCTCGACGGGCTGATCGGGCTCGACGTTTGTCGTCTCCTGCTGTGCTTGTTCCATCATCGGCTCCTTCAAACTCGTTGCGATTGTCATGTGGTCTAATGGTCTCAGACCCTCAAGTTTTGAATCACCGCCTTCTGCGTGTCGTGGATGGCCTGGGAGAACTGGCTCATCATGCTAAACATCTGGTTGATCTGCTGTAGCTGCTGCTGGACCATCATCATCGTCGCCCCTCGATCTTCGGGAGGA
>SLJM01000427.1 GCA_007135085.1 Myxococcales bacterium
TCGAAAGCGCGAGTGCGGAAGGCCAGGCGGTCGACCTGGTCGCCCCAGTCGCAGTCCAGGCAATTGCCGTCATTGGCAAAGATGCCAAGGCCCCAGTGGTTGAGCATGCGGCCCGCTTTGATGGTGCCAAAGAAGGCGTTGAGCTCGCCATAGGCCTCGCGCACATGGACCGGGCCGGGCTGGCCGGTGCCGCCGTCAAAGAGGCGGTGGTTTGCCGAGGGCTGGCCGTCGACGAAATAGTCGTGGCGAGGGTCGGAGCCGAGGGCGACGTTTCGAAGAAAATCAAAGTCCGTGTGGACCCGTAGGCTCTCGGTGATGTGGATCGTCGGCGCCAGCCTCAGGCGAAGGTCCGTGGTCCACAGCATCTGGGCGTCGGGGTTGACCGCCGGGGCGTCGGGATGGGGATTGGCGGCCACTTCCGTATCCACCGGTGCGAGCACCGCCGAAGTGCCCCGGGTGTCGAGGTCGAAATTATAGCGGGCGCGGCTTCGGACCCGGAGCTGGCCGCCATAATCGACGAAGGGGAAGGTCGCCACGGGCACGATACGGTCCAGCAGGGCGTCGTCGAGATCGTCGAGGGCGACAAAATCAATATCGTCGTCCCACTCATCATCCCATTCGTCGTCCCACTCATCATCCCATTCGTCGTCGTCCCACTCGTCGTCCTCGTCGACGGGAGCCGGAGCCTCAAACTCCTGGGCCGGTTCTTCTTCGTCGGCCGGCTCTTCTTCGTCGGCCGGCTCTTCTTCGTCGACGGGAGCTTCCTCTTCGTCGGCGGGAGCTTCCTCTTCGTCGGCCGGCTCTTCCTCGTCGGCCGGCTCTTCTTCGTCGGCCGGCTCTTCTTCAATCGCCTCGGCGGCGTCATCGTCGATCGGTTCATCCTCCTGGGCCAGCGCTTGGGGAGCTGCGAGGAGGGAGAGGATGAGGAGAAGACCACCAATTTTCGTGCAACGTGTCATCTGGAGCCTGAATGCGAAGAGAGGAGTATACTCCCAACAAAAAGCCCCCGGCCCGAAGGGGCGGGGTAGGGTAAACCATTCGGGAGCAGGACTAGCACGGCCCCCGAAGCGGGTCAAGTTGGACCCCCCGGTAGGCGGTGAAGGTAAGGCGGGAGGCGGGTTTGAAGGCGTTCGATAGGTGATTAGGTTCTTTTTAGAAGTTGTACTAACCGGGGACCAGACAGGTGAGGTGAGGCGATGGAAATTGTGTGGTCACAGGCAATAATTGCCGGTCTGGTGGGAACGGCCTTGATGACCCTGGCGATCTTTGCGGGGCGAGTCATGGGGCTGCAGACCGATATGGTGCGCATTCTGGGGCTGGCTTTTGTCAGCGAGGAGCATAAGCGCCAGGTCTACGGAATTGGCCTGGTGGTGCACTTTTTATTCGGCGCTATCTTCGGAATCCTCTACGCCCTGGTGCTCACTGCCGTGGGGGCGGCGACATTTGTGGGCGCCGCCGCGGCCTGGGGGGCTGTATTCGGCGTGGTCCATGGGCTGGGCGTGGGAGGCCTGTTGGGCGCGCTGCCCGCGCTACACCCGCGTATGGGATCTGGGCAGGTGCTGGAGGCCCCCGGCTTTTTCGGACGTCGCGTGGGGGTGGGGATGCCTATTGCCCTGGTTCTTCTTCACGTCGTCTACGGCGTGACCGCCGGCGTGATCTACAGTGTGGGCATCATCACTTGACGTTCGAAGGGGAGATCAGATCTCGGACTCGTCGAGCCAGATCTTGTCCACAAAGGGTTCGAAACGCTCCATGGCGTCCACCAGAGCCTGGGGCTGGTTCTCGGTGAGGATCAGGCGTCGATGGTCGGCGCTCAAAAACCCTTTGGCCACGGCGTGATCCAAAAAACTCAAGAACCCGTCAAAATATCCGGCCACATTGCATAGTCCGATCGGTTTTTGGTGAATGCCAAGCTGTGCCCAGGTGGTCACCTCACAGAGTTCTTCCAGGGTGCCCAGACCGCCGGGCAATGCGACGAACCCGTCGCTCATCTTCTCCATGAGCGCCTTTCGCTCGTGCATGGAGTCCACCAGGTGCATCTCCGACAGACCGGGGTGAGCTTTCTCCTTGGAGGCCAATCCTCGTGGGAGGATGCCGATGACCCGGCCGCCGGCCTCCAGAGCCGCATCGGCCACGGCGCCCATCATCCCCCAGGACGAGCCACCGTAGACGATATCCGTGCCGCCATGGGCCAGAAGACGCCCCAGATCAGCGGCGACTTCGGTGAAGACCGGGTCGTTGCCAGGGCTCGAGCCGCAATATACGCAGACGACGTTGAGTTTCATCGACGGCCTCCTCGTAGATTAGGAAATGAATTCCGCAGGCGTTTTACTAGAATCTGCGAAACAGGGAAAGGGAGGCGGGCTGGCAGGGGGCGGAATTGGCGCCCGGCGGTAGGTGTTGTCAGCCCGGAGGGGTTGCACTATAAACCACCTTCTAATAGCCGGATGGATCGGACGGAGGCAAATCAAGTGGGCGAAGCGTCGGAACAAGAACGAGCACAGCAGGTTGGGGAGGCAATGGACGCGTTCTACGAGCGCCTCCAGGAAGAGGGATTGAAGTCCACGAAGCAGCGAGACGTCATCGTGGAGCGCTTTTTCATCCTCGACAAACATATCAGCGCAGACGAATTGCTGGAGGATGTACGCAATCACCAGCCGCGCATCGGCTATGCCACGGTCTATCGAACCCTCAAATTATTGGTGGAGCTCGGCTTTGCCATTCCCAAGGACTTTGGCGACGGCCAGACACGATACGACCCGATTCACAATCAGGACCCCCAGCACGATCACCTGATCTGCATCGATTGCCGAAAGATCATCGAGTTCAACGACGAAGAACTCAACGAGCGAATCAAGGCGATCGTCGCCGATATGAGCTATACGGTGCGCCGTAAGAAGATCGAACTCTATGCGGAGTGCACCGACGAGAAATGTCCGAATAAGCAGGGTTAAGCCCTTGTCCCGACGAGGGTTGCGGTTATCTAACCGGTCATCATCGACCGGCGGCGCCCGGATAGTGCGGCGCCGTATGTCAGAATTCATCGACAGAGAGTGCAGCAATGAAAGACGATTTTTCGATCAAAGGCGAAGTCATCGCAGCATTGGAAGGGATCGACGACCCCGCAAGTGAGGGGCTGAACGTGGTCGACTCCCATATGGTGGAGCAGGTCGAAGTCGACAAGGGGGTGGTCGACATCGTGCTGGTCATGGAAGCGGATCGAGATCGCAAGGAGCGGTTTGCCATCGAAGACGCGGTCTACGATTCGGTGGAGGCCATCGGCGGGGTGAGCGACGTCAAGGTCAAGACCATGACGCCCAAAGCGCTGGAGCGCGAGGCTCGCGGTGAGTCGCCGACCCCGAGAGCAAAGCCGGCGGCGCCGTCCGGTCCGCAGGGTGGCGCCGGAGCTGCCGGTCAGCAACAGGCGACGATGCCCGCCTCGGCGCCCATCGAAGGGGTGGGACGAGTGATCGCCGTGGCCTCCGGAAAAGGAGGGGTCGGCAAATCGACGGTGGCCGTCAACCTGGCGCTAGCACTGCAAAAGCTGGACTACCGAGTGGGGCTGTTGGATATCGATATCTACGGGCCGTCGCTGCCCACCCTCCTGGGCGTGGACGAACGGCCCGCCGTGAGCAACCGGCGAATCCTACCCATCGAGGCTTCGGGCCTTCGGCTGATGAGTCTTGGCTTTTTGATGGAAGACGATTCGCCGGTGATCTGGCGCGGCCCCATCGTGACCGGGATCATTCGCCAATTTTTGCGTGACGTCGACTGGAGCGGCATCGACTATTTGATCATCGATATGCCTCCCGGTACGGGAGACGCTCAACTTGCGATGGCGCAGACCATCCCCGTCGACGGAGCATTGGTGGTGACCACGCCCTCTGATCTGGCGCTCATCGACGCTGCTCGTGGGCTGCAGATGTTCAAGACCCTCAACGTGGATGTAAAGGGGATCGTCACCAATATGTCGCGCTTTATCGTGCCATCTTCAGGTGAAGAATTTCTCATCTTCGGCGACCCCAAAGAAGTGGAAAAGGAAGCGAAGCGTCTGGAAGTGCCGATCCTGGGAGAAATTCCCCTGGATACGCAGGTGCGCCGCGGCGGTGATGAAGGCAAACCGGTGGTCCTCGCCGATCCGGAAAGCCCGGTCAGTCAGGCATTTATCGACCTCGCCGAATCATTGGTGGAGACCACGCCCCTTGTCGAAGAAGGCGCTGAAGAAGAGGGAAAAAAGGGATTATTCTCCTTTTTGAAGAAGTGAAATCGGCAAAAGTGGGCCGAATGTTTTGCGTTTCCCGCGAGGGTGTCACATAATCGCTTCCCAGTGGACCGCTCGGTCAGGTATGTGGTCCGGTCTGGAAGCGCCGTAAATTCAGGCGCTCAGTTAGCAGGAGTGAAAGGCGTTTGAGTCGATACGGCCGACATTTTGTCCGAACTCGAGAACTCAAGGAGTTCGAGCAGCGCCTGATCCGGCTATTGGTGGACTCACCATCGGCGCTTCACCCGCGCCATCAGGCATTGTTTCGCTACGCCACAGTGCTGGCGGGGACGAATCAATTTCGTACTCCTGCCGGCGGCGACATCTCCCTTGATGAGGACGTCGATGCCTTGAGACGGTGGATGCTCGAGTCCATCGTGCCCATGATTCCCCATCAGGGCGATCCCCACGTCGATTCCCTGCGTGAAATCGCGCCCGTGTTGGCCCTTCGCGTGGAAGAGACGCGCGCCCAGTTGCTGGAGCGGCATATCAACGATTTCGGGGCGGAGCATCTCGACGAGGAGATCCGCAACAAACGCCTGGCCCTGGTGCTCGGCGGAGGCGGTGGGGCGGGGCTGGTGCATCTGGGCACCTTTGCATTGCTCAAAGAGTTGGGGCTGACACCGGAGCTCATCGTGGGAAGCTCCATGGGAAGCATCATGGGCCTGATGCGTGCCGTCGATCGGGACTACGATCCGGTCGCAGTGGCTTTGGCGTTTCCCAAAAATATCGATTATAACACCTTATTTCGCCCCTTTTCCGGGTTTTCTCGCTTCGGGTTCCCCGGAGCATTCCACCTCAATATTATGCGCCTTGCCCGGCAGGTCTTCGAGGAGTTGCTCGGCGACAGCATGCCCCGTTTTGACGAATTGCCGATCAAGCTCGAGGTGGTAACCACGGGAGTGCGAAAGGGATTTCGCTTCGACGACCGGGAGTACGAGCAATCAGGCGATGAGAGCCTGACCCCTCTTGCGCTGCGGCGAAAGCTGAAGCTCTTTTTCGGAGCCGTGCGCCAGCTAAGCCGAAACCCCAGGTTGCTCACCCAGGTGGTCTTCGGCGCCGAGGAGGGGACCGAGCATTTTCCGGTCATCGAGGCCGCCGGCTTTAGCTGCGCCGTTCCCGGGCTGCTCAATTTCGATATCTTCCACGACGATCCGGAGACCATCGGCCCTCTGGAGCAGCTCTTCGACCGCCATCAGCTGTTGCGCCTCTGCGACGGTGGGGTGATCAATAACGTGCCATCCAAGGTGGCCTGGGAATCGATACAGCGAGGAAGCATCGGCTCGCGCAACGTTCAGATCATGTCCTTTGACGCCTTTGCGCCGCTTTCGACGGGACGAAATCTGATATGGATTCCCATCCAGCAGATCGCCCGACCGGCGGTTCTGGCCAATATGCCCTACGCCTCCTACCACAAGACCTTCCAGAGTCCGCCCAGCCCGCTGCAGATCATGGTCAACAGCTATTCGAAGTTAAAGCGGATCACCCAGAAGGCCCGAGAAGAGTTGGAGGATGATGTGCCCTATATGCGGGAATCCATGAAGGAATTGCCGCCCTATGGCATCTGGGGGGTGGGAGAGCGCTAAGAACGTGAAACCACGAAGGGCGCAAAGGGCTCTAAGGTTGGATCGAGGTTGATGAGGTTGGGACTGGGGTTTTACCGCGAAGGGCGCAAAGGGCACTAAGGTTGGATCGAGGTTGATGAGGTTGGGAGTGGGGTTTTACCGCGAAGGGCGCAAAGGGCGCAAAGTTTTTCCTCTGAGTGCTTTGTGTTCTTCGTGGTTTCATGTCCGGTTGGGCGCCCCCGAGGTTGGTGGCGTCGGGAGTTTGAAGGAGTGGTGGAGGGGGAAGCGGTGGACCAGGAGGTCTGCGCGGTAGACTTCGATGGTGAGTTCGAGCTGTTGGGATGGGGCGGCGTCGAGGGCGCTCAGGGGCAGTGAGAGTTCGGCGAGCTGATCGAACGCTATGGTGGCGTGATTGGACTGCTGGGGCGCCGTATCTGGTCTCAATTCGAGATGGATTTGTTTTTCCATTTCGGAGTTGGAAAATTTCAACCGGAAGTGAAAATCGGGGCCGAAGTCCTGGCCTGGATAGAGGCGCAGGCACAGGGCGTTCGGTGAAAATCCGAATAAGATTTCTTGCAGAGGGCGAAATGCCTCGAACATCGACCCGTGGGCGCCGGAGAGGGTGATCTGGCCGGCACCGTCCCAACCTTCGTCGTCGCCGCGCTGGCCATCGATGGTGGGAGAGATCTGCCGTGAGGGGCCGATAACCCGGGCTTCTTCTTCGTCTGCCGTCAGGTGATGTTCGTAGAGCGGTGTTGACAGCTCCCGGGGACTTTCTTCGCCGAGTAATTCCCAGATTTCGATGATAAAGGAGCGAAAAAGGGCGTCGAATTCGGCGTCCTGTTCGGAGCTGAAGTCGCCTCCGTACCACCAGAACCAATCGGATCCTTGAGCGATGCGCAGATTTTCCTTTGCCTTTTGCAGGCGCTGCTCGTCGAAGCCGGCCTCGCTCTTGGTGTCGATGAGCTCGTGAGCCCGCCGGACCCACTCCCATGCCGAATTGGTCTCCTCGTGGCCGATCCAGATCTGGTAATTACCCATAATCCAGGAGCCGGAGTGAAGATGTGGCAGTTGTCCCGGCTCGGCGGTGGCTTCGGAGAAGACCGACGTCTCCAGGCCGACCGATTCGGTGAGGCCCTCATAGAGGGCTTTTAGGAAGGGATAGCCGCTGTCTTCGTAGTGTTCCCAGGGGTTTTCACCGTCGAGGATTATCGCAACGCAGCCCCGCGAGTCCGGCAGGGACCGGCGAATCCCCTGAAGGTGGGATAGGAGATCTCTGGCAGCCGATTTCGGGGGATTGGAGGTATAGACAAATCCCACCTGATCGCTGAGCCAGCGGTCGCGAAAGAAGATCTTCGGCCCTTGCCCCTCGCCGAGAGTCCAGGGGCGCCACATGCATTGATCTCGATCGAAATGGTGGCGGCCAAGGGAGCGGCGCAGGATCTCCTCGTCGGTGGCGATCCAGTCGACGCCTGCTTCGGCGAAGAGCTCATAGGCCGCCGGGGAAACGGAGCCCTCCGATGGCCAGATGCCCGATGGGCGGCGGCCGAAGATCGACTGGGCGAGATCTCGGGCCTCCCGGAGCTGATCCGCCGCATATTCAGGAGCTCGATAAGGGGTGGGCCTCGGCCGGTTCGGGGTAGCCACCGCCGCCGATTCAGTATCGATGACCAGGGGCATGATCGGGTGATACATGGGGCTGACGGTGATCTCGATCTGATCTCGGTCGGCGAGGTTGCGATAGAGGGGAAGAATCTTGGCGACGATCTCTAAATGCAACTCCAGCAAGGCGTCTCGTTCGTCCACCGTAAATTGCTGCCCTTTTTGGCGGAGTCTGGCGACGAGGGGAAAGTCGGACTCGGCGAAATGGCCGCACCAGGCGAGGTTGAACAGAACTTGCAGGTCCAAAAAGTCTTGAGCCTCGAAGGTTTGTGCGCAGCCGTCGACGCCCAGCTCCTCACGTCGCCCATAGAGCTCGACATAGCGGGGCTGAGGTGCGACGCCTCGCTCGAAGCTGATACTGAAGAAATGGCGCACCAATTCCCGGCGGGTGGGAAGGTCGATCTCCTCCGGTCGAAGCTGGCACCAACGCCACCAGCGATCACGCCATCCCTGGTCGCTCAACTGGATCAATTGCTGGAGCAGGCTCCCCGAAAAATTGAAGGTCCCCCGGATCTGAGGGCATTCCTCGAGGTGGCGGGCCATATCGTAATAGGCTTTGACGGCGTGGAGTCGTGTCCAGGGCAGGAGATACTCCGATTCGCCGGCCATGCCGTAATGGGGCTGATGGAGGTGCCATAAAAAGAGCACCTCCAGGTGTGAATCGTTCATAGATTGGGTTGCTCAGTCGAAGGAAAAGCCTTTCTGGACCACCACGACACCGTCGTCGGAGATCTCGAAGCGACGGGCGTCTTCTTCTCGATCATAGCCAATGGTCGTATGGGGCGGAATGACCACGTCTTTATCGATGATGGCTTTGCGGATTTTGGCATGACGACCGACGTCGACACCTTCGAAGAGGATCGACTCTTCGACGCTGGAATAGGAGTTGATGCGCACCGTGGGAAAGAGAATGGACGAACGGATCGCGCCGCCGCTGACGATACATCCCTCGGCGACGATGGAGTCCACCGCCGTGCCCACCCGATTGGATTCGGGGTCGTCGTGGACGAATTTGGCCGGCGGAAAATGCCGATAATAGCTTCGAATCGGCCAGTGGCGGTTATAGAGATCAAACTCGGGATTGACGCTCACCAGGTCCATGGAGGCTTCCCAATAGGCGTCGATGGTGCCCACGTCGCGCCAATAATTCATTCCATCTTCGGGGACGCCGGGGATGGTATTGGTCGAAAAATCATAGACATGAGCCGTGACCGCCGGATCGTTGACCATATGGGTGATGATATTTTTACCGAAATCGTGATCGCTGTCCGGGTTCTGGGAATCACGGACCACCTCGTTGACCAATTTGTCGGCCTTGAAGACGTAATTGCCCATGCTGGCCAGACACATCTCGGGGCGGCCGGGGATGGGCTTTGGATCGCGAGGTTTTTCTTGAAATCCAACGATCCGTTCCTCGTCGTCGACCTCGATAATCCCGAATTGAAATCCCTGTTCGATGGGAACGGGGATGGCCGCCACGGTCAGATCGGAGTGACGGTAGCGGTGGAAGTCGACCATCTGGCCCACGTCCATATGGTAGATATGGTCGGCGCCGAAGACGCAGATATGGTTGGGATCTTCGTCCTCGATATGATTGAGGCTCTGGAAGATGGCGTCGGCGCTGCCGGCAAACCAGTGGGGGCCACGCCGTTGTTGAGCGGGGACGGGATCGACGAAGTGGCCCAGAAATTCAGCGAGCCGCCAGCCCCGGCTGATATGGGAGTTGAGGGAGTCACTTTTATATTGAGTGAGGAGCTTGATCTTATAGAAGCCGCTATTGACGAAATTAGACAGGACGAAGTCGACAATACGATAGCGACCGCCGAAGGGAACGGCCGGCTTGGCTCGATCTGTGGTCAGCGGTCGAAGGCGGGTGCCTTTGCCGCCGGCGAGTACCATGACGAGGACGTCATTCATCTTCCATCCTTGGCGCGACAAAAAGAAATTAGGTGAGCGCACGGAAGCTAAACGTCACGAGGGCGGTATCAAGCCCAGAGCAAATCCGGCACCGGCCCCGACGATGACTACCAGAATGGCCACCAATAAGGTGATCATCAAGGGGCTCATCCCAGCACTGTCGGATTCGGCTTTTTTCGTCGAGGGCACAGGCGTCTTGGTCAACTGGCGGCGCGGTTCGATCTCGGGGGCGGCCATATCATGGGTCGCCCCGTTGGGGGCTGATTGTTGCGGAGAGGCGTCGGCCTGTGGGGGCCGCTGGGCAGCAGCCTGCGCCGCAGGAGGCGCTGCTTGTTGGGCTTGTTGGGCCTGTTGTTGGGAAGGAGGCGGCGCCTGCTCGGTGGCCTGGGCGGGCATCTTGGCGCCGCCGGGAATGGTGGGGGGACCACCTCTGGCGGCCCGTTGTTGTTGTTTTTTCAATTCCTGTTCTTTGACCGACGCCGGATCGATGGCCTTATAGGCCGACGTCGATCGCGCCAGGTCGTCCAGGCCCGCTTCTTCCCAGGAGCCGGAGTCGCCGCCGGAGGCCGGCTTTTCGACAGGGGCCATATCCTCTGCAGGCGGACCGCCGCCAAAGCCGAGATCGGCCCACATACGTGGATCTTCGAAATTGCCGTCCGAATCGGCCGCCACTTCTCCCTCGTCGGGCAGGGAATCGTAGTGCTGGGCCATATACATATCGAGATCGTCGATCTCTTCGAGCGACTTGAGTTGGTCGAGCTGTTGCTGAATCGTGGCGCCCAGCTCTTCGTCTCTTTTGGTCTTCGCCCGTTTGGGGCGCTTTTCGATGAGTTGATTGACCAACTCGGCCAGGTCATAGCTGGTGACCACTCGGCCGTATTCGAATAAAAATTCGGCCAGCGCCTGGGCCAGGGCATGGGTGGTCTGGTAGCGGCTGTCCACGTCGCGGGCCAGGGCGCGAAGGAGCACTTTCTCGAGCTTCGGCGGCACGTCGGGGCGGATCTTTCGGATCGACGGAATCTCAGCCTTTCGCAC
Organism: Myxococcales bacterium; assembly: GCA_007135085.1. GTDB lineage: Bacteria > Myxococcota_A > Bradymonadia > Bradymonadales > Bradymonadaceae > SLJM01. The sequence goes on from SLJM01000427.1 coordinate 10,441, forward strand.
CAACTGGAGGGTGTCGTAATCGGACTCGCCCAAGAAGAGGCGCCGCCCGGCGAGCATCTCCCATAACAGGATGCCCACGGCGAAGATATCAGTGCGGCCGTCAACCTCTTCACCGTGCGCTGCTTCCGGTGAGAGGTAGCCGAATTTGCCTTTGACCACGCCGGGATCGGTGACCTCGGCCTGACTCTTGGCCTTGGCCAGGCCGAAGTCGGTGATCTTGACCTCTCCCGCCTTGGAGAGAAGCACGTTTGGTGGGCTGATATCGCGGTGGACGATGTCGAGGGGGTTGCCCGATTGATCTTTTTTGTCGTGGGCGTGGGTCAGCCCCTTGCAGACCTCAATGGCCACGAAGACGGCGTCTTCCACGCTCATCGGCTGCTTATGCTTGTGCAAAAACTCGATGAGCTTTTTGAGGTTCGTCCCGTCGACGAACTCCATGACGATAAAATAGGTGCCGTCGGCGATCCCCAGGTCAAAGACGTGGACGCAATTGGTATGGTTGAGGTGGAGGCTGACCTTAGCTTCGTCGAGGAACATGCGTACGAAGCGCTCGTTCTGTGTCAGCGAGGGGAGAATACGTTTGATGGCGACGAGCTTTTCAAATCCCTGCATGCTCGTGGAATTGGCCTTGAACACTTCAGCCATTCCGCCTGCATCGATGCGCTCGATTACCTTGTAGCGTTGCTCAGCCATGAATTTTCACGCGCCCGGGGTGGTGAATCAATACTTGGCGAGTATAGGACAGGCAATAGGGGAAGGGAAAGGGAAGCTCAGACCTCAGAGGGATTCCGCAGTGTGGGATGGATGGGACGTTGGCGAAGACCGTGTATTTTGTACATATCCACGGGCTCTGCCTTGCCTTTGACCCGAGTCGGCGGCAGTTGATCGGCGATGATCAGGTTGCACACCTCAGTGAAGGTCTCGGCGCCGACGACGATATCGTCGGGGCCGGCGGTGGAGCAGATACGGGCTGCCGTATTCACCACATCGCCCATGACCGTATAATTCATACTCTTTGTGGATCCCATATAGCCGGCGACCATCTCGCCCGTGTTGAGTCCGATGCCGATATGGAGGGTATTCTCCTGCAGATCCTGGCGGCTGGCGTTGAACTCGCCGATCGCCTCCTGCATCTCGATGGCGCAGCGCACGGCGCGCTCCGTATCGTCGGGTCGCGAGATCGGTGCGCCCCAGATGGCCATGATCTCGTCGCCGATAAATTTATCGAGCGTCCCCTCGTGCTTGAAGATGATGTCCACCATCAGCTCGAAATATTCGTTGAGAAGGTCGACCACATGCTGGGGAGAATGTTGTTCGCTATAGGAGGTAAAGTTGCGAATATCGGCAAACATAATTGTCGCCCGTCGCAATTCGCCTCCTTTTTTCAACTCCAGACGGCCGCTGACGACCTCTTCGACGAGCTGGGGGGAGAGGAGGCGGTGGAGTTTTTCGCGGACCACGATCTCCTCTTCCATCTTCTTGATGAGCCGGTGGTGGTTGATGAGCACCGCCGCCTGGCGCGCAAAGCCGGTGAGGATCTGGAGATCCTTTTTCATAAAGGCCCCGCGCTCCACCGTGGAGTCCAGGTGGATGACGCCCAGTAATTTTTCTTCCAGAAGCAGGGGCACGCTCATAGTGGAGCGGATATTGCCGAGGATGATGGAGTGAGCGCCGGAGAAGCGGTCGTCCTTCATTGCATCCGACGACAGTACGGCGGCCTTTTCCTCGATGACCTCGTTGAGGATGGTCCGCGAGATTCGAACGTCACCGACAGCCATATCGTCGTCGCGACCCCGCACGGCCATGGGGACGAGCTGATCCGATCCCTCCATGCGCATCAAGATCACGCCGTGGTCGGCGGGAAAGATCTCGAAGGCCTTTTCCAAAATCTTTTCCAGCAGAGCGTCCAGATCGGTCTCCACGCCGATGGACTGGCCCAGCTCGTGGGCGATGCGCAGTTTTTCGTAATCCCGGCGCAAGACGTCGATGTCCGTGATCTGGGCTTCCGGCAAAAATTGGGCGCCCAGATTTTGAGCGATCCGATTCTGGATATGGGATTCCAGGTCGCCGGCGTGGATGGTCACCCGCGAGCGGTTCTCATTCTTTGCGGTCGGAGCGGCTCGAAAGGTCAACTCCGTGGAGCCCACGCTGATGGTGTCGCCGTCGTTGAGCAGCGCCGAGCCATCGACCTTCTCGCCATTGATAAAAGTTCCGTTTCGGCTTCCCCCGTCGCGAATAATAAAATCGCCCTCGATGGACAATTCGATGACCGCGTGGGCCTTGGAGACCACGCGGTCGAGGATCTGAATATCCTGCTCGGGGTGGCGCCCGATCGTGGTCGTCCGCTCCAGGACGTGGGTGCGCTGAACGCCGCGGGTGTCGCGATAGATGACCTTGGCCATAACCGAACTCGATCAGGGAAGACAGGCGGTAGGTTGCCACGAATATTGTTAAAGGCGAACCCTGTCTTTCGGTTCTAACGAAGTTTCTCATTCCTTTCAACGTTCAGCCCGGTGGAGCGGAAAAAGGGAAGAGCGGAAAGCTGAGGAACGAAACGCGAAAGATTCGAACGGATTAGAACGGATAAGCGAACTTTGTGTCAGCTCGAGGCTGTTCATGTGATTTCCGTGGCTTCCCATCGATTTGGGCGGGGCTGTTTGAATCGTTCCAGACAATTTGGAAAGACTCGATGAGCCTGCGATTCGCTCATTCGCTCTAATTCGTTCGAATCTTTCGCTCTCCGTTCTACAGCTCTTCGTTCTTTCGCTGCTTTGCTCTTTCGTTGCTCCGCTCTCCGTCCCAAAGGAATGGGATATGACTTGGGCGTCGTTTGATAGGTGAGGGTATGATAAAGGAATGAGAGTGGTTTGGGTTCGGCCCGATGATGCCGAGGATAAGGAAGGATGGAGCAGGTCAACGCGAGAATATTGCTGGTCGACGACGAGGTGGCCCACGTCAAGACCCTGGAGCGGCTCTTCGGCCGCGAGGGCTATGAGGTGGAGGTCGCCGAGGGGGGACAGGAAGCGCTCGACAAGATGAGGGAGCGCAAATTTCATCTCGTGATCACCGACCTGATGATGCCCGATATCGACGGGATGGACCTGCTGAAGCTGGCTCAGACGCTGCAGCCCGAGGCGGAGGTGATCTTGATGACCGCCTTCGGCACGGTGGAGCGCGCCGTGGAGGGGATGAAGGAGGGGGCTTACGATTTTGTGTCGAAGCCGATCAAGCGGGCCACGATTTTGAAGGCCGCCCGCCAGGCTCTGGAGCGACAGGCTCTGGTCGTCGAAAATAGGGAGCTCAAAGCGCGGCTGGCGGACCTGGAAGAAGAGCGCACCATCGTCGGCCAATCACCGCTGATGCGAGAGGCCGTCGACCGGGTTCGCCAGGTGGCCTCGAGTGACGCCACGGTGCTCATCACCGGCGAGAGCGGGACGGGAAAAGAATTATTCGCCGAGATGATCTATCGGTTGAGCCATCGCTCGGAGAACCCCTTTATTGCCGTCAATTGCGCGGCTTTGCCGGAGTCGATTCTCGAAAGCGAGCTCTTCGGCTACGAAAAAGGCGCATTTACGGGAGCAAACCAGCGAAAGATCGGTCGCTTCGAGGCCGCCCACGAGGGCACTCTCTTTTTGGACGAGGTCGGCGAGCTTTCGCCACAGGTTCAGGTCAAGTTGTTGAGGGTTCTGCAGGAAGGGGCCTTCGAGCGCCTGGGCGCCAATATTCCCACCGAGGTGGACGTGCGCATCCTGGCGGCGACCCACAAGGATCTGGAAGCGGAGATGGCGGAGGGCAATTTCCGGGAAGACCTCTATTATCGGCTAAACGTGATCGACATAAAGATCCCCCCTCTTCGCCATCGCAGCGAGGACGTGCCCCTTCTGGCGGAGCATTTTTTGCAGATCTATCGCGCCAAAAATGACCGCCAGATCGCGGGCTTTACCGAATCGGCCCTCGATAGCCTGAGCAATTATAATTGGCCCGGAAACGTGCGCGAATTGGAGAACGTCGTCGAGCGCGCCGTCGTCCTCGATACGGACGGCACCATTGACGACGACGATCTGCCCCAGCAGGTCAAATCGGGCAACTCCGAGGGGCGGCATCTGACGATCCCCGTGGGCACCTCCCTGGAGGAGATCGAAAAGCGGGTCATTCACGAAACCCTGAAGATGACCCAGGGCGACAAAAAGCTCGCCGCCAAGCTGCTGGGGATCGCCACGCGGACGATTTATCGCAAATTGTGAGCGCTCGACGGCGCTCGCGCCGGGGTGGAGGCTGCTGGCGCAGCCGGGATGGAGCGCGCTTTACGCGCGGGATGGAGGGCCCTATGGGCCCGGGGTGGAGCGGCTGGACAGCGCCGCGGGGAAACGGCGCGCTGAGCGGATATGGATTTCACCTCTCAATTTCTGCGCTTGCTAGCCAGTCTGAACGACCATCAAGTGGAGTATGTTTTAATTGGAGGGACCGCGCTAGACGTCCATGGACTTCTGCTTGGTACAGAAGATGTAGATGTCCCCACGGTGGAGAATATTGAACGCCTTAAATCCGCATAAGAGGCATATTGCGGCTCTGGGGAAGCGGTTGGTATGATCGTTGGCGCACCTCGAAAAAGGAACGGGTTCATCTGCACAGGCATGCCGATGCGTTTTCGAATCTGCCCAATTATCACGGGTCTCGTTTTCTGCGCGGCGACCTGCCTCCTGGCCAACTCGACAGCCGTGGCTGCGGAGCCACCCGATGCTGCGATGGTGAACCAACAGGAGGACGACGCGTCAGAAGGGGCAGATATTACTTCGCGAACCCTCTCAGACTTTGAAGCGATCTCGGAAGCGAATCGGGCCAATCGTAGTGAAGAGGAGTTGAGCGCCTCTTTGGGGGTGTCTGCCTATTCGCTTTCGAGGAATGGGCTAATCCTGTCGGGCGTAGAACAACTCACCGTGGAGGAGGCGCGTACGCTGGCAAAATATACGGGCTTTTTAATTGGGCTGCCAGACATCGAGAGTCTCACACCGGAAGCCGCAGCGGCATTGGCTCAATGGGAGTCGGTAAGAGGTGTGGGCGTGCTCGTTCTCAACGGCTTAGAGAGTCTCGGCCCGGATGCGGCCCGACATCTTGCAACTCTTCAGCGGGTAATCCTGAAACTCGACGGCTTGCGTGATCTCGATGCCGATACTGCAGCAGAGCTCGGTAAATGTAGTGGGTGCTCTTCGCTGGCAGTCAATGGCATCACCGAACTCGAGTCTGCCACGGCCGAAGCGTTGGCAAACCAGCCGGTTTCACCCTTCTATAAGCTCGAGCTCAATGGCGTGGAATCGCTGGATGCGGAATCCGCAGCGGCCTTGGGCAGATTCAGCGGGTCTAAGTTGATGCTCAATGGAGTGAAGTCACTCAACGCGAGTTCTGCGGCAGGTTTGGCTCAGTTCCAGGGCAACGAACTTCGCCTGGATGGTTTGGAGAAGCTCAGCGCTGATGCGGCACGTGCACTAAGCGAATGGGGTGGATCGCGTCTCGGACTCAACGGTTTACGGACCCTCGACAGAGGTTCTGCCGCAGGTCTGGCACTGTGGCGAGGTCAGACTCTTGAACTCAGTGGTATCGAAAGAATCGATGCTGATGTTGGTGCGGCACTGGCACGGTTCGAAAGTCAATCGTATCAGGTCGTTTGTATGGTGTATTCGGGGAGGCAACAACTAGTCCTGAATGGGGTACGTACGCTCGACGTGAACGCGGCTGCCGCGCTTGGAAGCGGAGACGGGCTGAGACTGTCTCTGTCTGGTCTGGAATCGCTTGACGCTGAAACGGCGAGGGCGCTGGTCGAGGGCGAGGGAAATATTCGCCAACTCACTTTGATGGGTCTCGAATCGATAGACGCCGATACTGCGGCAGTGCTCGCCGGGTTTGGTTGGCGCTTGAGCGTGAGCGACAAAATTCAGCAGCTCATCGATGAGGGCACGTCGGAATAGGCGGTCGGCCAGATAATCGAGCGACTGACGGGGCCGTGTAGTGACGCGTAAATCGAGTCTTTGCGTAGGTCTCAGAGTCTCGAAATGAATATGTAATCAGGCAGTGAATAGGATGACGAATGGGAGGGCAATTTTCGAGAAGATATCTACTGTCAGCTAGACGTAATCGACATCAAGATCCCCCCTCTTCGCCATCGAAGCGAGGACGTGCCCCTTCTGGCGGAGCATTTTTTGCAGATCTATCGTGCCAAAAATGACCGCCAGATCGCGGGCTTTAACGAGTCGGCCGCGGACGATTTATCGCAAGTTGTGATGAGGGGATGGGGGCGCCTCGATGGTGCGGTGGGCCCGCCTATTCGACGTCGAAGACCAGCGATCCGGCCAGGCCGACGGGGTTGCCAGGGTCGAGGACGTGGACGAAATAAGTGCCGGGATAGAGATCGGCGGCGTCCGTGCATTCGTCGGCGTCGACGGTGCAGTCGCCGTAGATGATCTCGCGCAACGCCACGTCGAGGCCGACGGTGCGCCATTCTACCTGTTCGCCGCCGGCGTTTTCCTCGCGCTCGACGCGGATCTTCCAGCCGTCGTCGGCGTCGGGCAGCGTCTTGCCGTCGGGGACGTGCCAGCAAATGAGGGGGATGCTGTCGGCGGAGAGGGGATCTTCTCTGGTGTCGGCGATGACCAATCCGTCGTCGAGCTCTAATTCGAGGACGCAATCTTCGGGATCTTCGTTGTTTGTATCCGTATCGGGACCGGTGTCGTCGGTGTGGACGTCCTGATCGTTGCCCGCGTCATCGGCATGGGCGTCCTGGTCGACCCCTATATCTGTTTCGTCACCGTTTGTGTCGCCGTTTGTGTCGCCAGCGGCGCCGGTATCATCGACGACACCCGTATCGGGGGCGTCATCGTTGGCGACCGGATCGTCTTCAGCGCAAGCCGAGGTGAATAGTGCGGTCAGGATCAGCACGAAATATAGGACTGGCTTCATCATCGGGAGAGCTCCGTAGGTGCAAAATTCTCTTAATGCGTGGGCAGCATACATCAAGGCGATCGCAATGTCTCGGTCGGGGTAGTCCGAATCATCTCGATGGCTTCGTTGATCGGATTGACGGGGCGACCTCTGTAGGACAAGATTATTTTTTTTAAATGAGGGATATTTGAGATGAAGAATGGGAAAGTATTGGGCGGCCTTTTTATTATCGGTTGTATGGTCTTCGTTGGCGGCTGCTCCGGTGAGGGCTGCGCCATTCCGGGGATTGGTGGGAGCGGCGTGGAGTGCTCCGATATGGAGTGTTTTTCCGAGCAGGTGTCATCCTGTAAATCAGCTATCTTGAAGGCCGAGATTCCCGGCGCCGCCGTGCGCTATAAGGTTGTGGAATCCGTCGATGAGGGGTGCCGGATCGAGCTGACCTATCTGGAAAATCCCAACGCCGATTGGGTGGATAAAGCGCTGACCTTCGTCGTTGATCCCGAAGAGGAATTCGAGGGGCAGTTGGAGGACGCTCTGTCGACCTGTCTGACCGGACGACAGGGGGATTATCATTGCGCGGGGCCCCTCTTTGTCGAGGTCGGGGGAAGTTCCGGGGATGGCCAGATGGCGTCCGGAAATCCCTGCGGTCAGGACGTGGCCGATGATGGTGAGCCCCTCTATGCGATGTCCAATGGAGAGAAATGGGGCTATGTCGATGCCGACGGCGACTGGGTCATCGAGCCTCAATGGTGGCGGGTTCGTGACTTTTCCGAGGGCCGGGCCATCGTCAAGGGGCAGCGGGTCAAAGAGGTCAATGGAGTCATGCAATTCGGGGCCTGGGGGGGGATCGATCGGCAGGGCGACTATGTGCTCGAGCCCAGCGTGGGGTCATCGAGCGTCACAGGACATGGCGATGTGAAATTTGGGTCGCCGGGGGTGAGCGATTTCTCTCAGGGGTGCGCCGCCGTGGATGGCAGCGAATGGGGGAACTCACCCTATTTTCTGACCCGCGACGGAGAGAGCTGGAAGGTCGATGACCTGTTGCCAGAAGATCTGGACTACCAGGAAATCGTCGGGCTTGGTCCTTTTTCGGAAGGCCTGGCCTGGATTGAACTTCAATTGCCAAATGACGATCCCGACGACTTCTTTGAATGGATGCAGAGATTCGGTTGGATCGACCACGAGGGCGATCTGGTTATCGAGCCAAAATTCGAGGGCGGCGGTGATTTTACAGATGGATTGGCGCCGGCATCGATGAGCGGTAGATTTCCGAAATCGTATATCAATAAACAGGGAGAGAAGCTCTTTGGTAGGCTGGGATTCTACAGAATCCGCAACTTCTCCGAGGGCTGGGCGCCCGTCGTAGGAGGTCCGTTGGGAGGGGCGTTCGACTATGGGTTTATAAGCCTTGAGGGGCAGGTCATGGATCTGAGCGCCCTCGAAGGCGATGGAGAGCAGCAGTTGCGAATCGCCGGGACCGGAAATTTCCGGGAGGGACTGGCTCCGGTGCTCCTTCGTGAGCAGGAAACGGGGACTCAAAGGCTCGTCTATATCAACGGCGATGGCGCCCCGACCTTTGTTCCCGAGGATGTAGTGGGGGTTCCAGTCTGCAATTCTTCGGAATTGCCGGAATTTCATCAGGGGTTGGTACGTCTCCTCGTCGCCAGAGAGGACGGCCTCTGCGATCCCAACGAGGTATTCAAAGCTGAATTTCCGCACTACGAGAGTGCTCGTTACCTCTATCTCGACCGCTCTGGTCAGGTGGTGTTGGAGGGGCCGTGACGGAGCTCCAGGATCAACGAGCGATCGGATTGACAAATTGTCAGTCGATTTTGGCAACAGTCGGTGGTTTTGCCAAAATGTCAAAATGATCGCTTTGCGATCGTGGTGTGCGGAGCGCCGAAGATCGTCGATCGGCAAAGATTCGAAAAATATCGCGATAAGCCATAGGGCACTAAAGCCTTTAAAAGACGGGGGAATTCGCTTATCGAGGACGGCCTCTGCGGGCGGCCGTGACGGAGTCGCCGTCGAGGTTCGAGGAATGAATCGACGATGGCAGGCTATTTGCAAGTTGTCTTCTCGAATGGGCGCGTGACCGTCCCCCGGCGGGACGAGTTTTAGGAAATAGCCCGACAGCGTGACATGGATGAGCCAACATGGAACCCTTTCTTCAAAAATATAGCTGGGCAATCAATTTCGCCCTCATCGGGCTGGGAACGTTGCTCAGTGCCCTATTCGTCAATAGTTTCGTAGCCTCTCAGTTGGCGGAGTTGACGGTGCCCAAGATGCCGCCCTTTCACGTCGACAGTGATCGGGGACAGGTGGTGCTCGACGACGGGGAGCGCGACTTCTGGGTCGACGCCCTGGCGCAGCGCTGTCTATTTGGTTGTCCCGAAATTGCCGACCCCGACGAATGTCCCGACGGCTGCCCGGACGGCGAGGTCTGCGAATTCGGTCAATGCGTGCCCGAGGAATACGAAGAAGAAGAATTCGACGACGTGCCTCGGTTGACGGAACTGGAATTGAAGCTCACAGGGGTGATGGTCGCCCAGAATCCGCGGTGGTCGATGGCGATGATCCAGAACGAGAGTGATCGGGAGACCCATGTGGTCGGTGTGGGCGATACGCTGCCCCTGGAGGAGCCCGTGGAGGTGCTCGAGATCCGACGAGATAGGGTCTTTATCGACAACGGTGGACGGCTCGAATTCGTGCGCCTCGAGGATTCTCCCTACGGTGACCCCGAGCCGGAGCCGCGAGCTCAGCGGCCGTCCGGTGGCCAGGCCAACGACCGCCGTGCACGGGCCCAGCGTCAGGAGAGCGAACAACGTCAGCGCGACGACAATCGATCGGGAGTGGTCGCCGGCGGCGAGAATCAGTACACCGTGGATCGATCGCGGATTGAATCGGCGCTGGCCGACGAGGAGCAGCTCAGTCGAGAAGCGCGGGTGATGCCCAATTATCGCGATGGCGAGCCCGACGGGTTGCGCCTGGTCGGAGTGCGGCCCGACAGCTTCTATTCCGATCTGGGCATTCGCAGCGGTGACGTGATCCACTCCGTCAACGGTCGACAATTGACCAACCAGCGCCAGGCGCTGGAGATGCTGGAGACGATGCGCACCAACAAGGAAGTGACCATCGAGATTGAACGGCGCGGACAGCGTCAGGAAATGGAATACAACATTCGTTAGAGAGAGGTGGGAAAATCGCAAGGGGCGACGGCGTCAATGCCTGGTCAGCCCGGTGAATATCCCCGCAATCACGAGAAGGAAGCATGGAACGATTTGGTGACGATAGGACGGCCAGCCCGTCGACGGCAGTAATCAGTTCGACAGGACGTTGGGCCGCCTTCGGCGCGGCGCTGACCGTGATGGCCGCGGCGATGCTGGCGGTCATGCCCGTGGCCTGGGCTCAGGGTGGGGCGACCACCGACGAGCCCGGGGTCATCGAGCGCGGCGGTGAGCGCAGCGATAGCGACGACGCTCCTCGAGGCCAGCAGGGCGACAGCGACGACGGCGGCCGAGACGTATTGGGGCCGGATAACGTCGATCCCTATGAGCGGTTTAACCTGCCTCCCAACTTCGATCCCAGCTTCCGGGCCAGAACCACGCCGGGCCATACGCGGGTGACCATCGACTTTCGAGAAGCCAATCTCGAAGAAGTGGTCAAATTCTTCTCAGGGGTGATGAACCTCAACTTCATCATCGCCGACTCCCTGCAGGCCAATAAGACGATCACCATCATCTCGCCACAGGAAGTGACCATCAACGAGGCCTATACGGCCTTTTTGTCGGCTCTGGAGATGAACGGGCTGACCGTGGTGCCTCAGGGTAGCTTTTTGAAGATCGTCGAGGCCGGGGCCGCTATCTCGGAGCCCCAGCGGCCCTACGAGATCGACGACGACGTGCCCTTCGAAGCGCGGATGGTGACGGGAATCGTCCCCGTGGAGAACGCCAATATCGACGAGATCGAAGAGGTGATCAGCAATTTCACCTCTGACCACGCGACGATCATCAAATATCACTCGAGCCTGATCA
>SLJM01000280.1 GCA_007135085.1 Myxococcales bacterium
AACGTCGGGGGGCCCGTGGTGGCCTACGATAGAGACGGGGGCCTGGTCTACGATATGATGCTCGGCGAGGGGCGCGCCGTGGCCATCGCCGATCCTGGGATTTTCATCAACGCCATGTTGCCGGCGGCGGACAACCAGCGATTTGCCGAAAATATCTGGACTTATCTATGCGCTGACGTCGAACAGTGCCGAGCCTGGCTGCTCGTGGGAGAGTTCGCGACGACAGGGGCCTTCTCCGACGATCCCGCCTCGGGAGCGGAAGATCTTCGCCAGCGGGTCGAGGAGTTCAATCAGCGCCTGCAGGAGGTCTTCGAGGAATTGGCGGGCTCCCAATTTTTATTTTTTCTGGGGCTCTTTTTGGCGCTGGGCTCGCTGGCCTATCTGGCAGTTGTCTTTCCCTGGCGTCAATTTGCGGCCCTATCCAGGTATATTGATCGCCACCGCGAAGATCTATCGCCACCGGCCACGGAATTCGATTGGAACGTCGCCAGGTTTTCCAACCCCGACGGATCGATCAATTATACGTTGCCCATGGCGATCATGAAGGAGTCCTTCGACGAGCTATTCCTGGGCGCCTTCGGGTTGTGGCCCTCCGAGCCCCAGGATCGTCCGTCGATGAGTCAGTTGGCGCGTCGCTTTGAAGAGCGCTATCTTCGAGGGCAGACGCCGCAGCTTCGCAAGGAGCGACGCCGGGAAGTGGAGAGTCTGCTGGCCGACCTCAATGGTGTTCCCGACCGACATCACGTATTTCTGGAGAGCGACCAGTCGTTTAGCGCCCGAGATCTGCGAAAGCTACACCGCCGGATACTCAGGGTATTGAAGTGGATGGGATTAGAGGAGTCGTATGAGCGACGCACCCGCGAAATCAACCCCCGAAGAGGACGTGTCAGTAGGCGCTGAAGAGCGATTTACCGAGGAGCAACTCGAGCAGATCGCCGGGCGCTGTCAGGAGATCCTCGACGAGGTCTCGAAGATCTTCATCGGTTCGCCGGGGACTATAGAGAGTCTGCTGGTGGCGCTGCTGGCGGGAGGACATATCCTGCTCGAAGGGGTGCCGGGTGTGGCGAAGACCACACTTTGCCGGGCCTTCGCGGCCACTCTGGGGGCTGAATTTCGGCGCGTCCAATTTACGCCCGACCTGCTCCCCTCCGATATTACCGGGACCTATGTGCCGGACCTGCGAAATAACGAATTTCATCTTCGCAAGGGACCGGTCTTTACCAATATTTTGCTAGGCGACGAGATCAACCGCGCCCCGGCCAAGACTCAGTCGGCGCTATTGGAGGCCATGCAGGAGCGGCAGGTCACCATCGAGGGAGAGACCCATCGTTTGCCGGCGCCCTTTGTGGTTCTGGCCACCCAGAACCCGGTGGAACAGCAGGGCGTCTATCCCTTACCGGAAGCGCAATTAGACAGGTTTTTATTGAAAATAGAGATCGGTTATCCCACGCCGGAGCAGGAATTGGCGGTTCTGCGCACTCATCGCAGCGAGCCGCCGCCTCCGCCCCAATTGATGGACGCCGCCGAGGTGGCCGAGTTGAGCAAACTCGTCGAGGAAATCCACGTCTCCGACGAGATGCTCCATTATGTGCTCTCCCTGGTGCGCTTTAGCCGCGAAGACGACGACGCGGTGTTGGGAGCCTCCCCTCGGGCGTCGCTGGCGTTGATGCGAGCCGCCCAGGCAAGAGCGCTGATCCGTGGCCGGGACTACGTTCTGCCCGACGACGTGCGCGATCTGGCTCAGTCGGTGATGGCTCATCGTATTCTGGTCCATCCAGACGCCGAGCTCGATGGCGTTCGTGGCAGGGATATCGTGGGCCGGGCAGTGCGATCTGTGCGCTACGGGTGAAGTGCCCTTCGGCGATCGAACCATCGATGAGCTGCGGATTAACTCCAGTTGGCTAGGAGAGTTATGGTTCTTATTATCGAACACCGACGGACCGGGCTTTAGGAACCAGGAGAGGGGGAGACTCAAATGCCATATGCAACCAACCAAGGGGATGGGAAGCGAATCTTCTACGAGGACGATGGCGGCGACGGGCCGGCCGTGGTCGTTCATGGGGGCATTCTAGACACGGTGGAGACGTTGCGGATGTCCATGATTTCTCAGGCAATTCCCAGCGATGAGTTCCGGCTCATCTATGTGGATCACCGCGGATTGGGTCGAAGCGATGCGCCTCATGAGGCGGAGGCATACGAGATCGATCGTCGGGTGGCGGACGTCGTGGCCGTGCTCGACGCCGTGGGGGTGGAGAGGGCCCATTTTATTGGCACCTCCTGGGGCGGGCGGCTGGGGTTCGGTATCGGTGAGCTTGCCCCTCAGCGCGTCCTGTCATTGGTGATAGGCGGGCAGCAGCCCTTCGCGATCGATGTCGAAGGGCCGTTGACCGCTGTTGTTGGCAGGGGGATCGAGGCAGCGCAGGCAGAGGGGACGGAGGCCTTCGTTCGGGCGCTGGAGGATGTCTCGGGGATGCGATTTCCCGAGCCGCAGCGCTCGTCCTATCTTCAAAACGATCCGGTCGCTATTCACGCCGCCTGGAAGTGCGCAATCGATGAGGGAGATATTGTGGAGGACCTACAAAACTGGGAGATTCCCTGTCTCATCTTCGTCGGGGAGAAAGACGCCGACTTCCACGAACAGGCAAGGCGGGCGGCCCAGCAGATTCCCAACGCCCAATTCGTTTCCATCGGCGACGACGACCATATAGGCGCTCATTTTCGTCAAGAGGCCGTCATCGAGCCGATGATTGAGTTGTTTCGTCAGGCCGGCGAGGACCGCAAAATACGATAGATTTGGAGACACCCTCATGACCGACGCCAGACCAAAGATTATTTTATTCGATATCGACGGGACGCTTATCTCCGCCCACGGAGCCGGGGGACGTGCATTTAAGCGCGCGTTGCGAGACCTGATCGGGCCTGACGTAGAGTTAGAACTGACATTCGCCGGTGGGACCGACCTGGGTATCGCTCGGCAGGGGCTGGAGTGCGCCGGAATGGAGGTCTCGAAAGAGGTGGTGAACCGGGTCCTCGACACCTACGTGGAGTACCTGGTGGACACCATGAGAGAAACCACAGAGTACACCGTCTTTGCCGGAGTCGTGGAGCTACTCGACGAGCTGTCACGGCGTGACGGACTAGCGGTCGGGCTGGGGACGGGCAATATCGAGCGCGGGGCGCGCATCAAGCTCGCCCGCGGCGGATTGAACGACTACTTCGATTTCGGTGGATTTGGTTGCGACGCTGAGGAGCGAGCCGAGCTCATTCGAGCGGGGGCGACCCGCGGGGCAGCGAAGCTCGGTGTGTCGCTGGAGCAATGTCGCGTGCTCGTCATTGGTGACACAACGCGTGATGTCGCCGCCGCCCGGGCCATCGGCGCCGAGTGTCTGGGCGTGGCTACCGGCGGTGCCACTCGCGACGAGCTCGAGGCCTGCGGCGCCACTGCCTGTGTGGCTGACCTGACCGATCCCACCGTGCTCGACATCGTGCTGGGGGCATGAGCGGCGATGATGATGAAGAGGCGGTGCCGCATTTCAGCTAGAGATCTGCTCGTTCCGTGACCATCAGACTCTTCGACGGCGCCTGGGGATCGTAAATCACGTTGACCGGGGTGCCCCGTTCGGCGAGCAGATAATTCCAGGAATGAAATGTGGCTTCGATGGGGCGGCCATCGACTTCGTAACGGTAGTGATAGACTCGTGGGGAGCGCCTGTTGACCGAGTAGTTGGCCTGGGAGGTGCGGTAGACTTTGCCCGTGGTGATATGTCCCAGACGCCACACCTGGGCGGCCCGACGTCGACTGCGCAGACCACCGAGAAAGCTGACCAGACCGATAGTTCCGAAGATGCCCATCAGGGGCAGAGTGGTGAAGAGGGCGCTTATTAATCCCTGTTGGGCAAAGACCACTGTCAAAACCATCGGTACACCGGTGCCGACGGACAAAAAGATGGCGCCGAAGAGAACAAAAAAATGGGATTGCGGGGCGAATTCTTTGAAGAATCCGTCGGGCAGGGAGCGCGGCGGGGAAGGGAGGTCGAGCCCGGTTGACGATGAGGGAAGGTCGGTATTCTGTATTTCGCCATTTCTGGGGCCTTCGGTGATGAGTCGGCGAAGGGTGGCGCCTGCGTCGGTGGCGGAGGGACGGTCCTCGGGGTCAATGGCGAGCATTCGCTGGAGGAATTCGGCGTAGTTGTCGGGGAGGTTCAACGAGTCGAGTTCGATCTGCCGATGCTGATTCATCAACTCCTGAGGATCTCGATCCGCCAGCAGAGCGACCCCTGTAGCGGCCACACCGTAGATGTCGGAGGCCGGGCTTGCCTGGCCCATAAATTGTTCGGGCGCCATATATCCGAAGGTGCCCGCCACGGTGCTGCCTCCGCCGTCGCCATCGGCGATGGCGGCTCGCACAGATCCGAAGTCGATGAGGACCAGCGACCCATCAGATCGGCGTCGCATGATATTTTCTGGTTTGATATCGCGGTGGACCACCGGCGGCGAATAGGACTGCAAGTAGGCCAAGGTGTCACAGAGCTCGGCCATTATCTCGAGCAGTTCTTCGACCCGGATTGGACGTCCATCATACAACTCATCGAGCGGGGAGCCGTCGATCCATTCCTGTACCAAGAAGAAGGCGCTGCTCCGGCCGGCTTCCTCCAAAAAGTCCTCGTAGAAGTGGGGCAGCCCCGGATGGTCCAGGGATTCCAGAACCCGGGCCTCGCGCTCGAAGAGCTCCAGGGCTTTTAGGGAATTTGCTCGTCGTACGAGCATCTCCTTGATGGCCACGCGCTGACCGTCGTCCAGGCGCTCGGCCAGGTATGTCGTGCCCTGGGCTCCCTGTCCGAGGACGTCGAGCAGGAGGTACTCGCCGCGCAGGCCAATGGGGCCTCCACATTGCGGGCAGAGGTCGTCGACCTGGGAGACGTATTCGGTGCAGCTTGCACAGATAACTTCGGCGGTGGTGGTCAACGACATAAAAATGAGCCGTGGTTGCGATCTGGTGGCGCGTAGAAATTGTCGGTAGCCACCTTCTCAGGTTCCTGGAGGATAAACGAATATTCGGCGTCGGTCACGACGTTCGACTATTTCGAGAAGTTTGATAATCGCTGCTAGAACCTCGACGATGGCCGGACGCTATTCTCGAATTGGAAGGGCCATGCAAGACCAGACGATCGATGAGATTCTCGAGACGGCCACGGCCGACTGCTTCTGGGTTCCTCCAGACGTCCATGTCGTGGACCGGCCGGAGTTGTCCTATGTGCACTCTCGGCGTTCACCCTTGAACTTCAATCGCGTCTTGCGGGCTCGACCATCGCAGGCCGAGCCCGCGCGGTTGGTCGCCGAGGTCCTGGAGGCTCACGGCGACGGCGACAGCCGGTGGACCGTTAATGCGATCAGTGACACTCCACAGATGCGCCGTGCCTTAAGCGATGCCGGCTATAAGGAGGGACCGCTTCACTACGCCTATGCCACCGAGGTCGGCGCCTACCGCCGCCGGCCACCGGCGGGCGTCGAGGCCCAGCCCGTGGGGTCCATCGACGATCTGCGCACCCTCTATGAGATCCGAAGCGCCGTCTTTGGTGGAGATGTGGGACTGTCATGGCGCGATCTGGAACGAGAGTTAGATGATTGCACCGGGCCCGACCGGAGGGTGGTCCGCTTCGTGGCCTATCGAAATGGCGAACCTGCTGGCTCGGGGGGGATGACCTTCTTCGACGATCTAAAATTTGCCCTGATATGGGCCGGCGGCGTGGTCGAAGAGCATCGGGGCAACGGGGTATATACGGCGCTGCTCGCCGCCCGCGCCCAGGTGGCCCGCCGACGGGGCCTGCGCCGGCTGGGCCTCTACGCTCGTGAGGATACATCTGCCCCCATCGTCGACGCCCACGGTTTCGAGCGCCACGGGCATTTTCAATATTTCGATCGGATCGCGCTCTGAGAACGACCGGGGTTGATTATTTGCGGACAAACGATCGGGATGATGCGGACCGCACCCGCCCAGCTGAGGCTGGGGGCTGTGCGGGCGAAAGGCTCCGCTGGGGCTGAAGCCCCGCTCCGCCACGAACTACCGAGGTTGTTGAAACACGTTGAATTTGTGCGGGTGCGCTGTGTGTTAGGGCGGTTCGGTATCGGATCATCGCAGACCGCGGTGACCCATCGGAGGCAATGTCGTGTCGTAGCGAGGCGCGGACTTGGCCCGCTGAGCATCTTCGGGCCGCCGTTCCAGGCCCGACTCGAGCAGCCGCGTGGCCTTTGGCCCGTCGGATGGTGGGGCAACCCCGCGGTTCGGTACCTCCGTATGGTCCACAGGCCATCCCTGGCCTGGCAGTATGGTCCACAGGCCATCCCTGGCCTGGCAGTATGGTCCACAGGCCATCCCTGGCCTGGCAGTATGGTCCACAGGCCATCCCTGGCCTG
>SLJM01000079.1 GCA_007135085.1 Myxococcales bacterium
ATCGCCGTATAGGCCACGGCGCCGAAGGCGACGGTGGCGATGGAGGAGCCGAGGAGGGCGAAGGCGCCGTCGGCGCCAATGATGCCGCCGATGGTGCAGATGCCGAAGAGAATCAGGATGGGGACTACCGATACGGCGACGGCCAGGCAGACCGAGGTGGCGAGCTTTGCCAGGTATAGGGTGGTCCGCGACAGGGGGCGCAGGGTGAGGTAGGTGATGGTCTGGCCCTCTACCTCGTCGACCACGGTGGGGCCGCCGAAGAAGAGCGCCGTCAGGGGCAGAAGTAGCGGGATATAGACGGACTCGACGGCGCCCTCGAAGAGGGCGATGCCCTCCATATCCTGCCAGATAAGAGCCAGGCCGACGATAAAGGCCGGCAAGAGCTGGACGGCCAGCAAGAAGAGGGTCTTTCGGCCGCGGTACTTTCGCTTCAGATCGAGGGAGAAGAGGCGCCAGCCCAAAGCGACCGGCGAGAGGTCTCGGGCTTTTCCCTGGATCGCAGTTTTATTGTCGTCAGCCATGGGGCGTCTCGAAGAATGAGAGATTCAGGGCACAAGGTAGCGAAAGACCGCGGAGAGATCGTTGTCCTCGGAGGTCATGGCGCGCAGTTCGATATCGTGTTCCAGCGATAGGTCGACGATGCGGCTGTAGCAGCTCTCGGGATCGTCGGTGGAGGCAAAGAAGCCGCGCTCGGCAAATTCGATCTTTCGGATATCCTCAAAGGGCGCCAGCAACGCCGCGAATTGGCGTGGCTCGTCGGTGTCGACGTAAATGCGGTGGGGATGGTCGTCGATCATCTCGCGAATCTTGTAGAGGTTGCCGTCGGCGACGACCTTGCCGCGATTGATGAGCACGATATCGGAGGTCATGGCCTGCACTTCGTGGAGGACGTGGCTCGATACGACGATGGTGCGGCCCTCTTTGCCGAGGCGCTTGATGAGGTCGATGATGTGGCGGCGGCCCACCGGGTCGGTGCCGGCCAGGGGTTCGTCGAAGAAGAGAATCTGTGGCTCGTGGGCCAGGGCCTGGGCGATCTTGATGCGCTGGCGCATGCCCTTTGAATAGCTGTTGATCGATTTGTCGGCCTGCTCGGTGAGCTGGACGGTCTCGATGGCCTGTGCCGCCAATTCGGCGGCGTCGTCGGGGCCGAAGCCCTGAAGGCGCGTCAGATGGATGACGAATTGGCGGCCCGTCATCTCCTCGTAGAAGGCGTCCTGTTCGGGGACGAAGCCGATCTTGGAGTAGACGGCCCGGTTATTCCATACGCGCTGGTCGTCGATGGTCACCAATCCCGTATCGGGTCGAAGCTGGCCGGTCATGCATTTGAGGAGCGTCGATTTTCCGGCGCCGTTGGGGCCGAGGAGGCCGACCACACCGGCGCCGATATCGATGGAGATATCGTTGACCCCGATGACCTGGCCGTACCAATAGGAGAGGCGTCGCGCCGAGAGCACGGTCTGGCCGCTGCCGATACGGGTGACCTCGTTGGACTTGCCCCCGTCGGTGGCGTTGGCTGGCGGTTTCATAAAAAAACTCCGGTGGCGCGAGAGGTCAGGCGATGCCCTGAAGGTTGGTGATTCGCCAACGCAGGGCGGCCAGGCCGGCGGCGATGAGCGCGCCAATGGCCGCGAAGGGAGCCACCAGGGGGATCTCGTCGGGCAGGGCGTCGCGCCCGCCGAGCAGGGCGTCTGCGGCCAGTCCGAATAGACCGCTGACGCTGGCCATTCTGGCCCATGGCGAGCCGTCGGTGGCGATGGCGAGGATGGCCTGCACGATAAGCGGCACGAATAAAAGCCCCAGGAGGGCGAGCACGGCGTAGCCCGTGCGGCCCGTGAGGCTGCTCAGGCCGATGACGATGGAGGCCATCAGGGCGACCAGCAAGAAAGCCAGGCCCAATGCCTGGATATGCATCACCAGGGCTTCGCTCAGAAGCTCGCTCTGCAGGAAAAAAGCCGTGCGCAGACCGACCAATAAGAGGGCCGGGATCAAAACGGTGACCGTGCCCATCAAGAACAGGGTGAGTATTTTGCCCGCGGCGTATTCGACGCGGGTGATGGGCTTTGAAAAATAGAGCTGGACCGTGCGGTGGCGCAGGTCGTCGGAGACGATGCCGCAGCCGTTGGCGATAAAGACCAGGGCCAGGGCGTAGATCTGGACGCCCAGGTAGAAGCGGATGCCCCCGTGGCCCAGGCCCTCCCCGGCGGTCAGGGCGGCGGCCTCGTCGAAGAGGGCGGCCTCGGCGATGACCAAAAGGGCGAAGATGAGGGGCACCAGCCAGACGGCGAAAAAGATCAGCTTCGTGCGCCAGAATCGCCAATAAGTGCGAAAGCCGGCCCAGCCGATGACCGCCCAGGAATAGCGCTCCCTCAAGGGACCGTCGTAGCGGGTATAGGATTGATCGCGAATGGCCATTCAAAACCTCGGTTGGCGGCCGGTTCAGCGCTCTAAGGAACCCTCTTTGGCCTCGTCGAGGAGGCGCAAAAAGGCGGTCTCCAGGGTGAGGCGCTCGGGCATGAAGTGGCGAATCTGAATATCTTCGTCCCGGGCCAGCGACAAGACGTCGCGCGTCGACTTGCCCTGTGGCAGTCGGATCTTGAGGACGTCGTCGTCGGCTTCGATTTCAAAGTCGGCGCCGATGAGAATCTCTCGGAATCGATCGTCGGTCAGGTGGGTCCTGACCTCGAGCAGCTCGTCTTTGCCCGACTGGAGGTCGGCGATGGTCCCGGCGTGGATGAGCTCACCCTGGTTGAGCATGATCACGCTCTCGCAGATCCGCTCCACGTCGGGCAAGAGGTGGGTCGACAAGACGACGTGGACCCCACGGGCGCGCACGTCGGCGATGAGCTCGAGCATCTCGTCGCGGCCCTGGGGATCGAGGCCGTTTGTGGGCTCGTCCAAAAATAATAATTTCGGTCCGTGGACGATGGCCTGGGCCAGCTTGGCGCGCTGCTTCATGCCTGTGGAGAAGCCGCCGAGCTTTCGGTAGCGGGCCTCCTCGAGGCCCACGAAATACAGCACCTCGTGGGCCCGGCGAAATGCCTGGGCCCGGGGAAGCCCGCATAATTCGGCGTTGAAGCTCACATAGTCGATGGCCGTCATATAGGGCAGATAGCAGTCGCTCTCGGGCATATAGCCCACGACCTGCCGGATCTGTCGCGCCTGGTCGGGGACCTTCATCCCTAAGACTTCGGCGCGGCCTCCCGAAAATGGCAACAGCCCCAGCAGAACCTTGATCAGCGTCGACTTGCCGGCCCCGTTGGGGCCCAGAAGGCCCACCGCTTCAGCATCGAGCTGAAGGGTGATCCCCTTGAGGGCCTGGAAATGACCGTAATTTTTCTGGAGGTTGTCTAGATCGAAGAGCACGGCGATTGACCCCCGTGGCGGTCCGGAAAATCTATTGCATCACGAGAATAACGATCGTGATGAGGAGGACGAAAAAGAGCATCCCCGTACCGGCCAGCAGCAGGTAGATTACGGTGCGCGTAGAGTCCTTGGATTTGGGCGCCGAGGGCTGGGCCGAGGTGGCCGAGGGCTGGCTCGGGCGCGCCGTGGCCGCCGTATCATAAGTTGGCGCAGGAGCATTGGGGGTGGACCCGCCGACGTTGAATTCGTCGTCGAAGTCCACGGCGCGATACATGCCGGTCAACTCCATGCCGGGCACGTAGCCGGCGCGACCGGAGAGGCCTTTTTCGCGCACGATCTCCTGCTCGCGGGCAACCAACGCCTCGAACATGGACAGGGCATCTTGGAAGCGGTCGCCCGGTTCTTTGGCCATTGCTTTGAGGATGATCTTTTCCATGGTCGGGCTGACCCGATCGGGAGCGACCTTCGAGGGGGGCTCGACTTCGTTGAAGACGTGGGCCGTCAAAATCTTGACCGGCGTGGTTTCCTCGAAGGGCACTCGCCCGGTCATCAGCTCGTAGAGCATGCAGCCCAGGCTGTAGATGTCGGTGCGATGATCGAGATCGATGGCCTGCGCCTGTTCGGGCGACAGGTATTCGGGGGTGCCGTAGACGATGCCCGCCTGGGTCAGCTTTTGTTGTTCTTTGGAGCCGTCGGGCTGCTTGAGCTTGGCGATGCCGAAGTCCAAGATTTTGGCGAAGTCTTTTTCGCCGCGCCACTCGGTCATCAGCACGTTGTCGGGCTTGAGATCGCGGTGGATAATCCCCAGATCGTGGGCCTCGGACAGACCGCTGCAGAGCTGCTTCATGATCTTGATGACCCGCATCTCGTCGAGAATCCCCCGATCGAGAAGATCGCGAAGGGTCTCACCCTCGACGAATTCCATGGCCAGATAGAGCAAGCCACCCTGGGTGCGACCGAAGATGAAGACCCGGATGATATTGGGATGGGTCAACATGGCTACGACCCGAGCTTCGCGGTGGAAGCGCTGGACGAGCTCGTCGCTTTCGGCAGACTCCTGATGGAGCACCTTGACGGCGATCTTCTGGTCGATGGAGTTCTGGCTGGCCAGATAGACGGCGCCCATTCCCCCTTCGCCGAGTTTGCTGGTGATCGTATATTCGCCGAAGATCGATTCGCCGACCAGATCGCCGGTGTCGATGGACGCCGCCGACGGTGGTCCACCGGTCTGCGGCGCCGGTGATCCTCCCGTGTTAGGGGCCAGTCCGCCAGTTCTGCTGGCCGTCATCGACGGCGGCGCCTCGCGCCGTGTCGGCGTCGGCGAGGGCTTGCGATTTGGCGTGCGACCCCCGGTGGGCTGGTTGTCCACCTTGACCTGTTCCATGGCCTGAGTGGCCGCGAATTGGTCTGGCTGGGCTCCCGTATTTGCGGCACCGGTGTTGGAAGAACTCTGGGCGCCGACCCGTTCGACAAGGGCCTTTCCGTCGTCGGGGCAGAAGAGGGTATTGTCGGGGAATCGACGATTGCATTTGGGACAAATGCGCATCGTATGCTCCATTCATCCGGGCATACCGGATCGGTTTGGCAGACTTGTGAATTTGATCCTGTTGCGAAGTCACCGCTTTCTGTAGCAAGGTTGCGGTACAAAATGCAAAGAAAATCGGGTCGTAGCGCACATGAAACTGGCTTATAGCACAGGGGTTTGCAAGATGAAAAGCCGTGCGTGCTGCGTTATGGAGACGGGCCGCCGGTGGAGCGCCTGGACTGATGGCCCGGGAACGGCTTTACTGCGCGCTGCGGTGGGTTCGATGAAACGCGACGGTGACTGATATGGCGATGAGGTTGGAAGAGAAACAGGTCTTGCGGGGGGCGATTGAAGGGCGGGCCAGGGAGCTCGGGTTTGATGCGGTGGCTTTTGTGTCGGCGCAGAAATTGCCGTCGGGGCGGGCCTATCGGGAGTGGCTCAGGGAGGGGCGGCACGGGGAAATGGGGTATCTCGAAAATTACCAGGAGCTGCGCGTCGATCCGGCCAAGATGGAGCCCGGGACGAAGTCGGTGGTGGTGATGTTGAGCAATTATCGTCAGCCCATCGATCTGCTCGACGGGGGGTTGAGGATCTGCCGTTATGCCCAGGGCGACGATTATCACAAGGAGTTGTGGAAACGGATGCGCGAGCTGGCGGCGTTTATTCACTCCGAGAGCGGGGCTGACGTGGCGACCCGGCCGGCGGTGGACACAGCGCCGCTGTTGGAGCGCGATCTGGCGCGGCAAGCCGGCCTCGGTTGGGTTGGCAAAAACGCCCTGCTCATCCGGCAGGGCCTTGGCTCATTTACATTTATCTCGGAGATCCTGGTCGATATCGACCTGGGGGCGGACGTCGAGGAGGCGCCCGACCGCTGCGGGATCTGTACGCGCTGCCTCGACGCCTGCCCGACCGGGGCCATCGTCGCCCCTCGGGTCATCGACGCCCGGCGCTGTATCTCCTACCTGACCATCGAGTTACGCGGCCCCATTCCCCGGCGGCTTCGGCCGCTGATCGGCGATTATCTCTTCGGCTGCGATATCTGCCAGGACGTCTGTCCCTGGAATCGAGAGGCGCCGGTCAGCGAAGACGAACTCCACCTGACGCGCCCGGTTTATCGGGAGTTGGCGCCTCTCGATCTGCTGTCATTCGACCACGATCGTTATGTCGAAGTCTTTCGAAAATCGGCGATGAAGCGGGCGAAATTACGAGGGTTGAAGCGAAACGCCGCCGTCG
This sequence comes from Myxococcales bacterium, assembly GCA_007135085.1. Lineage (GTDB taxonomy): Bacteria > Myxococcota_A > Bradymonadia > Bradymonadales > Bradymonadaceae > SLJM01. Next base: position 6,122 of record SLJM01000079.1, read on the forward strand.
TCGTGGGCAATACGGGCAGCGCCGAAGACGTGGAGCCCCTGTTGAGCTACCTGCGACAGGAAGAGGAACCCCTTGTGCGCGGCCATATCGCCTGGGCCATCGGCGAACTTGGCGATCCCTCGGTGGGCGATGAATTGCGTCAGATCCTCGTACAAGAGAGCGAGCCCTTCGTGTGTGAGGAGATTCAATTTTCTATCAATGCCATCGATCGCCGGGCCTGACCGCGCGGTAAGTTTGGGCCACATAGTGGAATCATCCCCGGGGGGCGCCTTATCTTATTGGCCTGCTGAAGGTGAATCTACCATTGAGGAGGCGGTTATGGCGCAGACGGGACGTTTCAAATCGACGAGAGCTGCAGGCCTGGACTTCGAGTCCTTTCCGATGCGGCTATTTCAAAAAGCGAAGCAGCTCGGGATATGGGATCCGCAGGCGATCGACTTCAGGAAGGATCGGGAGGATTGGCAGAGCTTCGATGATGTCCAAAAGGAGATTATCCTCCACTTGACCACCCTTTTCTTGGGCGGCGAGGAGGCGGTGACTCTCGATCTGCTGCCGCTTATTCGGGTCGTCGCCGAGGAGGGGCGCCTGGAAGAGGAGATGTATTTGACCTCTTTTTTGTGGGAGGAGGCAAAGCATGTGGAGGCGTTTCGAATCTTTTTGGATGTCGTAGCTCAGGAGAATTCTGATCTGACGCGCTTTCAGGGTGACAACTACCGATTGCTCTTCGAGGAGGAGCTTCCCGGCGCCTTGCAGCGGTTGCGAGAAGATCCCTCGCCGGTGGCTCAGGCCGAGGCATCGGTGACCTATAATCTGATCGTCGAAGGTGTGCTGGCCGAGACCGGTTATCAGGCCTATTTCACGATGCTCGAAGAGGCGGACGTGATGCCGGGCATGCGAGAGGTCGTGGGTAAGCTCAAGCAGGACGAGTCGCGCCACCTGGCCTACGGGGTCTACCTATTATCTCGGCTCGTCGAGGAGCACGGCGATGAGATCGGTCGGACCATCGATTCCCGAATGAATCATCTTCTGCCCATCGCCCTGGGGATGATTGACGAGGTCTTCGAGCCCTATGAGGAGCCGCTGCCCTTCGGGTTGGAAAAAGCAGAGTTCGTCAATTTTGCGACCACCCAATTTCAAAAACGCTATCAGCGGGTGATGGGTGGTGGGTGATGGGTGATGGGTGATGGGTGGCGGGAACTACAAAAGGCACGACAACTTCAGGTATGAACGGACTGGAGGAAATTGCGAAGACGTGATAAACGGCTCCCTCTGTGGCATCTATAGCAGATTCGACGTAGGTGAGAGGGATCATGAGCGATCCAGATCTTTATCGGTTAGAGCGGCCCGAGGAGCAGACGCTTCCAGTCGTGGTTGACGTCCCCCATGCCGGGGAGTGGATTCCTGACGACGTGCGCGAGCAGATGGTCATCGGGGCGCGAGTTCTGCGCCGTGACCTGGACCTATATGTGGACCAGATATGGCGCTCGGCACCGCAATTGGGGGCGACACTGCTCGTATCCAACGTCTCGCGATACGTGGTCGACCTGAACCGCGCCGCCGACGATGTCTCCCCGGAGACCGTTAAGGGTGGAAAACGAATCCACGAGCCCGGCTATTATCAAGACCGAGGTGTGGTCTGGCGCACGACGACGGCGAAGACGCCGGTGATGTCGAAGCCGATGTCGAAAAAGGCGTTCAAAGAGCGGCTCAACCGTTTCTATCACCCCTACCATAAGACGCTCAAAGAGGAGATCGATAGAGTGCGGGCCCAATTCGGGTTTTGCGTGCTCATTGACGGCCATTCCATGCCGTCCATGGGGCGAAAGGGGCATAATGATCCCGGTCGAAAGCGAGCTGAAATTGTGCCGGGAGACGTCGACGGCGAAGCCTGCGATACGACGGTGCGTTGGACGGTGGAAGAGCATTTTCGCGACGCCGGATTCAGCGTGCGCACCAACGAGCCCTATAAGGGGGGATGGATCACCCGCCATTACGGACGGCCCGATCGAGGGGTGCACGCCATTCAGATCGAAGTGCGGCGCGATATCTATATGAACGAGCGCACTTTTGCGATCCGCCAGGACGGCCTGGATCGACTGGCTGCGGCCTGCGAAGAGCTATTGCCGCGATGCGCCGAGTTTGATGAAAAAGCGCTGCGACCTCAAAGAGGCACCCGGTATTAGATGTGGTTTAGAGAAGTCCTGCGCTGGCCCAGCCGACGGTGAAGGCGCCGTAATAGGCGGCAAAGCGAGGGGCTCGCACCAGAGTGGCCGTGAAAAATCGGCCAAATGGCATGCGGTAGATTCCGGCGAGCCAGCATACGATTGGAAAGGGAAGGGGGGTGGCGGCGGCGATGCCAACTGTCCAGATGCCCCAACGTTTGAAGAGGCGCTCGCCACGGGGACGAAAGCGCTCCAACAAACCGCGTAGAATGGGCAGGCGACCCACCAGTGGCCCCGCTTTGTAGGCGATGGAGCCGCCCAGGATGCTGGCGATGGAGGCGACGATCAAGATAGCGATCATCGGCGATTCAGCGGCGACGGCGGCGAATAGATAAGTGGAGGCTGGGACGGGGAATCCAATACTGTCGGAAGCAAAGACGCCCAAAAAGACGCCGATCAATCCCAGGGTGTCGATGGACAGCACTGCCAGGTGGCTGATCGGTTCCCGGAGATAAAACCCCAAAAGCCCTACGGTGACGACCATCACGACCACGCCGACGATGGACTGCCAGGCAAGCCTGCGCAGAAGTCCGTCCTCTTCGTGATGTTCCCCCTCCGGCGTTTCTACTTCTTCAATGCTCACGTTCGCTGTCCCTCACAAACTATGGGCCCGATATTGGGCGCCAGGTTTCTCCCCCGCTCAAGTCTATTGTGCCTGCCTTTTTTCTTCCGTTAAAGTAACAGTGTAAAATTACAGTCATTCCCCACGGCGAATGGATTCGAATCGTCTCCGTGCCCGGCATAAGAGGCGATGCAACACGGCGCGGGCGTGTTCGTCACTGGGATGAAGCTCCAGAATTCGGCGGCAGGCGTCGATGGCGACCAATACTCTGTGTTCCCGGCGGGCTTTGCGAAGGCGGCGGTGCAGATAGTCGACGACCTCACCGGTGGCCGGGGCATGGACGATCCGACGGCGTAAGTTGCGCCGGCCCTCGGGGCGATGGAGGATATCGAACGCGTTTTCCAGATGTTGATGGAGAAGACCGAAGCCCATGGATGCGGCGCGTTCGACGTGGGGCTTTAATTCCTCGTAGCGCTGGCGTACCAGGGGATCGTGAGCCGACCAGTGGAGGCCGAAGAACTCAAAGGGATCCTCCATATGACGCAGGGGCGCCGGAGCTCTGGTGATAATTCCCACCGCGGCCAGCCCGGCCAAGAAGGGGAGCAACTCCTGGGCAGAAAGCTCGACCTCATCGACAAGAGCCTCGTAGGTGACAAAACCGGCGCGAAGGGACAGGAGAATTTCCTGGAATTCCTCCGTGGGTGAAAAGGTGGAGACCGGGCCGACGATATCGGGCCGCAGGCGAAGCGGGGCGGTGCGCAGCCAGGGGGCGGGCAAACGCATCAACATGGACTCTTTTGATGGCGGTTTATCGGGCAGATTTCGACCAAATTCCACGGCCGCCAGACGCCAACTCAGGGGCAGCGGGTCGGCCTGACAGGTGAATTGATCGACTCCCCTGTGGACCACGTCGGCGGCCAGGCATAGAGGATTGGTCGCCGAGGAACCGAAAAAGACGAGGACCACGGGAAGGTCGCCATGGGGGCCGTTCGGCGGCGGGCCGAGGAGTTTGAAGGGCTCGGCGGCCATCAGGCATCTCCAGATTTTGTCCCACGGGCCCTGCCACAGGGGCGCGAGCCGATAGACCGTCGGCGAATGCGGGCCATCGGTCATCGTAAGAGCCCTGGGCCGCAGGCGACTTTCAATGGGGCCGGTGTTAGAAAATGGCTGTCGAAAGTAATTTGGCTTAAACAGAGTGCGTCGTGCGGTCATTCTTCCCCCCGGAATAATGATCATGGCCCTGACGACGGGGAAGAATGATTCCCCTGCTCGTCAGAGTTGGTTCAAAAAACATCGAAGTGCGGCGTCGCTACAAAAAGATAATCCAGACATCGCCGTTGACCATGATTTTATGCTCTCCCTGCAATATTGCGTTCCTCAACGGGCCGTGCACAATGAGATTGCATCAGGCGCTTTAGGGAGTGCGGCCAGCAGGCTATATGGCGCGCTGGCAGCGTGCGAAGTTCAAGGGAAGGCTTTAGATGGCGAAACATCATATTTATCTGGTCCCCGGGTTTTTCGGTTTTTCCAACCTCGGTGGGATCACCTATTTCCACCACGTTCGCGAGATGCTGGAGGAAGAATTTTCCAGGCGAGGATTGGAGGTGATGGTCAAGGGCGTGTCCACCTTGCCCACGGGCTCGATTCGCCACCGAGCAGGGCGGTTGGCTGACCAGATCGCCGAGACCGCCGACGACGAGGGTCCGATCCACCTCATCGGTCACTCCACTGGTGGGTTGGACGCGCGCCTCTTCGTGACGGAGAAGGTATCATTACCCACCAGGGTGGACGTCGAATCTCTGGCCGGGCGAGTCCAATCGGTGGTCACCGTGGCCACCCCGCATATGGGCACGCCCATGGCGTCTCTGTTCAACAGTCTCTTCGGACAGCGCTTGTTAGGAGCGCTGTCATTGGGCACGATCTATATCCTGCGCTTCGGCCGGCTTCCCCTGCGGGCTCTCTTCGAACTGATGGGGTTGTTGACCAGGGTCGACCGCCTGCTGGGGTTGGAGAATACGATTCTCGATCAATTTTATCGCGAACTCTTCTCTGATTTTGGCAGCGAGCGGGGCCTGGAGATCAAAGATTTCGTCAAGTTGATCCAATCCGATCGAAGCGTGGTGGGGCAATTGACGCCGGGCTCGATCGACCTGTTCAACGCGTCGACGTCGGATCGCGAGGGCGTCCGTTATGGTTGTGTGATCACCCGGGCGGCGGGGGTGTCGCTGAAGGTGCCGCTGGGGTTGAAGCTCGATATGTACGCCCATGCTTCCCATACGGTCTTTCGGGCCCTTCAATTGCTCACGGCCCGCAATAGCCATTATTTTGATCTTCATCCGGAGCAGGAGTCGATGCTCCAGGAGATTTACGGGACGATGCCCACATGCCGCTCCAATGACGGGGTGGTGCCGACGCTGGCCCAGGTCTGGGGCGAGATCGTGCATATTACACGGGCAGACCACCTCGACGTATGCGGCCATTTTCGCGATCCCAAACATGATCCGCCCCATGTGGACTGGTTTATCTCGGGCTCCGATTTTCGCCGGCCTCAATTCGACGTCCTGTGGAAGGACGTGACGAAGTTCTTGCTCGACGAGTCTTGAGTCAAGCCTTGGGACGGGAATTCCAAAGGGTTGGTTTGTCGAAACTCATCGAACGACCGACAGCATCCGATCATACCCTGTCACCCCTCACAACTTGCATCGCAAAAGCGGGGGCGCTACCGTATCGCGCTGAAGAGAAGCGCGCGGACTGGGTCCGGTCCCCTTTGAGTCCTCGAACAAACGAGACGGCAGAGATGAAACGGTTCTATTTTTTTGTGACGATCGCACTGGCAGCCCTGTTGTTCGGGGCCACTCTGGGAGCCTGTGGAAACGGATTGATGACCGGAGAAGATCCGGAATTGCGGGTGGATACGACGATCATCGAACTCGGTGATATGGCGCCCAGCAGCAGATCGCGAACCCAGACGGCGATCGAGATAGAAAATACGGGGCCGGGCACCCTCCGCATCGAGAGCATCGAGTGGATCAGCAAGCCCGATCGAGTGGAGGCCTATTACCGGGGTGCCAACTCCGAGGACGGAGTGGGTTGTGCGTCCGACGACCAGTGCAGCGGCAACGCCGTATGCCTGACCAACTCCGGCCATTGTCGGGACCGGGGGCTTCCGGAATTCCCCATCGAAGTGGCGTCGAATTCGGTTCACACCCAGAGTCTGGTTCTGCTGGCCGACGAAGATAACCCCGTGATCTGTCCCGAGCCCACCAGCGAGAGCGTTCCCAATAACTACTGCGGTGAGCTTCTGATTCGCACCAACGCCCCCAATACGGTGGGCGACGAAGAGAATAGCGGCGTGGCCCGTGTATTTCTCGTCAGCGACGGTACGAGCGGGATGTTGAGCGTGCCCCGCACGGTGGTCGAATTTGTTCTGGCCACGCCCGGGGTGACGCAAGCCCTTCAATTTGACATCGAAAATTCGGCGGCCTCTCCACTGACGATGGAGCGGATTCATTTCGGAACCAATTCGACCTGGTTCGACGTCACCCCCTCGCCAAACGGTCTGGTCATCGAGGGGAATAGCAGTCAGACCTTTACCCTGGAGATGACCCCGCCGGAGAGCGCCACCGAAGAAGATCTGGAGTTCGCGTCGACCATGGGATTCGATTCCTCGTCGATCAGCTTCGCGCCGGCGATGAGCGTCCTGGTCACGGCCGGCCCCGGCGACGTACCGATCATCGAGGTCGAGCCTCTGCAATTGTCCTTTGCCGATTCGACGACCCAGACGGTGACGGTGCGAAATGTGGGCACCGCCCCCCTCCCAATGCACCAGGTACAGGTGCGGCCCATCCAGGTCGAAGATTATTATAGCGTCTATTTCGAAGGCGATGAGATCTCCGGCGGTGGGGCGAATATTCCCACCGTGCCCAGCGGCTCGGAGATCGAGTTCACCGTCGAATTCCACGCCCCCGCCGACCCCGGCGTATCCACCGTTGGAGATTTGCAGATCAACCACGGTGATAATTATGCCGATAACCGAAGCATCGTCTCCCTTCTGGGGGACGCCAACGAGGTCGCCGTGGGAGCCATCACTCCCTCGCAGGTCAACTTCCTTTCGGAAGGGGGTGACCAGATCCGGGAGTTGATGATCATCAACTCCGGCAACGCCGATCTGGTGATCGACGATTACCACCTGGAGGCCAGCGGCAGCACCGATGCCGGCGATTATAGCGTTGACGGCCTGGACGGATTGGTCTTGGGAGCCAACGAATTGGGGACCTTCTCCATTAGTTATACGGGAGATAACCAATTCGGTCAGAGTCTTTCCCTGAGCATTGACTCCAATCACGCCGGACAGTCGGAGACGATGAGGGTCAATATCTCAGGCTCCCATATGACGGATCCGACGATGGACGTCGATATCGATCCCTCCTTTCCGGACCGGGCGTTGGTCGGACAGGTGGCGGGTTTCCACGTCAGTGACAGTACGGGACAGGCCCAGTTGGACCTGGCTCGGTGGGTGACGTTGGCCCGCCCCGCGGGAAGCGAAGCCGTGCTCCAGGGCACGGGAGAAACGGCGACCTTTAGCCCCGACGTGGCGGGTGATTATCGGGTGGCGGTCATCGTCCGCGACGGTGACGGCCGAGAGGTTCAGAAGGATCTGGAGTTCGAAGCTGAAAATTGATCGCCCGAATCGGCTCCTGACTCAATCCCGGTCGCCTGCAGGGCGGCCGGGATCTTTTTTTGGCGTCATAAAAGGGGCAACTGGCCTTGACACTTCTGGGAACGCCTATTTATAGTCCGCCACCGGTCTTACCGGACGAAAATTTTCCGACGGCGCCGCGAGCTCAATCGCCTCGCCCGCCGTCACCTTCGCAATCGAGAATTGAGAGAATCATCCTTCGACGGCCAGGCTCAAGGGTCCATCGAACCAGCGGGAGAACAATCCATGTCCGAAGTGTTTCACAACGCGAATAATTTCTTTGTCGACGAACGCCTCACCGAGATGTCCTCCTTCCCGGAGTGGTCGTCGGATCGTATCGAGCAGGCCCGTCGCGAACTGGAAGAGCTGTTGGAGAAGCGCCAGGTCGTCATCGAGGAATCGCCTGGCGAGTTGGAGACCCAGTACTACTGGATCAGCTACGTGCTTCGTGCCCTGGGTTATTGCGGCACCGTCGCCGAGCCCGTGCCCGGCGGCCTGGATGTCGGCGAGCCCCGACCGGACTTCACGCTCTTCTACTCGGCCGACGACTTTCGACGCGCCGTGGCCCTGCGTGGACACCGCGAGTTTTTCGCCAGCGCCCTGGGCGTGATGCGCGTGCTCGGCTGGAATTCCTCGCTCGACGAATATGACACCGACGAAGAAGCGGTCAGCCCGGCCTACGACATCGATCGTCACCTGCGCAATACGGGGACCAATTGGGGCGTGTTGACCAACGGACGGCAGTGGCGCCTCTATCACCGTGATTCCTCGGGTCTGATGAATACCTTCTACGAGGTGGACCTGGTGGAAGCCCTGGAGTCGAACGAAGCGGACGACTTCAAATACTTCTGGCTCGTCTTTTCACCGGAGGGCCTCGGCGGCTCCGAGGTGGGCGGCGCCATCGTCCAAAGACTTCTGAACTAAGCTGGCGGACCCACAGCGTCTGCCGAACCTAAAACCCTTAAAGCCCCCTAAAAGGAGGTGATGACAAATGGCGAGAAGAGGCTCTGAACAGCTCGGACCAATCGAAGTCGAGGTTCGTGACAACAACGTCAACCGCGCGATCAACCGTCTCAAGCGTGAGATCGGCCGCGAGGGGATCAGTCGCGAATTGAAGCGACGTCGATTCTACGAAAAACCGAGCGTAGCCAAGCGACGCAAGCAGCGTGAAGCGGAGCGCCGCCGTCGGAAAGAAGAACGACGTCGGCAAAAGCGCAAGCGTCGACGCCGCCGCAATCGCTGAGCCAGGCTCGAGCGGAAGCGGAAAAGATAAAGCGAGGGTCCCCGAGGGGATCCTCGCTTTTTTTTGTCTTCTTTCGGTCTTCTTCCCCCTGTCTTCTGTTTTCTGTTCAAGTCGCCAGGGCGTAGGCCATGAGGGTGACCAATACAAGCAGGACGGCGCCGGTGATCAGGGCGGGCAGGAAGATGCGATCCGATCGGCCGTCGCTGGTCTTGACCAGTTTGTAGTCCTTGTCGGCCGTGGGTTCGATCTCCATGGCCGCCGAGCGCTCTTTATCCTCACCAAAATCGAAGTCGCGACCGCGGCTGCCGAAAGCGGAGTAGTCCTGAACCTTTTCTTCGACGGTGTCTGCAGGTTGCGACGCAGGGGGATGGGAACCCAAACCGGTGCGCTCCAGAGTGCTCTGAGTGGGGTTGGTGGGAGCGTCGTCGGGGCCGGTTGTGGGGAGGGACTCAGTAGTGGCGTCCGTGTCCGCGCTCAGGTCGGGGTTGAAGAAGGGATTGGGGATGGTCTCGGTCTTATCTTCAGGAACGTCGTAGGGGGCCGCTGGCTGGCGCTGATGGTGGGGGGCGCGGATCTGCTCCGTCGGCAATTCGTCGGTGGCGCCGGGGAACTCCGAGGGCTCCATCAGGGTCGTCGACTCCACCTCGAAGTCATCGAATTCCTCAAAGGAGGACTCCGAGGGCTCGATCAAGGTCGTCGATTCTACCTCGAAGTCATCGGTGCCTAGTTTGGGGACTTCCATCTCCATCGTCGCTTCTGGCAGGCCGGCCCCGCCCCCGGCGATGGCGGGATCGCCCAGATGGGGGGCCAGGCTGTTGAGGGTGCGCGTCATGGCGGCGGCTGACGAATAGCGAAGCGACAACTTTTTTTGCAGCGCTCCCTGCAGCCAGGGATAGAGCTCGTGGGAGGTCAAACTCTCTGGAAAGTCCAGCGGCTGGGGGCTGATCTGATTGCGGGCCCGGTCGATGGGGTTGTCACCGGGCACGACCTTTCGCCCCACGATGGCCTCGCCGAGGGTCAGGCCGAGAGCGTAGATGTCGCTGGCCGGGGTGGGCGATTCACCCATGAGCAGTTCCGGTGCCATATAGGCCGGACTTCCCAGAGCGGTGCCCGCCGAGGTCAGGTCGTGATCGCCGTGGACGGTCTTGGCGGCACCGAAATCGAGGACTTTCGGAAAGTCCCGGTCGCCGTCGACCTGGCAGAGCATAATATTTTCGGGCTTTAAGTCGCGATGGACGATGCCCTTTTCGTGGGCCAGGCTCAAAACATCCAAGACGGCGCGGCCCACGCGGACGATGAGCTCTGTGGACAGAGTTCCCTGCTGTTGGATGCGGTCGCCCAGGGTATGGCCGTGGACGAGCTCCATGGAGATATAGAACATCCCCTGGTGTTCGCCAAAGTCGAGCTGGCGCACGGCGTGGGGATGGACGAGCTGGCTGGCCATGATGGCCTCGCGGCGAAAGCGGCGCCGCATCTCGTCCGGTCCGATCTGAGTCCCCGTCATTTTCATGAGCTTGAGGGCCACTTCTCGGGGCGCCCGGTTTTGATGAGCCTTGTAGATGATACCGAATCCCCCGTGGCCGATTTCCTCGACCAACTGGTAGCGCCCGGCGATCACATCTCCGATCTGTGGCATGGAGAGTGGGGTCATCGAGGGGGCCCGGGGTAATGATTGGCGATCAAACGAGAGACCTCGGCATAGACATCAATTAGAGTTCAAAACCGGCGAAAGAAGGTCATAGACGCGCCGTGGGGTCCGATGGATGGAGCAACTTGCCAGCTCATGGGCTCGTCGTCCTGAGTATGGGACCAATAATCGTAGCCCAGCCAGGCCAGACCGCCGGCGAGGAGGACACCGCCGGTGATATAGGCGCCGACGGCGCCGAGAGCCACGCTCTGGCGCCGGCGGGTCAGCTCGGTGGCATCATCTACTTCCTGACGCTCGGCGTCGATTCGCGGCAATTCAACCATGTCCAGATAGGCCCCCACGCCGAGGCCGACCAGGCCGGCGCCGCCCAGCCCCAGGGCGATGGGGTTGGGCTTAAAGCCGGCGCTGTCACCCTTATCTGCTCTGTCGACCGACGGCGGCTCTTCGACCACCGGGTCTTCTTCACCCTCTTCGACCAGAGCCACTCGAAGTTCCATCTCCTCGTCGGAGACGATCTCGAACTCCTCTGTGTGAAGTTCGTATCCCTCTCGCTCAAAGCGAACTTCGACCAGACCGGGCTCCAGGGCCACCGTCTCGGTGGGCGTGGTGCCGATGAGCTCGTCATTGACGTAGACTGCGGCCAGTTGAGGATCGCTCTCCAAGAGCAGGCGGCCGCCCAGGTTTTCGTGATAGGCCGGACAATCGGGAGCGCCGGACTCGATGGCCGAACGGGCGCGGTCGAGCAGAGCTTGCTCGTCGTCGTCGCTCTTGAGGAAGGCCTCGTAATAGACCAGCGCCTTTTCGCATTGCTCTAACTCCTCATAGGAGCGGGCGATATTCAAAAAGAGCCGGGGCTCATCTTCCAGGCGGTTGGCGATGACCAGATATTCCAGGGCCGCCTCAAAATCACCCTCGCCGAAGGCCACCCGGGCTTGATCGATGAGGGTGTCGAAGTCGGCCTCGATGGCGGCCTCTTTGTCGATCGGCGACAACCCAAAGGCGGGGCCGATGAACACAACGCTGGTGAAGAATGTTAGCACAACGATGAGGCAGAAACGGTTCACTTTCACTCCTCAGCAACGAAGGGAACCTGAAAGAACTTCTCAGGGCGGTCGGAAATAGAAAATTTTCGCTTATGTCCTATTCGATACCGAGGATAAGGTAAAACGAGTTGGGGCACCACGGCAAGTTTATTGAGGCACCGGACTCTTATTGGTCTGCCTGCCGATGGTGTGGTAAGAAATAGTGGACTAAGTGTAAGGATGCGGTGGCCGACTAAGGAAAAGCGCGATCATGAAGAGCCTGCCCGAGATTGGTGACGTCGTCGACGACACCTACGAGTTGGTGAGTATTTTGGGGAGTGGCGGTTTCGGGGCGGTTTACCGTGCGCGGCAGATCAATATGGACCGCGACGTGGCCTTGAAATTATTGATCGCCAGCGGGCCGAAATTCGAGGAGATGGTCAAGCGCTTTCGCCGTGAAGTCATGGCGATTCGCAACCTGACCCATCCCAATACGGTGCGGATCTACGATTTTCGAGACGATCCGGAGGGGCTGCTCTACTATACGATGGAGGCCCTGGACGGGAAGACCCTCAAGCAGGAGGTGCGTCAGCGAGGCCCGCTTTCTCCGCAGCGGCTCCACCACGTGCTCCTTCAAGTCTTGAAGAGTTTGTCCGAGGCTCACGCCCAGAATATCGTGCATCGCGATCTGAAGCCGGCCAATATTATGTTGGTCGACATGCATGGTGAGACGGACTTCGTCAAAGTGCTCGACTTCGGGATCGCCAAGTTGCTCCATGAAGATGAGGATGTGGAGGAGCTGACGTCGGCAGGAATTCTGGTGGGGACGCTGCGCTATATGGCGCCCGAGCAGATCGCCGGTGACGATCTGGGGCCCTATACCGATCTCTATGCGCTGGGCTTGATCGCTGTGGAGATGCTCACCGGCGCCAGTGTCTTTACCGGAACCGGTCGCTGGGAGGTGCTCCAGCAACAGATCAGCGACGAGCCGGTGAGGATCCCCCAGGCCGTTCTCGATACCGGGCTTGGGCCGATCATTCGTCGCTGTCTCCAAAAAGATCGGGCCAAGCGCTATAACGGGGCCGACGAGGTCATTCAGGCGCTGCGAAGTATCGACAACTCGCAGCTCGACGCCGAGCCGCTCTACGTCAGTGATGGCGGCGAGGGGTGGGTGCCCCGTGGGGCGGAGGGACTGGCGCTGGGCAGCAGCGCGGAGTACGAACTGGACAGTATGAATACGGTCATGATCGAGGAGCGCCTCGACGATAGGACCGATATCAGCGAGGAACGTCCGGTCCACCCCGACGAGCATGAAAAGACGATCATCACCGACGGTCCTTTCGGCGAGTCTGAGCCACAAGGTGTCGGCGGAAAGGTAAAGAAGACGGTGCCCATGCGCCCGTCATTGAACAAGCGTTCTCCTGCTGCTTCGGCGCCGCCGGCGGTGCCGCAACCGCCGTCGATGCCAGGTGAAGGTAAGTCGGGCTCCGACCTGGCCGCTCGCCAGGAGCAGGCGCTTCGCGGCAGCCAACTGGCGAGCTCCGGTTTCGAAGTGCCAAAGAAGTCGGGAGGATCGAAAAATGCGATCATCGCCGCCGTGGTGGTTTTGCTCATCGCCGGCGGCGGTGGCGTCTGGATGGCCATGAGCAACGGCGACGATGACGAGCCCGGCGGAGATGATGTCCAACTATCCCAGGACTCGTTGGACGAGGAATCACAACCGGAAGTGGCAGGTCTCGACGAGGAGAAAGAGGAAGTCAGCGAGGTTCGCACGTTCTATATAGACGTTGAAAATTCAGGCCTTCGGGCCACGGTCTATCTCGACGACGAGCTGCGAAGCCGTACACCCTATCGCTTTGACCTCGAAGAGGGCGAAGAGGCGTTGCTTCGATTGGAAGCCCGGGATCACGAGGATATGGAGATCGTCGTAAGCTGGGATTCCGACGAGGAATTGAGCTTCGAACTCGAGCCCATCGAAGAAGTAGAAGAAGAAGAGGACGAGACCGTCGCCGATCGAAGCGCAAGCAGCAGCTCCCCTTCAGGTTCTCGTGGCACTCAGCCCCGTCGCAGCGGCAGCCGCGGCACCGCGAGTCGACCATCACCGCGGCCGGCGCCGCAGGAACCGGACGACGACGATGACGACGATCCCTGGGTCGAAATCTCGCGCTCTGGTGACGAATCGGCCGACGACGACGGTGGAGCGGCGGCGGACGACTGGGTCGACCTGGGATCTCGCAGCAGATCCAACGACGAGGATGAAGAGGAAGAAGAGCGGGATATTCCCTTGTTCTGATCGGGCTTGTTAGCGTCGCCAGACGTCGAGCAGGTTGGCGTAGTCATCGGTCCAGGCCCGTACGTCTGGCTCCGGTTCGAGGGCCAGCCAGCGCGGATCAGCAGCCAACGGGCCCAGCGCCTCTTCCTGGCGGGCGACGATGAGCCACTCCGAGCTATCTACATATTGATGAAAGAGGGGGCTGTCCTCGGCGAGGTCGTGGCGTTGGACGCGGCTGACCAACCCCAGATCGTGGATCGCCCGGGTCAAGGGGGGCTCCAGGTCGAGATAGGGACTCGAGATGTGGATAGCCACAATGCCCTTGGGGTGCAATTTCTGGACGTAGGTAGCGATGGCCTGGCGGGTCAAAAGATGGACCGGCACGGCGGCCGAGCTATAGGCGTCGACGACGATGAGTTCGTAGCGCTCATCTTCTGCGGCAGCGGTCAGCACCCGGCCGTCTCCTTCGGTGATGCGGCATTCACCGCGGCATCGCTCGAGATATGTAAAGAGTTCGGGATCTTTGGCCAGGGCGATGACCTGGGGGTCGATCTCGAAGAATTCCATGATCTGATCTTCGACCACATAGGTGGCGATGGAGCCGGCGCCGAGGCCGATGGCGGCGATGGGGTGGCGCTCCCGCCCTGTTTCGAGATGGGCAAAGACCTGACCCAGCGGCCCCGTGGGGTGGTAATACATCAGGGGTATATGGGCCGAATCGTCGTCGACGGCCTGAGCGCCGTGGAGGGTCTGGCCGTGATAGAGCAGGTGGAAGCCGCCGCCGGTGGAGGCGACGACGCGATGGGTGCCAAAGAAGCTGCGCTCCCGGTGGAGTTCCTCGGCGTCGGGCAGGGCGGAGATCGCGACGATCACCACGAGCCCGACGGCGACGATCTTTGAAAAGCCTCTGAGAAGACGAGGTTTTCTCAGGGGGAGGGCGAAGGCGGCCAGAGCCAGGACCAGGGGATATTCGAGATAGGTATCAAAGGCCAGGGGGGCGACGAGCGCCGTGAAAAGTCCGCCCAGGACACCGCCGACGGCCATGAGGAGATAGAATTCGGTGAGCTGCCCGGTGGCAGGCCGATCGTCTGCCAGGCTGCCATGAAAGGCCATGGCCAGCACGAGAAGGGCGAATAATTTGGCGGCACCTACGAGGATCAAGGGGTCGACAGTGTCCGTGGCCAGAAGGATGGCCAGGATTGCCAAAATGAAGGGACTTGCGCCGATCCACCACATCTGGGGGATCGGTCTCTTTCGGGCGAAGGCGGCGATGAAGGAGAGCAGATAGATAGCCAGCGGGGGAATCCATAATAAGGGGGCCGGGGCCAGATC
>SLJM01000216.1 GCA_007135085.1 Myxococcales bacterium
CCACCAAATTCCAGAATCATCTCCTCATGATAGGAAGTGGGCTCCAGCTCTTCGCCCAGCTCGCGCACCCGATCGAGGAGGCGATTGGTCGTATCCAGGTCGGTGGAGGCCTCGGAGAACCGAACCACGATGGTCAGCGAATAGCCGTCGTCGGCCTCCAGATATTCGCGATAGTCCTGGTGAGCCAACCCTTCGTAGGTCTCGTCCACCTCCGAGGTGTCCACCTCATCGTCATCATCGTCGCTCAGATCGACGAAGAGCGGGTTGTTGCGCTGGCGCTCACTGCGGATCCGATCTTTGATGCGCTGATGGATGGCCTCCAATTCCTCAGCGGGCACGTAGAGCAGTTTATGCTCCTCGAAGAAGGCCTTGTCGTTATGGAAATGGGCCAGGGCGATCGTCGGCTCAGCACGCAACGCTTCGGCATAATCGGCGGCAAATTGGCGGTTTGCCTGCTGATCCGGGGAGTCGATGACCACGAAAAGCGACGACCCCGATCCGGCGCGGTCGGCCACCTCTTCCATGGCCTGGGCGGCCTCGGAGTCGCCGGGCAACAATTCCTTGAAATCGCTGTTGATATTCCACTGGGTGGCGATGACCACCACGGCCAGGATGGTGACGATAAAGCTGATGAGCGTGAACTTCCCGTGATGGGGAGCCACCGTATTGCGGAGGTATTTTTCAACACCTTCCTCGATTCGTTTTTTGAACATCGTCGACCGTCTCCTGACCATCCGAAACTGCAGCGTCATATTAGTAAACGGAAATTACCAACGTCGCATTCGAAACTCAACGAAACGACTGGTGGTGGGTGGTGGGTGGTGGGAACTGCAACTGCTTGACTGCGACTGCGGGCTTGCTGGGGCCGTGTCAGATGCGCTACATCGTGGGGCCATGATGAAGAACTCCCAAAAATCGCTGACCGTAATGATCGACGCCCGCTACCTGGACGGGACGGTCAAGGGCATCGGCCGCTATACAGACCAGCTGGTCAGGCACCTTCTGGACGCCGACCGGGAGCTCCATATCCGCCTCGTCACCCACCCGGGCTGCCCCGTGCCCATCGATCACAAACGGGTGGACTGCAAGGTCTTCAAGGCCGGCCCCACGTCGCTGTCCACCCGATTTTTATTATCCAGGTGCGTCGATTTTGACGGCGTCGATCTCTTCCACTCCCCCTTCGGACTACTTCCCGGCGGTCTTCCCGTGCCGGCCGTGGCCACCCTCCACGATCTGATGTGGGTGGTCGACACCTCCCTATTTACCCGGAAATTATGGAAGCGATTGATCACGGGCACCTACTACCGCACCACCGTAGCCCTGTCGGTGCGGGAAGCTGCCAAGATATTGACGGTCTCGAAATTCTCGAAACAGGCCATCGCCGAGCATTATCCAGACGCCGCGCTGCGCACAGCGGTGACCTATAACGGCCTGGATCCCTTCTTCTGTCCCATGCCGCCTCAAGAAGCCTGGCCGCTGCTCACGAAGTGGCTCCCCCCGAGGAGTTCGTTCGTCCTCTCCGTGGGGCAGGGATCTCCCTATAAAAATCACGCCGGAGCAGTGCGCGCCTTTTTGGAGGCCTTCGGCGACGACCCCGACGCCTATTTTGTGTTGGTGCGACGGCCCAAGCGGGGAAGTTCAGACGATGAATTGCGAGCGCTGATGGCCGATGAACGACTGAATTCAAGGCTCATCCACCTGCCGGGTGTCTCGGGCGAGGAATTGCGCGCCCTCTACTCGATGGCGCGAGTCTTCTTATTTCCCTCCCTCTACGAGGGCTTTGGTTTGCCGATTCTGGAGGCCATGGCCTGTGGCACGGCGGTGATCACCTCCGATCGAGGAGCCATGGCCGAGGTGGGCGGCGACGGGGCAATCCTGGTCGATCCAAAGGATCCCCGGTCTATAGCACGCCCCTTGCGCAGACTCTTCGATGACCATGAATTTCGGCGTATGAGGGAAGACCTGGCCCGACGACGGGCCGAAGACTTTTCCTGGAAGAGCTGCGCCGAAGAGACACTGGCCGCCTATCGCGAAATTCTCGCCGATTAAACGGGATGGGTTCTAAGGCAGACCGCTAATTTTGGCGACGATCGCCTCGGTGATCTCCTCTTTGGGCAGCGCAGCGTCGAGGCGAAGAATATTCTCCCCCTCGGCGGCCAGCAGGTTCATGACCTGCTGATACCGTCGATGGAGGCGCTGAAGACTGCTTCGCGATTCGTAGATATCGCGGCTTCCTCGGTGGGCCATGCGCTGCAAGCACAGCTCGACCGGGGCTTCTAAAAAGACGGTCAAATCCGGTCGTCGCGCCCGCTCGTTCAAGGTGCGCACCCACTCGTAATCGACGTCCTCCCCTTCCCCTTCGCCCTGATAGACCAGGCTGGAGTGGTAATAGCGATCGGAGATCGCCGCTTTGCCCGCCGCCAGGGTGGGCTCCACCTCCGCCTCCAGATGATCGAGGCGATCGGCGGCAAATAAAAGCGCCAGGGTCTCGCGACCCACCGGCCGATGCCCCCCCTTTAGATCGGGCACGGTGATGCGCAGGGAGAGCATCTGACGAATCAGGGTTCCCACCGGCCCCCGGGAGGGCTCGCAGCTGGTCACCGTGGGCTGGCCTCGATCACGCAGCATTTCCGCCACCCGCCGGGTCTGGGTAGTCGTGCCGGCGCCGTCGAGGCCTTCGATGACGATAAAGGGCGGATCAGATAGGGGAAAGGTCACGACCACTACTCAATTAGGGGGAAATCAGGGGCACCAGGGCTCAATTGGGCCGCTCCACCGCCAGTGAGTCGGCCTGCACCGGCGGAGGTCGGTCGGCGACCAACTCTCGAGCACGGGCGCGGGCTCCCTGGAAACGGTGGGCATCGGCCACAGTCTCTAGATAAATCGAAATCCAGGCGTCGTCCAGTCGACCGAGCATGGCCAACAGCTCCAGATAGTGATCATACTCTCGATCACGGCTCATCCGCTGTGCCACGGCCATCAATTGGTGGGCCGCCCGAGCGCTCTCCATCTCCAAAAGTGTCCGCGCCGCAGCGACCGCCACATGGACGTCCTCGTCGGCGGCGGCCTCGCTGAGCGCTTTTTCGATTTGTGTCGAACCCTGGTGTTGGGCACGGCGCATGGCGTAGATTCGCTCCGTCGCCGGAATCGAGGAGTCTGTGACCCAGCTGCTCAACTCGGCAGGACCGCTCTGACGGATTCGCGCCCGAAGGCGAAGCTTATTGACCACGTCGCCTACGGCCCGCCTCTCCAGAGTCCGGGTCAATGCTCGCAGGACCTCCTCGGAGGGCGCCCGCTCCGCCATGGTATGCCGATACTCCACGTCGGCCGTCAAAAAGACCATGGGCGCCCCGGATGGCACGATCACCCGTTCCACCTGGGCCTCCAGGCCTACGATGAGCCGCGATCGGTCGGCGAATTGCTCCAACTGGACCCGCCGCGACAGGGTGGCCCGCATTTCCATGCCCCCCTCACTTCGCGATATTCCCCGATGGGAATCGTCGAGAGCCCGCTCAACCCATCTCAATACGTCGGCGTCCTCCGGCGCCCAGGGCTGCATTTCGTCGACCCCGTTGAGCTCCAACTCACCGATCTTATAGGGATTGCTGAGATGGAGTTCGCATTCCTCATTGCGATCACAGCCCACGATCACGAATAACGCGGCGATCGCCATGACCAAACCCTTGATCGTTGCCCTGCCCATAAAGCCCCCCGGCTCTTTTCGTTTGATGTGTTAGATCAAACTTAGACACCACCTCCAAACTGACATCTTTAAGTCGCGGCCCCTTAAAGTCTTGCGATTGCGGCCCAAATTCATCGACCTAGAAACCCAAACTCATTGAGCCGGGGGCCAGCGGGCTTGCTACGACCAATCGTCGACGACCGGATATTTCCACCTCAGCGGCCCTCCGGTCACGGTCGGTCTCGGGGAATTCCTCCACCTCAGGTGGTTTCACCACGGAGACCAGGGCGACCCACCTCAGATTGACCTGAGCCTATTTGCTGGTCGGGACAACCGTGAGTCAAAGACGTCCTTGATCGTCATCCTCCCCCCTCAGTGATAGGATAGAGAAGGCTATATTGATCGACATTGGCTCACGGGAACTAATGAGAGCGTTCAATTCCAGCATCCAAACGGGCAAGGCACTTTCAATCTTATGCCATCCATTGGTACTGGCGACGATCATTATCACCGCACTTAATGACCATATTTTTAAAGGCTCGGGCTGGTTCCCCGGGTGGTTTACGGGGAAATTGAGCGACGTGACGGGCCTCTTTTTTTTCCCCATACTACTGGCACTTCTGTTTCTTCTGGCGACCCGACTGGTCGCCGTTTTGATTCCCAACAGCTTATTTGATGACTTCGCCAGGCATTGGCGTCTTCACCTGGATCTGGCCGCCACAGCCACGATTCTGGTCTTTGCGGCGGTCAATGTGCTGGAGCCCGCAAATGCTCTGGCCCTTCGCTTCTGGGGGGTGATCACTATGGATCCCACGGATCTATTGTGTTTACCCATGGTGATCTTGGCACACCGCTTCGCCGTTGAACAATGGACAGCTCAAGTAGAACCTCTCCAACCGGCCAGGACCGTCAAGACGAGCCCAATAAGATGGCAGCACGGCCTCGCTTTGGTCCTCGCCGTCGTTGTCAGCGTCGCCACAAGTCCGCCACGGACCTTTACGGTCGATGACTTTCCCCATTGGGAGATCGATAAAAATTTCGCCTTTTGCTTCGACGATGTCGAAATTCGTCCCTGGGTAGCAACATCGGGCACCACCGGGGCCGGACTGGTGCTTCGCGTCGATAATCTTCGAGCCGATCCGATCGACGTGGCCATCGAATCTGCTCAGTTCAATATCTGGATAAACCGTCATCACCCGGATAACCGAACCCTCGCTATCGACGGTGCCTCAGGTGACTCTATAACAGTCACTGAGCACCACTCATTTTATCTCCCCTTTGAATTCGATAACCACCGGGCATGGCGCGAGGAGATGAAGACGGGCCGGTTCATCATCATTTTAAATGTCGACGGTGAGCGGCAAAGGCTCCATTTAGGAGCATCCCATCGCAGCACGGACTCCTCAGACACCTATTATATGTACTGGGCGCGCCCAGATGATTCCGATCCCTACGGCTATGACCCCGACACTTATTGGGGGCCAGATGGGGAAGACGAGCGCCTTGAACGCAGCGGGCACCACGTCGATCGAAAGAACGAATACCTTCGACGAGATCCCGACGACCCTGGTTCAACCCGAGTGCGGCGCCATATTTCCTGGCACGGGGGCTGCTCTGCCGAGGTCGTCGATGATTAATCGAACTACTGGCCCAGCCTATTCGCTACTCACCATCGTCATCGCGAGCGCCTTGCTCACTGGATGCATCTATCGCGACTACGAGCGAGTTCGGCCCGGCGAAATCGACGTCACAGAACCACCACCGCAACTCGAGGAGCCGGAGCGAGTAATCCCCGACGACTCCTATCACCGCGGGGTGCTCGCCTATTCGGTTCGGCCCCTATGGCAATTTGGCCGCCTCCCCCATGAGGGCTCGCGAATTCCCAATCGCCACTGGGGTGCACAACTCAATATAGGCGTCACTCCCAGATTCCCAATTCCACTGTTGGGTATCTCCGGCGGCTGCGCGCCCTGCACATCAAACCACCCCGGTGGACAGCGGTGGTTTGTCGAAGCAGACGTCAACGTCTTCGCACTGCGCCTGGGGGCCGGATGGAGTTATCAGCCCCTTACCGAACAGGGTGGACCGCAGATTACGCTTGGGATCAGCGAGATCTTTCAGATTCGCTGGGTGAATCACGGCGATACGGATATGGCCGTGCTCTATGACCTGTCGATTCCCATCGTATATGTGTTCCAGGTCTTGACGTATTGAGGACGGACCTGCCCTGGCTGTCTTTCTTTGGTCCTCAGGGCATCCCTGCCCTGGCTGTGGTTTTTGGTCCTCAGGGCATCCCTGCCCTGGCAGTCCTTCCGCAGACTCCCCAACGCACGATGAGTCGTGGGATGTTTGTTCCCCCCTGGGGGAAATGGTGAAGCGCAAGCGAACCAAAGGGGGCTGATCGCGCCATCGAAGTGGTCCGGCGAAGGGCCGTCCGTACCATCGAGGTGATCCGGCTCATCACCGATCGCTTTTGGTCATCCCACCGCCCCCCTCTCCCTCTCTCGCTTCGCTCGTTCGGTATCTCCCCCGGAGGGAGGAGAAAACATCCCACGACTCATCGGGCCTCGGTGGTTGCCAACCCCCCCGGTGATTGTCGAAAAACCCCTAGAAACACCAAATCCCCCGTCTCCAAAAGGAAACGGGGGATTTGATTGAGAAAAAAAAGTTGGCAG
>SLJM01000179.1 GCA_007135085.1 Myxococcales bacterium
CCGGGGATGAAGGTCACCATCGCCATCGACGATATCTCGGTGCCCCTGCCGCCGATGAAGACCCCCGATCTGCGCCAGCAGGTCCTGGAGATCGTCCTGGAGATGCTCACCGACCACGGCGTGGAAGACGTGGAGATGGTCATCGCCCTGGCCCTCCATCGGCGCATGACCGAGGCCGAGATCAAGCGCATGGTGGGCCCCAAGATCTTCAACGAGCACTACCCTGAAACGCTGTACAATATGGACGCCGAAGACGAAGAGAATATGGTCGTCATCGGCACCACCGATCATGGCGAAGATGTCCAGATCGTGCGCCGCGCCGCCGAGAGCGACCTGCTCATCTACGTCAATATCAACTACGTGCCCATGAACGGCGGCTTTAAGTCCATCGGCACCGGTCTGTCCGGCTATCGAGCGATCCGTCACCACCACAACCCGAAGACGATCCTCGAGTCCGACTCCTATATGGACCCCGAAAATAGCGCCCTCTACAGCTCCAACGAGCGCATGGGCCGGCTGATCAACGACAAGCTCGACGTCTTCCATATCGAGACGGCGCTCAACAATAAGATGTACGACGACCAGCTCAATTTTCTGGCCAAGCCCGAAGACGACTGGACCACGGGCGACGAGATCAAATTCAACGCCATGAAGCTCGCCCTGGACAACCTGCCCCGGGGAGCCAAGCGCTCACTCTTTCACAAGGTGCCCGCCGACTACGGGCTCATCGGCGTCTTCGCCGGCCCCACCGAGGCGGTCCACGAAAAAACTCTTGAGAAATGCTGGCAGCAGCACGCCGTGGAGGTCGAGGGCCAATCGGACGTGGTGGTCTACGGCATCCCCTTTGAGAGCCCCTATAACGTCAACTCCATCCTCAACCCCCTGCTGGTGCGAGTGATGGCCCTTGGCTATTTCTTCAATATGTACCGCGGCAAGCCGGTCATCAAAAAGGGTGGCACGCTGATCATCACCCACCCCTGCTACGACGACTTCGACGCCGATCACCACCCGAGCTATATCGAATTCTTCAACCGCGTCCTGCCCCAGACCCGGTGCAGCAAGACCATCGCCGAGCGGTGGGAGGAAGAATTCGTCAACAATCCCAACTATATCGAGATGTTCCGCCGCGGCAACGCCTACCACGGCGTCCACCCCTTCTATATGTGGTATTGGGCCGAGAACGGCCAACATCACGTGGGGCGAGTCATCGTCGTCGGCGCCGAGAACGAGCACGTTCCCGAGCGACTGGGCTGGGAGCGCGCCAAAGATATGGACGAAGCACTCGAGATGGCCCGCGAGGAACATGGGCCAAACCCGGATATCACGTTGATGCATCACCCCCCGTTTGTGATCGCCGACGTCAAATAATGATTTTGCAGCGCCTGCAGCATCAAGCTGATTGACCACAGAGGAAATCGCGATGGCTGAAAAATTAAATGGCAGCACCAACGGCACCAGCGGCTTTGCCGTCCCTGCCGACGTCGAAGTAGACGTTCAAAATTTCCTATCCGTCACCGAGCAGCTCGGCGGGCGCCACGTGCTGGTCACGGGCACCACCGGCTTTTTGGGCAAAGTGCTCATCTCCATGGTGCTGCGCTTTCACCCCGACATCGAGCAGCTCTATCTGCTGATCCGAAGCCGCAGCGATAAATCCTCGCAGGAGCGCTTTCGCGAGCTCATCGCCGACGCTCAGGCGCTGGCGCCGATCCAGGAGGCGATGGGCGCCGGCTACGACGAGTTCTTGGAAGATAAGGTCACTGTCCTCGACGGCGATCTCTGCAGGCCCCTGCTCGGCCTGGGCGAGGAAGCGGCCACAGAGCTGTCGCAGAAGCTCGATCTCTTCATCAACTCCGCGGGCCTGACAAACTTCAACCCCAACCTGCGCAGCGCCCTCGAGATCAACACCCTCTCCAATGAGAACGTGCTGGAGTTCATCCGTCTCGGCGGCTGCCACGCCAAATTACTCCACGTCTCCACCTCCTATGTGGCGGGCACCCAATCGGGCAATATCCCGGAAGTGGCGCCGACGCCGCGGGTCTACCCCAGGGTGGACGAGCTGGAGTTCGATTACGACCACCTGCGCGAGATCAAGGACTGCAAAAAGCTCATCGATCATTTCGAGGAGATCTCCTTCGATCAGGAACACCAGGCCACCTTTATCCAGGAGGCCCGCCACTTTTTGGAGAAGAACAACCTCAACCCCGACGACGATAAGGCCTTTATCCGGGCCCGGGAGTCGGCTCGCCAGAAATGGGTCACCAAACGGCTGTCTCAGGAGGGCCGTGAGCGTGCCGACTTCTGGGGATGGCCCAATATCTACACCTATACGAAAAGCCTGGGAGAGCGGCTGCTCATCGACGCCTCCGACGAGATCGACCTGACCATCGTGCGTCCTGCCGTCATCGAGTCGGCCGTGTCCTATCCCGAAGTGGGCTGGAACGAGGGGATCAACACCTCCGCTCCCCTATGCTTTATGATCTACAAGGGCCACCGCTTCATCCCCACCCGCGACGGCGTCAACCTGGACGTCATCCCCGTCGACCATGTCTGCGGAGCCATGCTCGCCATCGGAGCGGCGCTTCTCGAGGGCAGCCAGGACGACGTCTATCACCTGGGCTCCTCCGATCTGAACCCGGTCTCCGTGGCCCGCCTGGCCGAATTGAGCAGCCTCGCCGTGCGTCGTCTTCTGGACCGGGAGGTCAAACGACCGGGCTGGCAAAAGCTGGTTCTCAAATCCATGGACTCCGTGCCGGTGACCAAGGAAGAGTACCAGCGCCAGTCGGCGCCGGGGATTGGAAAAGCGGCCAGCGGCCTTCGCGGACTGCTCGGCAAGCTCCCCACCCGCTCCCTTGGCGGCGTCGGTCAGGCCATCGAAGGGGTTCGAAGCGGCCTTCGCAGCGTCGAGAAGATGACGAAGACCACGGAGAAGATCTTCGAGCTCTTCATGCCCTTCATCTACGACAATAAGCTGACCTTCAAGACGGATAATATCAAAACTCTGGCCCGGCGGCTCCACCCCGGCGAGCGCGAGCGCTACGGCTGTCCCATCGAGGATCTGGACTGGCGCGAATATTGGATCGACGTCCACGTGCCGGGCCTCAACCGCCACGCATTTCCCGAACTGGAGACCAAGCTCGCCGCCAGCCAGAAAGAGGCCTATACCTACGACGATCTGGTCGAGCTCTTCGACGCCTCGACTCAAAACTTCGCCCGTCGCGTGGCCATGCAGCATCACGCCGGCCATATCGTGGAGCGCTATACCTACGCCGAGCTCAAAGACCACGCCGAGCGCGCGGCCGGCGTCTTGAGCGGCATGGGCATGAGCCGGGGCCGCACGGCTTTGCTGGTCTCCGAGAACCGACCTCAATGGGGAATGGCCTATTTCGGCATATTGAAGACCGGCGGCATCGCCGTGCCCGTCGACTCCGAGGCCACAGAAGATCAACTCATCAACGTCGTGCGCGGCGCCAGGGCTCAGCTCATCGTCCTGAGCGATGCCGTGCGACACCGACTCGGCGAGTCCTTCGAGCAGCGACTGGTCGACCAGGGCCTGCCGGCCCGCATCGTGACCCTTCGCCAGCTCTTTACCCTGGCTCTGCCAGACGAGACGAGCCTGGACATCACCGTCGACGCACCATCCGATGGCGACCAGAACTCTCTGACCTCCGACGCCATCGTCGACGAGCTCATCCGCGCCGAAGAAGAAGGCCAGCCTCTGGCGAGCCTGATCTTCACCTCCGGTACCACGGGGGAGCCCAAAGGGGTGATGCTCAGCCATCAGAACTTCACGAATTTGCTGTCCAGCCTCCAGCAGACCTTCCATATCGACGAGCGCGACGGCTTTTTGAGCGTCTTGCCCCTGCACCATACATTCGAATTTGCCTGCGGCCTGCTCATGCCCATCTCCCGGGGAGCCTCCATCACCTATCTGGAGGAACTCACCGGCGAAGAACTCACGGCAGCGCTCAATTCCACGCGGATCACCGCCCTCATCGGGGTGCCCGCCCTGTGGCAATTATTGGAGCGCCGCATCAATAGCCGCGTCGACGAGGCCCCGCCGGCAGCGAAGCTGATGCTCAATGCCCTGTCCTCGCTCAACACGGCCCTTCGCGAAAAGCTGGGCCTCAACCTGGGCCCCACCTTCTTCGGTCCCGTCCACCAGGCCTTCGGCGGCCGCCTCAAGCATATGATCAGCGGCGGCGCAGCCCTGCCGGACAAGACCATGGAGACCTTCCACGGCCTGGGCTTCGATCTCTACGAGGGCTACGGGCTGACCGAAGCGGCGCCGGTGCTCACCGTCAATTCGCCAAAATACGGCCTCAACCCCGGCTCGGTGGGACGCCCCCTTCCCGGCATCGAAGTGGATATCAAAGCCCCCGGCGACGACGGCGTCGGCGAGGTCATCGCCAGAGGACCAAACGTCATGCGCGGCTATCTCGGGCGCGACGAGGAGACCGACCAGGCTCTTCAGGACGGCTGGCTTCACACCGGCGATCTGGGCGTCATCGATGACAAGGGTAACCTGACCATCGTGGGCCGCGAAAAAGAGGTGATCGTCACCGCCGGAGGCAAAAACGTCTATCCCGATGAATTGGAAGACGTCTACGGCAAATGCCCGGCCGTGGCCGAGCTCTCCATCGTCGGTCTGCCCGACGACGACGGTGGTGAGCGCGTGGCCTGCCTGGTGCGCGCCGACGTGCCCGACGAGGCAGATCCCGAGGACGTGGCCAAGACCCGCGCCCGCATCCGCGAGTGGTTCCGCGTCGAGGGCAAGCGCGGGCCCTCCCATCACCGCCTGCAGGTCATCCGCTTCTGGGACGAAGAGCTTCCCCGCACGGCGACGCGTAAGATCAAGCGCAACGAAGTGGTCCAGATCCTGGAACGCCTCATGATCGCCGAGCAATTGGCCATCGAAAGTGGCGATATGGAAAATACCACCGACCAGTGGCTCGACGAAGCCCTGGCCGGCCTGTCGGGATACGACCTGGAGCGCATCCACGACGGCACTCACCTGCTCGACGATATGGGCTTTGACAGCCTGATGTTCGTCGAACTCGCCAGCGTCCTCGAGACCCGCGGCTTTCACCTGACCCCGGAAGTCCTGGCCGATATTCCCACTGTCGGTGGTCTTCAAAAACTGCTCGACGACGCCCAGTCGGGCTCCACCGCCCTGGTGCGAACTCCCGCCAAATCGACGGTGGCCCAGGTGGACTCCATCGACGTCCCCGATCCGGTGGCGGAAGCGCTCAAAGAATTAATGCGCAACGGCCAGATGGCCGCCTACGACAAGCTCTTCGACGTCTCCGTCTACGGTCGCGCCCATATCCCGTATCACAACCCCAATATCATCGTCGTCGCCAACCACTGCAGCCACCTCGACATGGGGCTCGTAAAATACGCCCTCGGCGACTACGGCCGCGATATTCGCGCCCTGGCGGCGGCTGATTATTTCTTCAAGAACAAGGCGCGAAAGACCTACTTCGAGAATTTCACCAACCTCCTGCCCGTGGAGCGCTCCGGGACCCTCGAGAGCGCCCTCGGTGGCGCCTCTACGGCCCTTCGCCGCGGCGAGATGTTGTTGGTCTTTCCCGAAGGCACGCGCTCGAAGAGCGGTAAGATCCAGAAATTCCAGCGCGGCCTGGGCTATCTGGTCGATACTCACGGCGTGGACGTGCTGCCCCTTTGGATCAACGGCACCTACCGCGCACTTCCCAAGGGGCAGGCCCTGCCCTCGCCGACGTCGCGCAAATTGGACGTCTATATCGGGCCCCTCCTGTCGGCCAGAGAGCTCACCGCCGACCTGGACGACCAGAGCCCGACGGAGCGCTACAAGTCCATCAGCGAAGCTGCTCGTTCGGCCGTCACGGGCCTCCGCGATTCGGTCCTGGGTCTCGACAAGGAACCTGAGGGGGAGTCGCTGGAGCCGCTCTTCGACTACCTGAGCGATCGATTCGCCGAAAATAGCGTCGACAGCCCCTTGAGCTTCTACTTCAGCCTGGGCAATTGGGATTCTCATAAATGGACCATCAAGGTCGATCCCAAAATGTGCCAGATCCAGAACCAAAAGCCGACGGGACGGGCCGATTGCGTCATCAAGACCTCGCCGGAGATGTTCCGCAAGATCGTCCACGAGAGCTATGTGCCGTCCATGGACGAATTCATGAAGGGCGATATCAAGACCAATGATCCCAATCTGTTGATGCGTTTTCAGTCTGTCTTCGAGTTGTGAGTGGGAGATCGAGTGGGAATGAAACCACGAAGGGCGCTGAGGGCACTAAGGTTAGGTTTTTTGGCTGCGGTGCTGGTTGGTCGGTTGGTGTAGGTTGGGAGTGGGAATGACACCGCGAAGGGCGCTGA
>SLJM01000332.1 GCA_007135085.1 Myxococcales bacterium
CTCCGCAAATTCGAGAAGGTCCAACGAAGCCCTCCGCAAATTCGAGATCACTCAAACAAATACACAAACCAGGGCCGGTGCCACAAAACGATGGAGCGATTTCTCAATTTGCTCCGGCAGGGTCGCTCCAGGTCGAATTCACTGACGTCGATCTCGTCGAGATGCTCGGACATGCAGGTGGCGAAGCTCTCGACCCAGGGTCGGTTGAAGCGAAAGACCACGCGGGCCTGCCCGGCTTCGACGCGGACGTCGGCGAAGAGGACGGCGCGCAATTCGTGGCCCCTATCCTCGTAGTCCGGGATGCGGTCGTGAAATCCACCGACATCGCGACAGATTCGGGCCTCGCTTACAGCGCGCTGTGTGGCCTCCACGAATTCGTCGGGACAGGCCTCGGTCGCCTCCGATATTTCGCCCTCTACATTGGGCAGGCTTCCGAAGTCGACGCAATAAACGTTGTCGTGGCCTCCCTCTCCATTGCACTCCCCGCCGGCGGCCCCGCGATGAATGAAGGTGGCCATATAGACGTCGAAATCATCGAAGTAGCCCGGCCCCAGGGTGTCGATAAAGCGATTTGAGATCTCTTCGACGCAGGGTTCGTCCTCCGGTGCGGAGGGGCTGGAGGTGAGGTAGGTGATCTCATAGGCCGGTCCGTCGCTCAAATCACGCCGAGCTTTGACTGTGATGGACCGCACCGTTTGGTCCGACCCCAGGCGACTGAGGCAGCGGTCGATCTCATCGGCCAATTCTTCATGGGCCTCGTCGGCGCGTAACTGAACGATACCCCAATAGGGTAGTCGCTCGGGTCTGAAGCCCTTATCCTCAGATCCCTGTTCCTCATGGGTGTCGCTTGCGGGCTCGGCTTCTTCGGCCCCCTGCTCTTCGACAACCTGGTCTTCAACAACCTGATCTTCGAAGATCTCATCGGAACTATGGGCGACCGGCTGCGACGCGCAGCTTACAGCGAAGTTTAAGATGGCGAGCGAGGCGATGAGAAATCTCCCCTGCCTCAGGGCTGTCGATTCGCAAAACGGTGTCCAATTTCTTGAACCGAGCAGGCTCAATGACATTCTGGTCTTACTTTTTGCATTGGAATTAACCATGCCCAAATTCCTCGCTCCCTTCATATTGATCGCCATCTTCGTCCTCGCCGGATGCGGCATCGAATTTGAGGACGATATCTGTGAAAACAATCAATCCTGCTCCTGGTCGTGCAACGCCGGTTTTTGCGATTGGCAATGCAACGACCAGTCCGACTGCACCGCCTCCTGTGAGGGCGGCAATTGCTCCATGACCTGCCGCGACGACGCCACCTGCGATATGGATTGCATCGGCGGCGGCTGCTCCATGACCTGTCTGGGCAACGCCGACTGCGAGCTCTTCTGCCCCACCGAAGATTGCTCTACCACCGGCCCAATCGCTTCCATTCCGTAGTACAGATCGCACCGGGACTATTTGGCAAAAAGTGCCCCGGAGATGGCGACGTCGTCGCCGCGGGAGATGATGATCTCCGGGCGCATCCAGGCGAAGAAGGCATCGCCGGGCTGGGCTTCGATCTCGAATTTGTATTCGAAGGATTCGCCACGGGAGATCTCGTGGCTCTCTAAGATTTCCCAATTGGGGTCGGGCACATTAATTTCACCGACCTCTCGCGGATCGTCACAGGCATCGGCGGGAATTCGCATCAAGCTCAACGTCCGGTCACCGCTGGCGTCGCCGCGATTTCCCGTCAATTTAATTACCGCCGTGCCCCGGGCCTCGAATTCTCCTCCCGCCATGGCGAGCCACTGGCCATCCTCATCGAATACGTCGATCTCCAGCGGTTGCCCCGTATCGGTGATCGACACCTTTCCAGAATATAGCCCGTCGATGATCTGATCCCACTCCAACTCCTGGCCGAAGACCCAGGTCACGGGCGTTCCCAGGGGTGGATCGGCGATCGTCCCCGGGGGCTCGACGTTGATCTTGTGGTTGTCGCTCCCCCCCACGGGAGTGATCTGCCGCCCCTGTGAGAGGTCACAGGCCCATCCCTTCAACGCCTCCTCGTCGAAAGTGGCGTAGCCCGCCCCGCCGTTCCAGACCTCGACGGCGTCGTATTCGTAGGAGGTCCAGTCAAAGGCGATCCAATTCACGGGCCCGAAGGGGTGATTCAGGATTGTAAAGCACCCCACCTCCAATCCCTGCTCCAGCCCCTCCCCGCCGGTGACCTCCCCGCGCGGTCGATCCACAAAGGCCACGTCGGGATCAAACTCGTCGAGGCTCGCCGGGATGCATCCCACATGACCTCTGGGCTCGGTATGGTCGTCACTGACGGGGCTGATCTCGTTGCCCTGGACCAATATTAACGAATCATCGGAGAGGTCGGCTACATGATCCCAGAAGGGAAATTCCGGGCCCTGGTTAAATAGGTCCGGATCTTCGTCGAGGGTCCAGGGATCGGAGCCCGTGGAGTTGCTGTGATCCGTGAGCACCACGAAGTCCATCTCCCGCTCCAGCGCTACCTCTCGGATGCGCTCGTGCGTGCTCTCCGGTGAAGCGTCGTTGGAAGCCCCAGCGGCATGGACGTGTAGGTCGCCTCGAAACCATTGCCCCTCTAAGGGTCGCTCCCAGGTGGGCGCCTCCTCCACATCCTCACCAATATCAGCCGTTTCTTGCGGATCTTCACGCTCGCTACAGGCCGTTGAGATCAGGGCAGCGCCAATCACGGCGACGACAAAAATCTTCTCGATTCGTCTCTTAAAAACCATCATCGCCTCCTGGTCGACCCTTCGACTTTACCGTCAATCGTCGACCATCTTAGCGCTTCTTCCCCGTGGTCGGCCAATGGAGTTCGAGGGCCCTCTCTTGAAATTTTCCCTCGTTCCTGTGAATTGAGTTCGATGAAAGAACTACTCCCCACAAGACATCGCCACGACAAGGCCATATTGGCCCTGGCGATCCCCGCTCTGGGCAGCCTCGCCATCGATCCCCTGGTCTCGCTGGTGGATACGGCCTTCGTGGGGCAGTTGGGCACGGCCGAGCTGGGCGCCCTCGGTGTGAACGCGGCGATCTTTGCCTTCACCTTTTTGATCTTCAATTTTTTGGCCTACGGCACGACGCCCCAGATCAGTCGCGCCGTGGGTCGGGGCGACGGCGAGGCCGCCGGGCGCATCGTCACTCAAGCCCTCACCCTGGCGGTGGCAGTGGGCTGTCTTGCCACGGCGGCATTGCTCATCTTCACCGAGTCCATTCTCGGCCTGATGGGCGCCACGGGACCGCTGGCAGAACCAGCGGCGACCTACCTTCGGATCCGGGCCTTTGCCGGGCCTGCGGTGCTCGTCATTCTGGCGAGCAACGGGGCGTTTCGGGGCTATCAGGACACAAAAACGCCGCTCATCGTGGCCGTGATTTTCAACCTGATAAACCTGGTCCTCGACCCGATTCTTATCTTCGGCGTCGGCTGGGGCATCGCCGGGGCGGCGGCGGCGACGGTGATCGCCCAGTGGACGGGAGCCCTCGTCTTCTTGTGGCTTCTCCTGGTGCGTCATCGCGAGACCTTTCAGGTCCAGCTGGTCGTCCCCCGTCCCTCGGAGCTATTGCCGCTCATCCAGATCGGCGGTCATATGCTCATCCGCACGGGCTCGCTCATCGCCACCATGACCTTCGCCACCGCCGTGGCTGCCCGCATCGGTGTCGTCGAAGTAGCGGCCCACCAGGTTTCCTATCAACTCTGGGGATTCCTCGCCCTCGTGGTCGACTCCCTGGCCATCGCCGCCCAGGCCCTGCTGGCCCGCCATATCGGCGAGGACGCCCCGGAGGTGGCCCGTGAAGTTGGGAATCGAATCCTTCAGTGGGGGCTCGCCGTCGGTGTCCTTTTGGCCCTCATCTTTCTCATGGCTCGACCAATCCTTCCGGGCCTCTTTACGGATGACCCGGAGACGCTCACCCTTATCCTGACGATCCTGATCTTCGTCGTGGTCCTGCAGCCCATCAACGGCCTGGTCTTCGTCTGGGACGGATTGTTCATGGGCCTCGAGGCGTTTCGCTACCTGGCGATCACCATGGTCCTGGCCGCCGTCGTCGCCTCGGCCCTGCTCGTGGCCACCTTGATGCTCGGCTGGGGGCTCGTGGGCGTCTGGTTTGCCATCACGGCCATGATGATCGTGCGCCTTTTGTCGCTTGGATTGCCCTGGATATTTGGTCGCGTGCCGTAGGCCGCAAAACCAAATGCTTTCCGATTTCCGATTTCCGACTTCCGATTAAATTTGAGAGTTTCTAGTTGCTGTTGCTGTTTCTTCAAAATTTAAAATATTGAAATTTAATCGGAAATCGGAAGATGTGAATTGAATGACCCGTACCCACGCAGTGGCTCCTATGACCCAGAAAAACCCCACACCAACGCTAACCGAACGATTCGCCACCTCTCTACCGGTCGACGAGGTACGCGGCGGCTTCGATGCAGCGCTGGCAGCGAATAAACCGCTCGTGGTCGTCGCTCCCACGGGCTCCGGTAAGTCTACGCGGCTTCCACTGTGGCTGGCTGACGCCCGGGAGGGCACGGTATTGGTCGTCGAGCCGCGGCGGGTGGCCTGTCGGTCTTTGGCGACCTATCTGTCAGAGTGCATCGGCGAGTCGGCGGGGCAGACCATCGGGTACCGTGTGCGCTTTGATGACCGAACGTCGAAGAAGACTCGAATTATCTTCGCCACCACGGGCGTAGCTCTTCGCATGCTCGCCGGCGACGGCCCGGATCAATTCGACGCCATTTTGATCGACGAATTTCACGAGCGTGGCTGGGAGGTCGACCTTATCGGCGCCGTCGTCCTCGATGCGCTTGAGCGAGACCGCTTCGACGGCGATCTCATCTTTACGTCGGCTACGGTGGACGCCGCCGAGTTGGCCGACCAGATCGGCGCCGGCGTTATCGAAGCCCGTGGCCGCACCTATCCGGTGGACATCGAATATCGCGACCAGGTCCAATCACCGACGCGGGACGACCTGGCCGGTCGCGTTCGTCAGGCCGTCGAAGAAATCCTCACCGGCCCTGACAGTTCCGACGACGACGGCGATATCCTGGTCTTTCTGCCCGGCAAGGGAGAGATCTCAGATTGCGAGTCAGCCCTGCAGGGATTGGCCAATCGTCACAATATCGAGCTCATGGCGGTCCACGGCTCACTTCCGCCCCGCTTTTTGACGCGCGCCTTTTCAGACCACGACGGGCGGCGAATCTTCTTGTCCACCAACGTGGCCGAGACGTCGCTCACCCTTCCCCGGGTGACTACAGTCATCGACAGCGGGCTCGCTCGTATGAGGATCCACCGCGGCGGCCGCTCTGCCCTTGCCCTGGTGCCGATCTCACAGGCGTCGATGGACCAACGCGCCGGTCGCGCCGGCCGTCTGCGTCCGGGACGTTGTATTCGGCTCTTCAGTAATCGCTTCAACGCCGACGCCGAGACGAAGCCCGAGATCGAGCGAATCGAATTAGACGACGTCCTCCTCCACGCCGCCCGATGCGGCCTCGACGGCCCGCGCTTCGATAACGCCACGTGGCTCAGCGAACCGCCGCCCTTTGCCGTCGAAGAAGCGAGGCGCCGATTACAGGCTATGAGCGCCGTCGATGCCGACGGACATCTCACGGACCGCGGCCGCCGAATGGGCGAGCTTCCCGTGGGTGGAGACGAGGCGCGGATCCTCCTCGACCCGCCAGAAGATCTGGCTCCCACTCTGGCCGACTTGGTGGCGCTGATCCAACTTGGCCGCGACCTGCTCCTGCCCCGTCATTTCTATGGTGAGCGCGCCTTCGAGGCCATCAAGGAAGCTCGGGCCGAGCTCTTCAGCAGTGCAAACGACGAGGTCTATGTTCAGCTTCTATGCCTGCGTCACGGCGACCCGAAAAAACAGGGCCTCCACACCTCGGCGCTTCGCGAAGGACGGCGAATCGCCACGAGCCTTCGCTCACTTGTCGACGCCTCGCCATCTGAACCCACAGCCGATCACGAGGCCCTTCCCGACCCGTCGCGATTGGCCCAATACCTCCTGGAGCGAATCCCGGAATCGGCGTTCGTCGCCCGAAACAGGGCCCTGAAGCGCCGCCACAACGGACAAGCCCGACCGGGCAAATCCGAGCCCTGGGGAAATGGTGAGATCGAATTGTCCATCTGGCCCTTCAACCCGCCTCGACCAAGAGGCAAAAGCAAATCACCGGACCATCCCGTAGCGGGCCTCGTATTGGATCACTTCTGGCTCGGCGACGGCGCTATCGGCGTGCGAGGCACGGGCCGAATGGTCCTCCCCTGCACGTACGATCAACTTCTGGAAGCCGAGCTCGGCGACGAAGAGATAAGCGAGATCCGAGCCGGCTCCCGCGGTGGGAAA
>SLJM01000459.1 GCA_007135085.1 Myxococcales bacterium
ACCTACTGCCAGGCCAGGGATGGCCTGTGGACCATACTACTTACTGCCTGCTGCCCTCATATTCCTCCCACCCAGGGCTCGACCAACTCCAGCTCTTTCGCGCCGGCATCCATCCGGCATTCCACGCCGATGGGAAAGGTCATCAACGGGTCGGTGTGGCCGAAGTCGACGTCGACCATCACGGGAAAGTCGTAGCCCCGAAGCGCGTCGTCGAGGATCATCTCCAGGGAGTCCTCCTCCGAGAGTCCTACACTGGAGGCGAAGCGGCCGATCACCATGCCTGAAATCTGGTCGAAGACGCCCATCTGGCGCGCCTGAGTAAACATGCGGTCCAGGGTCGCCGTGCTTTCGACCTCGTCCTCCTCGACGAAGAAGATTCGTCCCTCCATCTCGGGCCAATAGGGAGTGCCGGTGAGGAGGAGCAAGGTGCCCAGGTTGCCTCCGACGATGGGTCCACTCGCCTCGCCGGGGCGATAGCACCGCCATCCCGGCGCCGGTCGCTCGACCATCTTTTTGTCGTCCCGCTCATACCAGACGTTATCGCTACAGATCGGTGAGGCCTCGTAGACGAGCCTGTCGCCCCCTTCCATCAAAACCCGCTCGAACCAGCGCCATGAATAGTCAAATAACCTGGGTTTGGCGAAGGTGATGACCGCCGGGCCCGAGAAGGTGACCAACCCGGTCATATGGCTGATCGCAGAGGTCAGGGCCGTCAGATCGCTATAGCCCACCAGTGGTTTGGGATTCGCCGCGATGAGATCCCAGTCGATATATTCCAGAAGTTGGTGAGTCTGCATCCCACCCCAGAAGGAGATGATGCCGTCGATGTCGGGATCGGCGAAAAAGGCGTGCAATGCATCGACTCTCTCTAGAATCGTGCCCGCCGCGTGTCCCCGATGGCTGCGGCAATTGGGTGCCTCCACGATTTTGAAACCCTTCTCGCGAAGGCGCTCATAACCTCGTTCGACCAGGGCATCACCGGCCTTATCGATCGGCGACGAGGTGGCGATGACGCCCAGGGTGGCGCCCTGGCGAAGGCGGGGCGGGCGGATCATATCAATCATAGTTGAGCCGGAATCTGTGGTAGTCACTGCTATTCTCTCGACAAAACGACTTACTGCCAGGCCAGGGATGGCCTGTGGACCATACTGCCAGGCCAGGGATGGCCTGTGGACCATAAGCCCGGGCCAGCCCAAAAAACAACACTGCCCACCCCGGATCACCCCGAGGTGGGCAGTATTTTCGGCTCTACAAACAGTCGGAACCTGCCGGCCCTGACGGTATCACCACTCAGGCATTACCCATATTGCGCAGCACCATATGGAGGATGCCGCCGTTTCGGTAATAGCCAAGCTCGGCCGGGGTATCGATTCGGTTGACCGCCGTAAATTCGGTGGTCTCTCCCGATTCGGGGTTCGTGGCCTTGACGGTGACCTCTTGCATGGGCTTGAGATCATCGTCGATGGCGATATTGAACACCTCGTGGCCCGTCAGGCCTAAGCTGTCAGCGTTCTCGCCATCTTTGAACTGCAGGGGCAGCACGCCCATACCGATCAGGTTGGAGCGGTGAATTCGCTCGTAGCTGGTGGCGATGACCGCCTTCACACCGAGCAGGTAGGTACCCTTGGCCGCCCAGTCGCGGCTCGAGCCCATGCCGTAATTTTCACCGCCAAGGACAACGGTCTGCACTCCGTGGCGCATATATTGGACCGCCGCATCATAGATGAAGCATTGGTCGCCCTGTGACGGCACGTGGTCGCTCGAATAGTTGAGCTCCACCGGGTTGTCCGGCTCTCCTTCCGGCCCAAGATAGGTGGTGTAGCCACCCTCGGTGCCGGGGGCGAGCTGATTTTTGAGGCGCACGTTGCCGAAGGTTCCCCGGGTCATGACCTGGTCATTTCCGCGGCGGGAGCCGAAGGAGTTGAACATGGAGCGCTTGACGCCCTTGCTCAACAAGAAGCGTCCAGCCGGGCTGTCCACGGGGATCACACCGGCGGGGCTGATGTGGTCGGTGGTGGTGTTGTCACCCACTTTGACCAGGCATCGCGCGTCTTCCACGGGCTTAATCGACGGCACGTCGAGGCCCATGTCCACGAAGAACGGGGGCTCCTGAATATAGGTGGAGTCCTCGTCCCAGGCGAAGACATCGCCCGTGGGAGCGTCGAGAGCCTGCCACTTCTCCGGCCCCTCGTAGACCTCGGCGTATTTTTCCATGAAGTCTTCGCGGCTCACGAATTTATTCATGAACTCTCGGATCTCGGCGTTCGACGGCCAGACATCCTTCAAGAAGACGTCGTTGCCCTCTTTGTCGGTGCCGATGGGATCGTTGTACATATCGATGTCCATCGTACCGGCAATGGCGTAGGCCACGACCAGCGGCGGCGAGGCCAGGTAATTGCCCTTGGTGTAGGGGCTGATGCGGCCCTCGAAGTTTCGGTTACCCGAGAGCACCGAGCAGGCCACCAGATCTTCGTCGATGATCGCTTTTTCGATCGGCTCCGGCAGGGGTCCCGAATTACCGATGCAGGTCGTGCATCCATAACCGACCGTATAGAACCCGACTTCCTCGAGATCTTTGGTCAGGTCGGCGTCGTCCAGATATTTGGTGACCACTCGCGAGCCGGGAGCCAGGGAGGTCTTGACCCAGGGCTT
Source organism: Myxococcales bacterium (assembly GCA_007135085.1). Taxonomy (GTDB): domain Bacteria; phylum Myxococcota_A; class Bradymonadia; order Bradymonadales; family Bradymonadaceae; genus SLJM01. Next base: position 2,653 of record SLJM01000459.1, read on the forward strand.
TGCTTTCAGGCCCAGCTCACTGGCTTTTCGAGCCAGCAGACCGGCGCCGATCATCACAGCCGGGTTCGACGTATTGGTGCACGACGTGATCGCGGCGATGACGATATCACCGTCGGTCAGATCGAAGGTATTGCCCCGGAACTCCACGTCTTTGGCGCTGGTCTTCTCGGGCTTGTCGAAGGTTTTTTCGCAGTGCATGCGGAAGTCGCCCTGCATCTCGCTCATGATGACGCGCTCGTGCGGATTCTTCGGTCCCGCAAGGCTGGGCTCCACCTCACCAAGGTCCAGGCTCAAGGTCGAGCTATAGGTGACGTCGTAGTCGTCGTTTCGCCAGAAACCGTTGAGCTTGCAATATTGCTCGACCAGGTCGATCTGCTCGGCGTCGCGGCCCGACAGGTGCAGATAGTCCAGCGTCTTCTGGTCGATGGGGAAATAACCCATGGTGGCGCCATATTCGGGCGCCATATTGGCGATCGTCGCACGATCAGCCAACGTCAGGCTGGCAAGGCCGGGGCCGTGGAATTCCACGAATTTTCCGACCACGCCGTGGCGGCGAAGCATCTGGGTCACGGTCAGCACCAGGTCGGTCGCCGTGGCGCCTTCTTTGAGCTCACCCGTGACCTCAAAGCCCACCACTTCGGGGATCAACATGAAGATCGGCTGACCGAGCATGCAGGCCTCGGCCTCGATGCCGCCCACACCCCAGCCGGTGACGCCCAGGCCGTTGATCATCGTCGTATGGGAGTCGGTGCCGACCAGCGAATCGGGATAGGCCACCTGCTCACCGTCGCGCTCTTCAGTGAGCACACAGCCGGCCAGGTATTCCAGGTTCACCTGGTGCACAATTCCCGTCTCCGGCGGCACCACGGCGAAATTCGAAAAGGCCTGCTTGCCCCACTTCAAAAACTCGTAGCGCTCCTTATTGCGCTCAAACTCCTTCTTCGTATTGAAGCCCATCGACTTGGCGGTGCCGAATTCGTCGACCTGCACGGAGTGGTCGATGACCAGGTCCGCCCGGCTCAGGGGGTTGACCTTCGAGACGTCCTTGCCCCAGCGCTCCATGGCACTTCGGCAGGCCGCAAGGTCGACCACGGCGGGCACACCGGTGAAGTCCTGCAACACCACGCGGCCCGGATTAAAGGGCACCTCTTGCTCGCCGACGTTCTCGGCGTCATAGCCGGCCAGCGCCTTAACGTGGTCTTCGTTGACCATATCGCCGTCGAAATTTCGCAGGCAGGACTCGAGCAACACTTTGATCGAGTAGGGCAGGCTGTCGATCTTGCCCAGCCCGGCGCGCTCCAGCGCCTTGAGCTCATAGGCCGTAAATTCGCCCTTGTCGGAGTCGAACTTCTTCTTTGCATCCCAGGGATTGTTCTGATCAGTCATTGCGTCCTCGCAGGGTGGAGGGAGGGTTATCGAAAATACTGCTTCAGACGGGGAGAACTATAGGGACCGATGGTGCATAATGTAAATTGATTGATTTTATTTTGGTGATAAATAATTGTTATGGGTGGTGGGGAGTGGGTGGTGGGAGCTACAAAAGACACAGCAACGCAGTCGCTGTTCCGCCGTGTCGTTGCAGTCGCCGTTCCGCCGTTGTAGTCGCTGTTCCGCCGTTTCCTTGTCGTTGCAGTTCCGCCGTTTCCTTGTCGTTGCCGTTCCGCCGTTTGAAGTTCCCACCACCCACCACCGACTCCCCACCACCCAACAAATGAACCTCGACTACCTCCAGACGTTTATCGCCATCGCCCGCGAAAGCCACATGACCCGGGCGGCCGAACAACTCCACCTGACCCAGCCGGCGGTGAGCGCCCAGCTGTCGAAGTTAGAGGACGAGCTGGGACAAAAACTCTTCGACCGCACATCAAAGGGAATGGTGCTCACCGAGGCGGGGCGGACATTTAAGGTTTATGCCGAACGGTCGCTGGCGGCGATGGAGGACGGCCGCACAGCCCTGGACGAGCTCATCGGGCTCCGGAGTGGGTCGTTGGCCGTCGGCGGAGGCGCCACGGCGACGACTTATTTGCTGCCCCCCGTGCTGGGGCGATTTCACGAGGAGCAGCCGGAGATTCGGTTTTTTGTGCGTGAGCAATCGAGCCAGCAGTCCATCGTGGATGTTCTGGAGGGAAAGCTCGATCTGGGCATCGTCACCCTTCCCATCAAGGCCCCCAACGAGACCCGGGAGCCCATCTCGAGACTTGAGATCGTGCCCTGGGTGGAAGATGAGTTGAGGCTTATCGTGCCCCCCGACCATCCGGCCAGCGGGGCTAAGTCCTTTGAGTGGGGTGATCTCGACGGCCAGCCCCTGGTGCTATTCGAGGCCGGCTCGGCGGTGCGCGAGATCATCGACGAGCGCGTGGAAAAAGCGGGCATCGATCTCGACATCGTCATGGAATTGCGGGCTATCGAGTCCATCAAGCAGATGGTCGCCCAGGGTATCGGCGCCGGTTTTGTTAGCCAATTTGCCCTCTCCCGAGCCGACGAGGGATTGCGCTGTCTGAAAGATCCCATCTCGAGGCGGCTGGCCATCGCCTATCGAAGCGATCGCACCCAGAGTCCGGCGGCCAGGGCCTTTTTCGAGATGCTCCAATCTCAGTCTTCGGCGGGCTCAGACTCCTCGCTCTCGTCCTGATCGCCGTCGCTGTCTTCACCAACCGCCTGAGCACATTCCTCGGCGCTGTTGAAGGTCTCCCAATCTTTGGGCGCATGACAGGGAGTGGGATATTCACAACATTTTCCATCGGGCGACAGAGCCCAGACGATGACCTGTGCGCACATCTGCCCCGAATCCTCCGGCGGCGGACATTCCTCGGCCCGCCCATCAGCACCGAGACCATCTAACTTATTATTTTCATTGACCTTTTCAGGCTCTTGCTCCATCGTCTCCTCCCCGTCGTCCCGGGGCTCCTCCTCGGCGGGGAGTTCCGATGACTCACCGGGCTCCGGCGAAGACTGGCAGCCCCACGTCAGGGCAAATACGACGATAAAGGTGGACAACAGGCGTCTCATGGCAATTCTCCAATAGGAGTGGTTGGCTCGCTTCGCTCGCGTGGTTGGCTCGCTTCGCTCGCGTGGTTTGTAGTTCGTAGTTAGTTGTTCATCGATCGAGATGAATCGAAGCACACGAGCTGATCGCAGAGCGCAGTTAACCACAAACCACCAACTACCAACCACCGTGAGCATAGCGAACGTAGTACCGAGGTGATGCATATGGGAAGAGTAGATCGAGAAATGCGATATAAGCCCATCGAGGATTACGGGGCGATTGGCAATCTACGCACCATCGCCCTGGTGGGCTGCGATGGCGCCATCGACTGGTGTTGTCTACCCCACCTGGACAGTCCCTCTGTGTTCGGGGCCATTCTCGATGAAAATAAGGGAGGGACCTTTCGTATCAACCCCGACGGGGTTCACTACGAGTCGCGGCAGCGCTATTTCGAACATACCAACGTGCTCATCACGGAGATGCGCACCGATTCGGGGGCCTTCGAGATCATCGACTGCATGCCCGTCGAGGGTGATCTTGACGGCTGCGGCTACTCCATGGCTCGCCCCGAGATCCTACGCTTTGTTCGCGGCATTGAAGGGCAGGTCGACGCCAAGGTGATCTGGGAGCCGCGCATGAATTACGGGCGCACCCGTCCCGACTTTAAGCGGGTCACCGGCGGCGTCTTGGCCCGCGGAGGCCGGGGTGTG
>SLJM01000311.1 GCA_007135085.1 Myxococcales bacterium
AGTGGAGTCCCTCGATGAAGTGGAGTCCCTCGATGAAGTGGAGTCCCTCGATGAAGTGGAGTCCCTCGCTCCTCAAGAAGATCGCTCCGAGGAATTGCTCCCCGACCTGGAGGGGATGGACTTCGGGTCAGAAGGCATCGAAGATCTGTCCTTCGATACGAACTCGGAAGTGGTCGACGATCTGGAGCTTCAATTCGGCGACGCCGATGAGATCGTGGACATGGATTTCAGCGACGACGCCGATTTCGATGACGCCGACCTGGTCGCTCTGGATGAAGAAAGCGAGGGCCGAACCGCCACCGGCCCCGGCGTCAATAGCCTCTTTGAAGGCGTGGAGGCAGACGATCTCTTCGGCGATCTCTTCGGCGATATGGGCGACGACGAAGTCAACCTGGGCGGCGACGATCCCATGGGGGAGATGGCCGAGATCGATTTCTTCATCCAACAAGGCCTGACTGAAGAGGCATCGGAAGCCCTCCAGGTCTTCGCCTCGGAGAACCCCGACCACCCGGGCATCGGCCCTCGACGGGAACAGATCTATGATCTGCGCGCCGGCGCCGGTGCCGACGACAACTCCTTCGGAGCCCGTAGCCTTTCACAAAAATTCAACCCCAACTCCTCGCTGGAGGAGCTGACCGGAGAGGATTCGGCCATCTTCGACTCCGTGGTCAATTCCAATCTGGAGTTGGGCGTGGCCTATCGCGATATGGGCCTGTTGAACGAGGCCATCGAGGAATTCCGCCAGGCCGCCGACGATCCGGAAGCCACCGTGTCGGCCCAGTATAATATCGCCCTCTGCGAGATCGATCTGGGCCAACACCAACAAGCTCGCAACACCTTCCAGCAACTTCTGGCCATGGACGCCGTCAACGCCCAGGTGCGTGAGCAGATCCAGCAAAAACTGGCAGAGCTGGAAGTTCAGGCGTCCTAATTCAACTGATTTAGTGCTGTGATCGATATTTGGGAGTGCCGATGAGAAGCTTTGCCGTCTTGTGCTTCTTATTTACCCTCTTGGCTCCCAGCTTGCTCTTTGCCGACAGTGGCACCGTCACCGGCGACGGGGGAATGACCATCACCAGCGACGACGAGCGCTATTCTTTGGAGCTGGCGGGGCGCTTTCAACTTCGCTACCAATTTCTGTACTCCGACATCCAGAGCGACCACAGCACCTTCTCTTTGCGCCGACTCCAGCCCGATATCCAGGGCCACGCCTACGATCCGAACCTGCGCTTTCGCCTCATGTTCGATATCTCAGGGGGAGCCTCCCTTCGCGACGGCTGGGTAAGCTATCGCTTCGGTGACACCCTCACCGTCAGAGTCGGCCAATTTAATATCCCTTTTAGCTGGGAGCGCCACGCCCCGCCGACACGGCACCAATTCGTGGAGCGCTCGGCGGCCAACAACGAATTTCAATGGCCCACGGGCCGCGATATAGGAGTGATGGCCCACGGCGATCTGGGCGGTAAATTCCGCTACGCCGTCGGTTTCTTTAGCGGCCAGGGGGCCAACGCCGCCCCACCGGGCTCGATGGGACATATGGCCTCGACCCGGCTCATCTTCACCCCACTCGGTACCTACCAGACCTCGGAGGTCCCCGTCGTGCCCGCTGAGGAGCTCAACCTCTCCATCGGCCTCGGCACCTACGGCACCGTCGATAACGAAATGCAGGACTGGCAGCCCATGGCACCCGAGCGAGAGCTGGCCGCCGATTACGTGATGGCCGCCACGGCCGACCTCCACCTGCGGGTCAATATCGTCTCCCTGCACGTAGCCGGATTTTTCCGAGTCATAAAACCGGAACAGATCGTTCAACTCGATGATATCCTCACCGATTCTCTCTCGGAGCCGCGAAATGGCTTCGGCGCCACGGCCCATCTGGCAGTGCTGGCCATCCCGGAGCGCCTCGTCGCCGTGGCCCGCTACTCCGACAGCCGTCCCTACACCGACTTCGAGACAGGCCAGCTTCGCCAGGCCATGGCAGGGGTCCAGATTCTCCATCTGGGCCACCAATCCAAGGTCCACGCCGAAGGCGGTCTGCAGTGGCTGCGCCTGTCGCCCAACAACTGGCAAGCAGAAGGGCTGGTCCGCCTCCAATATCAATTCCTATTCTGACGGACCGCCCTGCCATCTCTGGTCCAGCTCTATTTTTTATCCTCCTTCTTCTTCTTGTCCTCCTCCTTCTTCTTTAATTCCTCTTTTGTCTTGGGAGGTTTCGGCTTTGGAGGCTCTTCGGCCTCACAGATGACCTCTACTGCAGCCTGGGCCTGCTGCCCCGTCTGCTCAATGGTCGCCGTATTTATATGCTCCCCCTGATCATCATCGCAGAGGAATGCCTCTTCATATGCGAAATGACAGGGGACTTCGTCGGAGGCACAACTTCCGAGCTCGCCCTCCAGATCGTCGACCACCGTCACGACCCGTGCCGACGGCTCCACTCCGGCAAAGCTCACCGGTGCCGAAGCAGCGGCCGGACCGAGCGCACTAGTGGGCGTCACCTCGAATAAGGCCCCGACGGCGACATCGCTGTCATCGGGGAACTCCGCGGTATAACTACAAAATAGAACCTGCCCGGGGCGTAGCAGATAGGGAAATTGCACCAGCCCCTCTGGCCCCGAACACTCGTCGAGTACGGCGACCTCTTCAAAATCAACATCGATGACCACCCTGGCGATCTCGGCGGTCAGGTTGGTGGGATTCTCCACGGGGATCGACATGGAGGCCCTAAAGGTGCGCTCGATCTCCTCCACGTCCACGGTGACCAGATAATCGGAAATCCCCATCTCGCCGGTGAACAGCTCCCATGTATCGGGACTGACCCTTTTATCGATCTTCCATTCCACGGTCTCCGAGATCGTGGGCTGGATCCTGAAGATCGATGCCCGCAACTCGGGTGGAGGGGGCAGGATATTGAGACTCGGGTTGACACAGACCGTCAGCTCCTCCATCGGGCAGGGTTTATGGCCTGCACATTCTGGCGGCTTTAGCCCCTCATCGGCGCTGACCGAGTCCTGGTAATGATAGATGTTGACCGCTCCGTCGCCGGTGGCCAAAACGGCATTGATCTCAGCATCGGTGAGCGATTCCCATCCCAGGAGAAGATCATCGCCCTGATGGGTCGCCTCGATCAACAGCTCCAGATATTGGGCACATTGATCGGCATTTTTCGAAAAGTCCCCCTCCCCGCTGAAGGTATGGCCTCCGGCAGCCATCTCTTCGAGTCCCTGAAGTGGACAGTCGATCCAGGCCTGGGCCCCCTCAACCCCCAGGTATTGACCGGCCTGGACGCAACTGTCTCCTTGTCCTATCTCCGCCCGCTCCGGCTCCGTATGAAGCGAGCCACCCAGGTCCGTATCCTCCTCATCGTCGAGGTCTTCGGCACATCCCATCGTGGCGAAGAGAAGGGTCAACAGGGCGACAAAAGTGGTGTAGTACCTGCGTTGTGCCACAAACTTCGAGAACTGCATATACTCCTCCCCCTACTTGTGGTGAACCCATGGGCACTGCAAGCGGCAAGCCCCCCATGAATTATTTTTCCGACGCCCTCATCGACAGGGCGCCCCAATTGGTCCAGCCTACAAAGATAATCACCAGTTCGCGCAGCCAAAGATCAAATTGGCACAGACCCTGCATATCTACATCTCCACTACCAGCTACGGGCGCCCTCTTATGGCATACCGGGCACGGATGAGATGAGGATATGATGTACGATTCGCTGATTTATGTATCGAAGGGCAAATATATCGAGGCCGACAGCCGTCTGTCGGCGATGCAGACCTTCCTCGACGACCTCCAGGGCAATCCGGCGGCTCGCCCGCTATTGCTGACCCTGGCCGGCGAGTTCGACCAATTTTTGACGGAAGCTCTGGCCGAAGAGCCGGTCGACGCCGCCCAGGAACAACGGCTTCGCCGCTCTTTCAACGCCCTCCAAGAATCCATCGCCGACCTTCCCACCACGGCGACGGTGGCCAATGAATCGGCCTGGCAACAGGCCCGCATGGGGCTGCAACAGATGCAGGATCAATTCGCCAGATTTCTGAAGTATTTGAAGACATATGGCAGGATGCAACAGCTGGCGGTGATGGCATAACCAGGGTGGAGGGGATTCACTCCACTATTGGGATATCGGGCTTCCCAACTCTCCCCGTCTCCAGCTCCTCCAACAACTCCACCAGGTGCTCGATAGCGCGGGAGCGTAAGATGAGCTGGGCGTGACCGGGTACGGTTTTTCGCACCTCACAACCTTCAACCAGACACGATCTGGGCGGCAGAGCGATCTCGTCCCAGGCGGCGACGACGGAGGTGATATTATCGTGCTCCTCCACTCGCTGCAGAAGGCGCTGGATTACTGGCGAACGCGGCTGAAGCTGGCGGGCCGCCGGAAAGATGGGCATCAGGTAGCTCAATATGGCGCCCCGAAAGGTGGTCCCCAGGGTAATGAAATGACGGGCGCGCCGACGATATTCATCGCTCATCCCCATGGCGATCAGCCCGCCCATGGAATGACCGATCAGATAATAATCGTCTAACCCCTCATGATCGATGAGTTTTTCCAGAAGCCGCGATTTCTCCTCCAGACAACCCACCCCGTAGCCCAGATCGGCGATGTAGACCGGATAACCCGCTCGTATAAGGGCCTGGCGCAGCCTCAGAAAAGCGAGGCCACGGCCCAAAAATCCGGGAACCAACACCACCGGTGTGCCCTCCCCCTGAGTTTGATGACTCGGCTGAACCAGAGCTCCCACCAGGCTGCACGCTGCATATACGCTCAGTGAGCCCGCTTCGCCGAGGATATCTCGCAGATGTCGAAAGGCCATGGCCTATCCCTCATTGCAGGATTTTCCGTCGCTGGATAGAACAATCGAAGGCTCGGGATACTTCCCGGCGCGACCTGACCATTTCTGACCACTGGCGACCCTATGAATACTCAAAAGCCGTCCCTCACCATCGTTGGAGCCGGTCCGGTGGGCTGCGTATTGGCCACCTTGCTGGCAAATCGCGGTCACTCTGTCGAACTCTTCGAAAAGCGCCCCGATATGCGCCGCGCCCAGATCGGCGGCGGCCGCTCCATCAATTTGGTGCTCACCAACCGCGGCTTGAGCGCCCTGGAGCGCGTCGGCCTTCGGGAGCAAGTACTCGAGCTGACCGTGCCCGTATTGGGCCGAATGATGCACGACCTCCATGGGGAGTTGACCTACCAGCCCTACGGAAAAGACGACTCGGAGTGCAATTATTCGGTCTCCCGGGGGATGCTCAACGAATTTTTGCTCACCGCCGCCGAGGAGGCCGGGGTTGCCATCGAATTTAACGCCGCCGTAGAAGATGTCGACTTCGACCGGCGACGGCTCATCTTCGAAGAGGGTCGGCGGTCCGCCGAATTCGACGTTCTCATCGGCACCGACGGCGCCCCCTCGGTGGTCCGAAAAGCGCTGGTCGAGAAAAAAGGGCTTGAAGAGTCGGTGGACTTTATGGACTGGGGCTATAAGGAGCTCCTCTTCCCCTCCGGCCCCGACGACTCCTATCTGCTCGAGAAAAACGCCCTCCATATCTGGCCGCGGGGATCCCACTTTTTAATGGCCCTGGCCAACCTGGACGGCAGCTTTACGGGCACCGTCTATATGCCCCAGACCGGACCGGACAGCTTCGAGAGCATCGATGATCAAGAGAGTCTGCTGGCCTTCTTTGAGCGCCACTACGGCGACGCCACACCCCTGCTGGGCGACTTCGTCGACACCTTCTTCGAACACCCCGTGGGCACGCTGGGCACGGTCCGCTCGGCGCCCTGGTATTGGGAGGATAAAGTACTGCTCGTGGGCGACGCCGCCCACGGCATCGTTCCTTTCTTCGGTCAGGGCCTCAACAGTGGCTTCGAGGATTGCCTGGTCCTCGATGATCTACTGGCCCAACACGAGGATTTCGCTCAGGTCTTCCCCCGCTTTTTCAACGCTCGTAAGCCCAATACGGAGGCCATCGCCGATATGGCCCTGGAGAATGCCCGGGAGATGGGCGAAAAAGTAGCAAACCCCACCTTCTTGCTAAAAAAGAAGGTGGAGTCTCTACTGGAAAAACACCTGGGAGATATCTACCGGTCTCGCTACGCCATGGTCATGTACAGCCACATCCCCTATGCCGCCGCTTACGCCGTGGGGAAACGCCAAAAGGAGATTCTGGCGACTCTTGCCGAGGGCCTGGACAGGGCGCAGGACGTCGACCTGGAGCGAGCCCGCCAACTCATCGAGGAAAAGCTGGTGCCCCTCTACGATGAGCTGGATTTGAATCTCGAGTTTTAGGATTTTTTATAATCCTTCACAGATATCGTCGCAGATACCGCTAAACATCCCCTCGCAGCCGGCGCTGGTCACACAATCGATGCATTGCCGTGCGATCTGGAACTCCTCATCGGAGATATCCGCCTCACATTCCTGAGTGCATTCCTCGATCTCTCCGGGAGCAGGTTCCTCGTCCCAACACATGGCAAAGAAGTTGATGGCGTCATCGCATAATTGTGCACAGCTGCTGCCGTAGACCGGTTGTTCTGAGGGCTCGGTCCCAAATTTGGGGCGCTCTGAAAACTCCACCGACCGGGGCACGCATTGACCAACGGGCTCGCCATAGGGGCGCTCACAGCGATCGGTGCCGGCGCAGTGATCGCTGGACAGACATCCAAGGGCGCAGGTCTCGTTGGCGCTGTCGCAATAGGTGCCCGCCGGGCATTCGCCGCCGGGGGCGGCCGCACATTCAGTGGTCCCTGACTCGTCACCGAGACGTCCCTCGCCGCTGGGACCACAGGAGATGGCCAGCCACATCGCCGCCGCCATCATCGCCAGCAGACCCACCTTCGATACAATGTTGGGGCACTTCATTATTTAACTCCTGACCCGATCATATGAGTATTCGTCATTGCTCATCGATACGCTATTGCTCATCGATACGCTCAAAATACCGTCAGGATCTCGGCCCTGTCCACTCTCAACGACGATGGAGTCGAATTTTGACCCCCTGGCGAGGACTGATGGTGGGCACCGTGCGAACTGAGAATTGCTGGCCCGGGAAGAGTTCGAGCCGAAAGCGCTGCATGAGCACCACGGTCAGAATCTTGGCCTCCAATTCACCAAATCGCATGCCAATGCAGGTGCGCGGTCCGCGGCCAAAGGGCACGTAGGCCCCGGGCTCCATGGCACGGCATTTCGACTCCTGGAAACGATCGGGATCAAAGGCCTCCGGATCCTCGAAGAGCTCGGGCATGCGATGAGTGGCCCAGGAACAATACGAGACGTGGGTGCCGGCGGGGATTCGATAGCCGTAGATTCGAAATTCCTTTCGCGCCATTCGCGGCCCGAACCAGGCCGGTGGATAGAGGCGCAGCGTCTCTTTGACCACCTGATCGAGATAGGGCAACTCATTGAACAACTCCTGGGCGCTCGGTTCACGGCCGCCGAGCACGTCATCGATCTCTTGTTCCAATCTATCGTAGATATGGCGATTGCGACCGATCGAGGCGAAGAGCCAGGCCACGGTGGCCGCCGTGGTGTCATGGCCAGCAAAGAGCAGGGTCACCAGATGATCGCGGATCTCCCGGGGGCTAAATCGCTGGCCGTCGGCCTCGGCATGGACCAGAAGATCCAAGATCGCCTCCCCGCCGGCGGGCCATCGTCGGCGCTCGGCGATCTCCTCTTCGATGACCTCGTCGAGCTTTTCGACGTGCTTTTTCATCTTCGACTGCAGCGAGCCCGGCCCTCGGCGCAGCAAGGTCTGCCAGAAATAGCCGTCATAACAGCTCAGCCCCTTTTCGAATTGCTCGGCGAAAAACTCCGCTTTCTCCCTGGGCGTATCCATGCCCAACAACACGTCACCGGCGATCTTGAGGGCCACCTGCCGGGTCCACCCGTGCAATTCGAAGAGGTCACCGTCCCTTTTAGCCTCGGCCGCCTCCACGGCGCGAGAGACCATATGCTCCCCATAATTTTGAATCCGGGCCGGATAAAAGGCGGGGGCCAATAATTTGCGCGCCCGATCGTGGACCTCGTCGTCGGTGGTCAACAATCCATAGCCGATAAAAGGAATCATCTCCGCCAACAGGCCGTGCTCCCAAGAAAAGTCGCGATAATCGGAGGTCAGGATCATCTGATTGGCCTCGGGGCCGATGAGAAAGACCATCTCCTGGCCCAGAAATCTCAACGTAAAGGCCGGTCCGAACTCCTCGTAATAGGTCATGAGAGTGCCCAGAGGATTCTCGTAGAGATCCTTTCCCATCCCGTAGCTGATATGGGGAAACGACGTCGGACCGGGTGGCAATTCGTGCAAAAACCCATGGAGACGAAGCTTCATGACGTCGCTCCCGTGGTGGAGAAGCAATGACGATACGGCGTGGACGAGGTTCTTCTCCATTATAGAACCTGAATCCACCGATTCCAGCCCGACCGGCTCCCCCTTACAGGATTATTCAAAGATCTGGGCCAACTCCACCCGGGAGGCGACGCCGAGTCGGCAATAGATATTCTTGAGGTGGGTCTTGACCGTATATGGCGACAGATCGAGGACATCGGCGATTTCCGAGACCGTGGCGCCCGCCGCAGCATATTCGGCGATCTCGCGCTGGCGCCGTGTCAGCCACAGACGCCGGTCGATGCGCATCAATTGAGCCCGCTCGGCACGCGCCAGATAACGCACCCCACCTGGGCCGTCGAGGCGAACCAATTGGAGAGCAAAATCACCGACCATCGCCGTGGTGGGCGCATTGCACCGATCTTCATCGAGGGCACGCACCCTCTGGGAAAGCAGGTCCATGGCCTGCGCATCGATCTGTCTTTTGAAATTGGGTGAGGCGCATTCGATGGCGCCCCCGGGAGTGACCATGGCGTAGACTTCATCGCCACATCGGTTCTCCGACAGGACCTGAGCCGCCGTCAGGGCACTTTTGACCTGGGATAGAATCTTCTGCAACGCCGATTCTTCCTGGCAGCTGAAACGCTCATTGGTCCCCCGTCGAGCGACGCCAACCCACCCCAGGAAACGATCGCCGTCGACGATGACCGCCCGCAATTGATCGCCCACCTCGGCGGGACCGAAGAACTTACGATAGACCTCGAAGGAAAAGAGATAGTCGTCGTCGTAGAAATCGCGGACACGAACGAAGCGATCGAAGATCGTCGGCTCGGCGTGATCGGAAAACCAGGGTGACTCGGGGGCAGGGCCGTCGACGGCGGCCAGAATCCACTGGTCGATGAGCTCTCGATCGTCTCCTCGATATACCCCGTTGGTATGATAATGACTTCCGTCCTCCCCCAGGGTCGTCGAGAAAAATCCACCCACCTCGGCGCTGACGCTCTCCAGAAGGGCCTCCACCACCTGGGCGCGGATCTTCTGGGGCTCCTGTGAGAGGAGGGTGTCCAGTTTATGCGACGAACCATGGGCCCGTGAGTTCATAGCAGAAGTCTCATGACGAAAGGGCTGTCAAAGACGGCGATGAGCCATACGATACCAGAGTTTTGCTTTAACTGCATATCTTCGCCAGCCCCCCTTAAATTTGACATTTACTCGCCAAGGTCCACCATTCATTGCCTGTGATCCCCCACGCAGCGAAAGGGAGAGCGCCCGTTTGCTCTGTGGGACTGAATTTATGGTGCTGATTGATGAGTAGCGACACCTCCTCGAACCCCGATATATTCTCCACTCCCGACGACAGTCCAAACCGCTACGGCACCTTCACCGGTGTCTTCATGCCCACCTTTATCGTCCTGGCGATCTTTTTATATCTTCGCCTGGGGTGGACGGTGGGAAATGCCGGGCTGTTGGGCGGCCTGCTCATCATCCTCCTATGTTTCGGGATCACGGGCACCACGGGCCTGGCGATGTCGTCGATCACCACCAATATCCGCATCGGCGCCGGCGGCCCTTACTCCATCATCTCTCAATCTCTGGGCTTAGAGGTGGGCGGCAGCGTGGGCATCCCCCTTTATCTTGCCCAGGCGCTGATCATCACCCTCTATATCTTCGGCTTTCGCGAGGGATGGCTCATGGTCTTCCCCGACCACCAGGCCCTGGCCGTGGACCTGATCACCTTCGGCGTCTTATGCGCCGTGACCTATATCAGCACCGCTTTAGCCTTTAAGCTCCAATATGTGGTGCTGGTCATCATCGTCGCCAGCCTGGGCGCCGTGGCCGTCGGCGCTGCCACCGGGCCCCTTGTCACGGCAGCGACGATGGACGTCGAACTGTGGGGGAGTTTCGAGGACGCCTCCTTCTGGGGAGTTTTTGCCGTCTTCTTTCCCGCCGCCACGGGTATCACCGTGGGCGCCAATATGTCGGGAGAGCTCAAAAACCCCAGGCGAAGCATCCCCATCGGTACCATGGCCGCCATCGGCACCGCTCTGGCCCTGTATATTCTCATCGCCATCTGGCTGGCCCTGTCGGTGTCGCCGGAGGCGATGCGAAGCGACCTGTTAATCGTGGTCAGCGAGGCCGTGGCCTCCCCGCTGGTGCTGGCCGCCCTGCTGGCGGGCACCTTCTCCTCGGCGCTGGCCTCCATGGTGGGCGCCCCGCGAATTCTGCAGGCACTGGCGGGGCACAAATTATTGCCCGCCGCCCACTGGCTTTCGAGACGACGCGGCGATGGCGAGCCGCGAAACGCCTGGCTTATCACGGCGATCATCGCCTTCTTCGCCCTCGTCGTCCGCGACTTAAATGCCATCGCTCCCCTGATCACCATGTTCTTCTTGATCACCTATATGATGATCAACCTGGTGGTCTTCTTTGAACAGACCCTCGATCTGGTCAGCTTTCGCCCCCTCTTGCGTGTGCCCCGCCTGGTGTCGGCGGCCGGTTTTCTGGGCTCCCTTTTCGCCATGTTTATCATCAGCCCCACCTTCAGTCTGGTCGCTCTGGCCCTGGTGGTGGGGGCCTACGTCTTGATGGTCCGACGCAGCTTCGACGCCCCTTACGGCGACCTGCGAAGCGGCATGTTCGTCACCCTCGCCGAATGGGCGGCCAAACGGGTCAACGAGCTGCCCCAAGAACAGGAGCGGGCCTGGAAGCCCAACCTGTTGGTCGCCGTGCAGGATACTCGCCAGCTTCGCGGGGCCTTCTTATTCATCCGCGATCTGGTCGTCCCCCGAGGGTCGGTCAAGATGGTGGGCATCCATCCCGAGGATAATGACGAGCATTTCGCCGACGATCTGGATCGCCTGGCCGCCAATTTTCGCTCCCACCAGGTCTTCGCCGACTGGGTCACCATGAGCGCCCCCGACTTTACGACGGGGATTATCACGGGGATCCAGAACGCCCGCGGTCACTTCCCGCGTCCCAATATCGTCTTCTTGCAGATGCCCGAAGAGCTGGAGACCACCCCGGATTATCTCAAGATCGTCGAGCGCGCTTCAGCCCGCGAGATGGGCACCATCCTCTACGCTCACCATCCTCAGGCCGATCTGGGCCGGCGTCAGACGGTCAATATCTGGCTGCGAGACCGCACCCCGGATTGGAGCATCTCCATGGATATCGGCAACCTCGACCTGTCGATCCTCATCGCCTATAAGCTGCGCCGAAATTGGAACGCCCAGCTTCGACTGATCATGGTCGTCGAAGACGAAGCCCAACAGGAGCGAGCCCGCCAATTCTTGGAACAGCTCCTGACCCTGGCCCGGATCCCGAATGCGGAAATCGTCATCAACACCGGGCAATTTACCGAACAAATGGCACAGGCCCCCCAGGCCGACCTCAATATCTTCGGCATGATCTCCAACCCCGATCTGGATTTCGCCCGCCGCATGATGGAGAAGACCGACTCGAGCTGCATCTTCGTGCGCGACTCCGGCCAGGAGAGCGCCCTGGCCTGATGAGACGAAACGTAAATTTGTCGGCCCCCTAAATATTGCTATCACCCCCAAT
Organism: Myxococcales bacterium; assembly: GCA_007135085.1. Lineage (GTDB taxonomy): Bacteria > Myxococcota_A > Bradymonadia > Bradymonadales > Bradymonadaceae > SLJM01. The sequence continues at coordinate 11,884 of SLJM01000311.1, forward strand.
CGGTGTGTCGGCGGCGGCCCGTCCTCCGATTTCGATCCGGAAGGCGACGTTCGCTGCAACCACGACATCGCCTGAGATTCATTAAGGCCTGACAGGCCTCTCAAAATTGACCCACACCATATCGGTAGCTACTCTTTTGAGGTCGGCGTCGGCTCTCCTCTTGCCAGCTATCGATTATGAAAACCTACACCACCTACCTGTTCACCGCTTTCGCCTGTGTCGCTATCGCCGTGGTGGGCTTTTCCCTCTTTTACGTGGCGGTCGTCAATTTCGCTTTAGGCCAGGCCACCTGGGACGATCCCTATGTGCCTGTCATGGCCGAGGCGGCCCCTGGCGATGAAATTGAGGTGGGCGTAGTCTATGCCACGATCGACTTAAAACCTGGCGACCAATTGAGCCGCCAGGCGGTCAGGACTGAACAGGTCCCTCGCCGTCTCGCCGTGCCGGGTTCGATCCGAGCCAAAGATCTCGACGATCTCGAGGGAGTATTCATCAAGGAAAAGATTTACTCAGGTGAGATGATCATCTCCGATCGAATCTCGGTGACCGACGGCACCAATCGGATCCCCGAAACCACCGGGTCGAGCAGCACTCAATCCAGTGACCACAAGTCCAGGGCGATCCCTGCTGCCGGCGGTGGGCCACCTCCAGCCGCCCTTTGAGATGGCTCTTTTTTCCGGGCTATGAATCTACCTAAATTTTGACTCTGCCAGTCCAGAGGGCATGATGACCAGTGTAGTGATTGGTCATTGATCCCTCTTTTTTTATTTCTTGATGTCTTCACGGGAGCAGAGCAAATCGTCGGCCGGGGGCCCGCAGAATTTCGGTACCTTTTCCGGTGTCTACGTGCCCACGCTGCTGACGGTTCTAGGCGTGATCATGTACCTGCGCCTGGGCTGGGTGGTGGGCAACGCCGGGCTTCTGGGCGGCATCATCATCATCTCCCTGGCGTTCTTCATCACCGCCGCCACCGGCCTGGCGATGGCGTCGTTCACCACCAATATCCGCATCGGCGCCGGCGGAGCATATTCGATCATCTCTCAATCACTGGGCCTGGAGGCCGGCGGCAGCGTGGGCATCCCCCTATTTTTGGCCCAGGCTCTGGCGATCACCCTGTATATCTTCGGTTTTCGAGAGGGTTGGCAATTCCTCTTCCCCGACCACCCCGCCCTCCTCGTCGATCTGGTCGCCTTCGCCCTTGTTGTGGGGATCGCCTATAAGAGCGCCGAGGCGGCCTTTAAGATCCAATATATCATCCTCGGCGTAGTCGCTCTCTCGTTGATCTCGGTGGGCATCGCTGCCGCCACGGGATCGATGCAATACGAATTGGGGGAGGTGCGGCTGTGGGGAGATTTCGCCGGCGAACCGCCGCTCTTTGTCGGCACCTCTTTCTGGGTTGTCTTTGCCGTCTTTTTTCCTGCCGCCACGGGGATCATGGCCGGCCTGAATCTGTCGGGCGACCTGGACAACCCTCGGCGAAGCATCCCCATCGGCACCATGGCCGCCATCGGCACCGCCTTTGTGGTCTATATCGCCCTCGCCATCTGGATCGCCCTGTCGGCCACCCCCGATGAATTGGTGTCCAATTATACGATCATGCTCGACCGGGCCTGGCTGGGCCATTATTTCGTCCTCGCCGGGCTTCTGGGCGCCACCTTCTCCTCCGCTCTGGCCTCCATGGTGGGCGCCCCCCGTATTTTGCAGGCCCTTGGAAATCACAACGTCGTGCCCCACAGCCAGTGGCTGTCGACCCGCCGTGCCGACGGAGAGCCGCGAAACGCCCTGATCGTCACCGCCGGGATTGCCTTTGCGGCGATCATGCTGCGCGATCTCAACACCATCGCCCCTCTGATCACAATGTTCTTCTTGATCACCTATATGATGATTAACCTGGTGGTCTATTTCGAGCAATCTCTCGATCTGGTCAGCTTTCGCCCCTTGCTGCGGATTCCGAAGCTCGTGTCATTTTTCGGCATGATAGGCTGCATCTTCGCCATGTTTATCGTCAACCCCATCTTCAGCCTGGTGGCACTGGCCATGGTTCTTGGGGCCTATGTCCTCATGGCCCGCCGCTCTCTGGACGCCCCCTATGGCGACGTGCGCAGCGGCATGTTCGTGTCCATCGCCGAGTGGGCCGCCAAGCGAGTCTGGGATCTGCCCGAGGCTCAGGAGCGGGCCTGGAAACCGAACCTGATGGTCGCCGTCAGAGATCCCGAGGCCTTGAGGGGTTCCTTTCTCTTCCTCCAGGATCTGGCCTACCCCAAGGGCTCCATCAAATTGGTGGGCATCCAGGCCAGCGGTCAGAGCGGGGAGCTCCACGAGCCCCTGGAATCTCTGGCCAACGACTTTCGCGACCGCGGCGTCTTCGCAAACTGGATTGCCATCGAAAACGACGATCTCACCCAGGGATTATGCGCCGGTATCCAGACCGCCCGCGGCGCCTTTCCCCGACCGAATATCGTCTTCTTGCGAATGCCCGAGGAATTCGACGAGCACCTCGACTACGAGCGCGTCGTCGACATGGCCGACGAGGAGCAACTGGGCAGCCTCCTCTTCGCTCCCCACTCCAAAGCAGGCCTGGGACGACGGCGATTCGTCAATATCTGGATTCGCGATCGCTCCCCCGATTGGAGCATCTCCATGGATATCGGCAACCTGGACCTTTCCCTACTTCTGGCGCTCAAACTCTCCCGAAACTGGAAAGCCAGCCTGCGGATCGTCATGGCCGTAGAGGATGAAGAGGATCTGCCCAGAGCTCGCCAATTCGTCGACGACCTACGAACCCTGGCCCGTCTGCCGAATACGGAAGCCATCATCGAATGCGCCCCATTCCACGAATTTGCCGCTCAGGCCCCCCAGGCCGACCTCAATATCTTCGGCATGGACGAGCACCCCGACCTTAGAAATGTCCGCGTCTTGGTTCAGACCACCGGCGCCAGCTGTATCTTCGTCAGAGATTCGGGCAAAGAGAGCGCGCTGGCTTAAGGGAGGTCAGAGGTCGGGCGGTCGGAAGGCAGAAGATGGGAATTACTTCGGCGGCTTCTGGATGGCCGCCCATTTCGCGGTGGCGTGGCGCTTCTTCTTCTGCTGCCCAAAGATTGGCACGGAGTGGACGTCCACCTCGGCCAGGGCGTCGGCAAATTCGATCCCCGTGGCGTAGCGTTTGTTCGGATCGGGATTGAGCGCTCTATCGAGCACGGGCGCCAGCGCCGAATTTCGAAGCACCTGCGGGATGTCCAGATCGCCCTGCACGTGACGCATGGCCGCCTTGAACGGCTTTCGGTCCGGCACGGCCGGCTTGCCGCATAGAGCCTCTACCAGGCATAGCCCCATCTGATAGACGTCCATCTGCGGCGAGACTTCTTGTTTCTGGATATATTCGGGCGGAAGGTATTGGGGTGTTCCCGATAAAAAGCCCGTCTTGGTCAGACGCGCGTTGGTCGGCGAATCGACGTGAGCGATGCCGAAGTCCACCAGCTTCCATACTTCTCGACGGGTGCCCGGTTTATTCAAGAAGATATTGCCCGGCTTCAGATCTTTATGAACGATATTGTCCAGGTGGGCTTCACCGAGTCCATCGAGGAGATCGCAATAATTGGGCAATAGCCAGGCCGGGGCCAACGGCCCGTTTCGCTGAATCTCCTCATAGAGATTATGCCCCTCCAGATACTCCATGATGATAAATGGAGAGTCACTATCGTCGAGCAGTCCGAAGTCGTAGATATCGATCACGCTCGGGTGCGAGATGCGGGCCGCCAATCGGGCCTCCCGCAAAAACCGCTTCAAGGCCCGCTCCACGTCTTCATCTTCCGACCCGAATTGACTGACCGTCAGCACCTTGATCGCCACCGGCCGATCGATGATCTCGTCCCGCGCAATATAGACGGTGGCAAACCCTCCCTGACCGATCTCACCTTCGATCACATATCGGTCCTGAAGGCGCCTGCCCTTCTCGAGCGCGGACATATCATTGGAAGCTGCCATTTTTTCTCCTCTTCACAGGCCCAATTTCACCCAACTCTACCCTTCCCGCTCACTCGTAACAACCTGCGAACGACAATCACCTCCCGTCAGGCTCCTATCATGTGGGAGCGGAGAAGCTAAAGGCGAAGAGCTGAGAAGCTAAACGCGAAAGATTCGAACTGAGCATAGCGAAGAAGCGAAGGGGTGTTCATCGAGGATGTCCACGCCCTGTCCGCCATCGGCACCCCGTCCTTCTGATCTCGATGATCACCCATCGCTTTTCCGCTTTCATCCGTTTGAATCTTTCGCTCTCCGCTCCTCAGCTCTTCGCTCCTCCGCTCTTCGCTTCTTCGCTCTTCGCTCCTCCGCTTTCTGCTGTCCTACCGGCCGATGACCGTGATGTGGAGGTGGTGGCCGTCGGAGAATGAGAATGGCACCTGAACGATGCAGTTGTCGCCACCGTCGGTGGGCAACTCCAATTGGCCGATGGCGTCCTGGAGGCAGGCTGTCAGACGGCCCCGGCCGACGGTGGAGGTCATGGTGATGTCTGTGGGGCGTCCATGGGAATCAAAGCGCCACCGGGTGACGACGGCGCCCGCCTCGCCACCCCACTCATCGATGTGGCGGCGGCCGCATTCCTGGGCGGCCGGGGCGACGGGGGCCACGGCGTTTTGGACGGCTCGGCCGTCGCAGCTGATTTCAGTATCGCTGGATTCCCCGGCGTCTTCGGGAGGGAAGACAAAGGAGACGGTCCAGCGCACGCCATATCGGGGGTCGGCGTCGTTGGCGTCGCGAAGGTGTCGTGCCAGGACGGCGTCGACGCATTGGGCCACGGCGGGGATGCCGAGCTCGTCGTCGACGATCCGTGGCGTCAGGCCGCCGCCGTCGGCGGTGACCCCGGCTTCGATGGTGAGTCGACCCGCGCGGCGTTCGCCTTTAGCGGCGGCCTGCCCATAGCAACTTCGCAGGTCGTTCATTTCGGCGTCGAAGGCAGATAGAATTCGCGCCTCGTAGCCGCCGACGACCAGGACCTCGAGCTGATCGCAGGCCACGGTCGGTGTGTAGAGTGCTGCACCGTAGACCTGGGGCTCGTCGTCATCGCTCAAGCCCATCAAGGGATGGGCCGACCATGACTCGTCGGCCTGGGCACAGGCTTGTTCGAAGAGTATTTTTGCCTCGTCATGGGCTCGACCGACGCCTCGACCGGCGGCCTTCATATAGGCAAGATTCGTGCATCCCACGGCCAGCCCCTGATCGCAGGCGGTGCGAAACCGCTCGACGGCACGCTCCTCTTTTCTGTCGTCGGGCTCCCCTGATTCGATCCACACCACGGCCTCGTCGTGGCAGCCGCGCTCGTCGCCCATCTGGCAGGCTCTGCGAAAATAACGGGCCCCCTCTTCGGCGTCGCCCAATGCATCGGAGCGAAGCAATTCGCCCAGGGAATGGCAGGACTCGGCCTCGGCGCGGGTCTGGCACCCCCACAGATAGAGCCGTGCCGCCGTGTCGATATCAGGTGCGCCGTAGGCGCCGACGGCAAGCCCGTCGGCCAGGCGGCGACAACCGGCCTCAGAGCCCTGACGGCAGGCGGCGGCGAAATAGGGCTCGGCCTCGTCGAAGCGCCCCAGAGAGGCCGCCTCTTCGCCCCGTTCCAGGCAAATTGGAGCCCGCCGACAATCGCCCTCCTCCCCCTCCCGATCGTCGAGAACTTCCACAGGCCCCGTGGTCGCGCAGCCCGTGACCACTGCCGTCGCCATGACGATCAGCACGAGAAACCATGGGCATTCGATTCTGCGATCGAGTTGGTTCATCAATTTATCTCAAGAGAAGATCCGGCGAATTTCGATTCATTCGATTCGTCGCAGGGCGCCGTTCAAGACCCAGGACCCAGGACTCACGCCCCAGGACTCAAGACCCACGACCCTACCGCCGTAATAGTCCGGCGCGGTAGGCCCAATAGAGCAGCTGCAGGACCGCCGTGACCGCTGCCGCCACGTAGGTGGCCGCCGCAGCGTTGAGGACCTGGCTGACGCCCCTGGCCTCTTCGCCAGTGACGATCCCCTGGCCGACAAGCACCTTCTTGGCCCTCGCCGAGGCATCAAATTCTACGGGGAGTGTCACCAGTGTAAAGGCCACAGCTCCTCCGAATAAGATGACGCCGATGGTGGCCAATTGAGTGATGCCGATGATGATACCGGCGATGGTGATCCACAGCCCCAGGTTGGTGCCCAGGTTGGCGACGGGGACCATCTTCTGGCGCATCTTCATAAAGGCGTAGCCGTCCTGGTGCTGGATGGCGTGGCCTACTTCGTGGGCGGCGATGCCGGCGGCCGTGACGGAGCGGCTGTTGTAGACGTCTTCGCTCAGGCGCAGCGCCCGCTCGGTGGGATCGTAGTGGTCGGTCAGGCTCCCCCGGACGGGTTCGATGGTGACGCCCCGGATGCCGCGGGCGTCCAAGATGGCCTGGGCTATCTGCCGGCCCGTCATCCCGCGACGGGTGGGCACGTCACTCCAGCGTCTGACCGCCGATTGCACCCACATCTTGGTGCCGAAGCTCAATAAAAAACCAACCCCCAGAATAATCAGATAGAGCGGATCGAATAACATGGACCAACCTCCTGATTCGGTGACTGCTCGGTCCTCAGTTCTTTCGCACGCAAAGCTAGGGCCGGCCCCGAAAAGGTCAACGGCTCGCCACTTAAGCTACACTCCCCCCTGCGCGGTTATCACCGCAGAAGCTACTTCGAGAGCGCCTCGCCAAGCGATTGGGCGGCCTGGTCGTGGTCGCCGAGGCGACGCAAAAGTTGCGCGCGCACCACGGCGGCCCGTCGGCGCCCCGGTTCGGCGAAGGCCCCGGCCTCGACCAGCGCGTCGAGGCGGCTCAGCGCGCGGTCCAGGTGGTCCATCTCCACCAAGGCGATGACGCCGTACCAGCCGACATAGAGCAGGCCTGGGTTTTGCTCCATCGCCTGGTCGGAGAGTTGGACCGCCCGCTCGTAATGGCCGCCGAACAGGGCCGTGGCGGCGTCGACGACCAGCCGGCGGCCCTCGATATCCTCCAGTCGGCCCTCGCTTCTGGTCAGCTCGCTCAACGCGTCGAGCCGCTGGGCCTGCAGAGCCCATTGCTCGGCGGTGAGCACCGGCAGAAAGCCGTCGTCGACGGCGAGGGCTTCCTCAAATTCGGTGGATATCTTGCGCTCCAACCGCTGGCGAAGTCGGCCTATCTCCTGGTCGGCGAAATTCATATCCAGCAGAGATTGAAAGAGCCCATAGGCCCCGCCGCCGCCGCCGCTCAACCCCCGACCTTCGTCGAGTTCCCGATCCAGGGCCCGCAGGGAGAGCCGTTGATCGCCGGGGAGACGCCAGGGATCGTCGCCCGATCGAGCCACGGTGCCCCGTCTTTCCAAACGGATCGCCTCCACGTCATCGGCGTCGGGAGCCATGCGCAGATAGCGATCGTAATATTCGGTGGCGCTTCGAAAATCGCCCATAAAATTATAGGTCCGGGCCAGATTTCGATAGGGCGCCGGCCGGTCGGGTAAGACCTGAATAGCCCGGATAAAGGCCCTCTCGGCGCCGGGCCAATCCTCGGAATTATAGGCCTGCCGTCCCTCTAGCATGGCCCCGTCGAAGGCCTCCTCCCAGGCGGTGTCGCCGCCGGTCAGCCCGTCCATCACCGGCCGCTCGGCGCTGACTGTGGACTCTCCGCTTTCACCCTGGTCCTCGTCGGCGACCAGCGAGGCGGGCGCCAAGATCAGGGTCAGGATCAACGATAGATTGAGGAGCCATCTTCGTCGCTTCATCATAGCTGCTCCGGCGGCTGCGGTTCGCCCCAGGGGAGATCGCGAAAGCCGAATCCCAGGCTCAGCCCCAGAGAGTGCTCCACGCCCATGGCGCCCGAAAAATACGTCTGCAGTCGATACGCTCCACCCACCGACCACCGGGCGTCGAAGTGGTAGCGGGTGCCCACCTCAAAAGCTGCGAATGCCTCGGCCTGGCGCAGGGTCAGGGAGCCGAACTCCGGGCTGTCCACCTGGAGCCAGTGAAAGGCCACGCCCAATCCCGCTTGAGCAAAGGGGGCCAGGTTTTCGTAAAAGGTACGATATCGCACCTGCATGGGCCGCACCTGAAGGCTGGTGGCCCCGGTCATCCTGGCGTCGAAGGAGTCGCCGTCGGCCAAAAAGGCCATGCGGATGGGCAGATTTCCACTGTGGGCGGCATAGGAAAGGGAGAGCAGCCCAAGCCCGAAGTGCTCGCCCTCATAGCTGGCCGAGAGGCGAAGTCCGCCGGACATCAACAGGGCCCGGGCCTGGCCGCCGTCGACCAATTCACCGTCGTCGAGCCAGCCCTGCACCCGCACCGTTTCGTCATGAAAGCTGCCCGAGGCACCGTGGAAGACCCCGCGCTGGCCGCCCCCCTCGACGCCGAGGTCGAGCTGGAAGCGATTGGCCGCAAGCTCGGAGGCCTCCATCTCGCGCAAGATGCCGGGCATGGGGCCCATGGACGCCTCCACTTCCGATACTTCACCGGGGCGTACTTCCAGGGTGGTTCGATGGGTCTGAAACCCGTCGGCTCGGATCTCGACGACCCGGTCGCCGGCGGTGAGCTCGATGAGCTCGCCGGCCCGCCCGAAGGGCTCGCCGTCGACGTAGACCGTGCTCTGCGCCGGGGCGCCGCGCACACGCAGCCTCCCCGGCCTCTCCACCAGATCCAGGCTCACCCGGTGGGCCTCGCCGGTGCGTACCTCGAAGGTCCCGGCCGCCCCGTCGTAGGCGTCGAGTTCCATGCGATACTCATAGGACCCCACCCCAAATTGGCGGCTCAACGGCGTGGTGCCCACCTCTTCGCCATCGACGAAGACCTGGGCCCCGGAGGGCTCGGAGTCAAAGGAAACCACACCGACGGCGTCAAAGAGTTGGCGCACTGCCTCGAAACCGGCCTGGCGACCCGAATCGGCCTGCAACACCCCGGCGGTGGCGATTTCCCCTCGTCGGTCTACCATCTCGTAGTTAATTTCAACTTCGTCGCCCTGGGTGCCGACACCGAGACGGATGACCAATGCCATGTCCAGGAGGTCAAAGGCCATGGTCTCAGCGCTTGGACAGGGCTCGACGCCGGTGACGCAGGCCGGCAGGGGGG
>SLJM01000490.1 GCA_007135085.1 Myxococcales bacterium
GCTCAGGCGCACAGAGAGCACCTGCCCATTGGCGAGCAGCTCAGGCGGAAGGCTCACGTCGTCGCTGCCCTCCTGATTGGGAGAATCAGAGCGGATGAACTTGCGCACCGTCATCCCTCGCCAGGGGAAGGGCAGCTCGACACGAGCGCTGATCCGACACCGCACGGTGGCCGGGTTGATCGCCTCCGGGTCGGGAGCGCGACCGCCCCTTCGCTGCAGCGCCATATCGATTTCGGCGGGCAGGCCTCGCAGCCGCCCCCGTAACCGGGGGGCATCCAGATCACCGTCAGTGGGCATCGACTCCAGTCCCACGGCCTCGCCGGCGGCCTCCCAGGCAGCGAAATACCGGTGGGCCGGATGGGCGTTGGTGCTTTTGGGCCCGTCGCCCATCCCATGCCGGGCTTCGCGCCACATCTTGCGCAGATGAGACAACGCGGCGAGCGCCAAAATCGCGATCCCGATCAAGATCCATTTCTCGTCGATCGGCAGATCCGTGATGGGCAGATCTCTCAATTTAAATTATCCTCGCAGACCGAATAACCACCGACTCTGTTAGAGTCGAACAAGTCCTGCACTAACAAAGTCTATTATCCCCATTCCATTCCGGACGACGCATAACGCGGCGACTTATGCTAATGACAGTGCCTGACGATCCCCATTCTACCACAGCCGATATCCATCATGTCTGAGAACAAAGACCTGGAAGTTATTCTCCGCGAACGCGGCGACTCACAATGCGAATTATGTGGCAGCACGTCGAATTTAGCAGCCTTTCCAATATTTCCCCATGACGACGAAACGCCGGAGCACCACGCCCTATTATGCGATGTCTGCCGCGCTCAGATTCAGGGAGAGAACAGCGAACTCGACTCCAACCACTGGTATGGCCTCCAGGAGACGATCTGGAGTGAGACTCCGGCCATCCAGGTATTGAGTTGGCGGATGCTCGATCGGCTCCGCGGCGAGACCTGGGCCCGAGATATCCTCGACCAGGCTTATCTGGCCGACGACATTCTGGAGTGGGCGAAGCAGGCCCCGGAGGACGAAGTTGAGGAGACCGAAGAGGTGGTCGTCACCCGCGATACCAACGGCACAGAGCTCAACGACGGCGACTCGGTGACGCTCGTGACCAGTCTCGATGTCCGAGGCACGTCGTTTGTCGCCAAACAGGGTACGAAGGTCAAAAATATCCGGCTCATCGGCGATCCCGACAATATCGAGGGCAAGATCAACAACGTCACGCTCGTGTTGAAGACCAAATATCTAAAGAAAGTCTGATCGCCCCCTCAGCGCGGCACGAGGAGCAGATCGCGCATCCCCCTGGGGGCGTCGGCCCACCGCCTCTGCATCTCGTCGGCCCTGGCGACCCGCTCTGCGAGGTGCCTGAAATGAATCCGCGTCGAGACCTGAGAGGACCCGAAGGGCCAGGGGGTGAGCTTCAAGGTCTCGTCGTCAAGCCACTCAAATTCCAGCTCCGTCGCATCGGGAGCGGTCGACCAACTCGGCGGCACCAGCCACCGGGGCGTCGTCTCCTGATCAGCCTTCGGGCCGGCCAGGCAGAGGTAAATGGAGAAGGTGTCGAAGAAATTGACCCACGCCAGGGCCTCGTCTAACTCCTCTTGTTCCACCTCGCCAAGCATAGACACAAGCCTTTGTTGGCGCCCCTTCTCGTGCTCTTGAAACCAATTGCCGTCGGCGGACCTCGCAAAGGAGGCGTAGCGCCGACTCACCACATAAGCCGTGAAGGGGTCGATATTCTCCAGCTCATCGATGCCCTCCCGGTAGAATTTCAGCTTCTCCTGCTCCGGGTAGGTCAAAAAGTCGTGGAGAAGGCCCGTCTCTTCGTTGAAGATCGGCGCCTCGTCGGCCCGTCGCCAGGGTGTGTCGTGTAGCCCTGCGGCCTGTATCCAGCGCGGGTCAATCCGGGTCGGCACCCAGGCCGCCGCCAGCACACCGGAGAGCAATGCGTGGTGCTCCTGGTAGACACACTCGAAGTCGTCGGCCGTCGTCTGTCGAATCAGCATCGATGATAGTCCTCAATTTGGTCGTCGTCGCCGTGATACTCGTCGATCCCGGGACGGTTGGAACTTTTGGCTCTTATTTTTGCACTGCCCCTGCCGAATTGCTAATCCTGGCATTATCAAACCCAGATCCAGTTACCCCTGAGCTTTTGATGACTTCCCTTCGAAACCCCTTAGTGCCTGCTCGCACTTCGGCGAAATTCGCCCTGATTATTATGCTCGCCATCATTTTGACGGGCTGTGCGTTTACCCGAATGGAATCGAGGACGGTGACGCCCACATACTCGGCAGCGTGGGCGGGCTGGTGCTGGGCATGGATTTCGGTTCCCGAGTTGACGGCGGCGGCTTTCAGGGGGAGTTGGTGCTCTATCCGCTCCAATATCAAGACGAACAGGTCACGTTCTTCGCCGACCTCAACGAGCCGCAGGTGCTGCTATTTCAGTTTAGTTTCGGCCTTTATTTTTGGTAGCCGCCGGCGGTGTTTGTGTGGTGGGTACCACTACTGACGCTCCCCACAACCACCGGGGTGATTCATCGAAACCTCCCCTCAAATTGCAGTTTGGCCACTTAAATAGGCGGTGGTTGGTTAACCCCGCACATCGATTACGGGAGGGTAACCTCGATTTCGTATCGTATTAGACGATCGAGGTTTTACGCCGCATCGATCGATGACCGGGGTGGTTCCACCATCGTCTATTTGAGACCCAGACTACAATTTAGGGGGAGGTGGGATCGACCATGGCCGGGTCACGGGGTTAAGTTAAACCACTCCGGGGCTGTGTTGAGCGGCTTCTCAAGAAGAATCCAGGTCGACCCGCCGCAACAACTGCGCGTTGATGGCGACGATGACGGTGCTCGCCGACATCAGCACCGCCCCCATGGCCGGAGAGAGTAAAATCCCCCAGGTATAGGCCACGCCGGCGGCAAGGGGCAGGGCGAAGATATTGTAGCCGGCGGCCCACCATAAGTTCTGGACCATCTTGCGCCGGGTGGCACGGGAGAGACCGACGATGCGTGGGATGTCGCGCGGGTCGGAGCGCACCAGGACGATATGGCCTGCCTCGACGGCCACGTCCGTGCCTGCGCCGACGGCAACCCCGATGTTTGAGGTGGCCAGGGCGGGGGCGTCGTTGACGCCGTCGCCGACCATAGCCACCGTCTTGCCCTGGGCTTGCAATTCTTTGACCTTTTCGGCTTTGTCCTCGGGGAGCACTTCGGCAAAAACCGTGTCGATCCCCAGTTCACTGGCCACGGCGTCGGCCACGGCCTGTGAGTCACCGGTGAGCATGGCCACTTCGATTCCCCGATCGTGGAGGGCGCGAACGGCCTCATAGCTCTCTTCGCGAATAGCGTCGGCTACGGCAAAGACGGCGAGGGCTTCACCGTCGCCGATGAGATAGATCGCCGTCCGGGCCTGGTTGCCAGCTTCTTCGGCGGCGCGGCGCAACTTGTCGGGCACATCTACCCCTTCCAGCATGGCGGGGCCACCCATCTGGAATTGACTGTCTTCCACAGTGGCCACCACCCCTTTGCCCGTAATATTCTGGAAATCTCTGGCGTCGGGATAGTCGATGTCGCGTTCCATCGCGCTTTTTACGACTCCCTGGGCGATGGGGTGCTCCGATTCGGCCTCGATGGCGGCGGCGATGCGAAGTGCCTCATCTTCGGAGAGAGCCTCGGCGGTGTCGATGGCGACCACCCGAAATTCACCGAGGGTGAGCGTTCCCGTCTTGTCGAAGATCACGGCGTTGAGGTTGCGGGCCTCCTCGAGGCCGCGTCGGTCGCGGACCAATAGCCCCGATCCTGCGCCCATGGTGGTGGATATGGCGACGACGAGGGGGACGGCGAGTCCCAGGGCGTGGGGGCAGGCGATGACGAGCACGGTCACGACGCGCACCACCGTAAAGTCGATGGGGCTGCCCACCAATTGCCAGACCACCAATGTGATCAAAGCGACGCTGATAGCCACGCCGGTCAGCAGTTGTGCCGCTTTGTCGGCCAACAGCTGGGAGCGCGACTTCGACTCCTGGGCCTCGGCGACAAGACGCATGATTCCCGACAATTTCGTGTCTTCCCCCACGCCCACCACTTCCACGCGAAGCGAGCCCTCACCGTTGATGGTACCGGCGACCACCTCTTCGCCCTGCCCTTTCGGCACCGGCTCCGATTCACCGGTGATCATCGACTCGTTGAGGTTGCTCTTGCCCTCGCCAATGACACCGTCGACGGGCACCCGTTCGCCGGGACGAACCAGGACCAGGTCTCCCTCGGCCAACTCGTCGACGCCGACTTCCTCGGTCTCACCGTCGACAATTCGCGTGGCCTTGTCGGGCAATAATTTTGCCAGTTCTTTAAGCGCCCCCTGAGCGCTGGAGATGGAGCGCATCTCGATCCAATGACCGAGCAACATGATCGTGACCAATGTGGCCAACTCCCACCACAACGCCGAGGCGTCGAACCCGAGCTCCACGGCGACGCTGAAGACGAAGGCCACCGTAATGGCCAGCGAGATCAGGGTCATCATCCCCGGCATCCGATCCTTGAGCTCCCCCCAGGCGCTCTTGAGAAAGACCATCCCTCCGTAGACGTAGATGATCGTTCCCAGCACGGGTTCGATAAGGCCCGAGCCCGCAAAAGTCGGCGCCGAATAGCCAAAGAGCATCTGAATATGGTCGGACCAGATGACGACGGGAACGGTGAGCACCAGGCATAACCAGAATTTCGATCTGAACATCGCCACGCTGTGGCCGGCGTGCTTGTCGTGGCCCTGGTGGTCCTCATGGTCGTGGTGAGAGTGATCGTCGGTCATCTGACATCCTCTTTGGAGGCGCCCGCTTCCTTGTGGTGGGTACTATCTCTGTAACCACCAAGTTTCTTCGCGCCACCCACATCCCGGTATGGCTGGTTCATAGACAAGACTTCTCGACCACGACCATCAATCTGGCAATTCGACGGTCCTTCTCCTAGTCTGGCTGCGACCCTTTTCTGATGAGTATGTATCCGTGAGGAATCGATGGCTGACAAAGCGAAGTGTTCTGTGTCGATGACGCTCTGCCCGGAATGTGTGCAGCACGTGCGGTTTTGCTCCGCCCACGACGAGGTAAGCTGCCCCTTTTGTGAGACCACCTTTAGTCCTGCCGAGACGGCGGGGACAAAACCCACGGCGCGACGGGTCTCTGCGAAGATGAAGCACCGTGTGCTGGCCGCGTCATTCGTGGGTGCCACCGTGCTGGCTCCCTTTGCCGTGGGCTGCCCGGTCGTCGCGGAATACGGCCCGGCCTATCCCAACGAGTGGGAAGAGCCGGCCAGCGACGCCGGAGACGCCGGCGATACGGGTGATGTAGGTGATACGGGCGACGCCGATGACCAGAACGACGACGGCGATACGGGCGAAGACGATCAGTGATGAGCGATTCCGTCGATCCCACCCGAGATCTTGCTATCGCCCACCGCGCTCACGGCGATGGAGACAACCCCCTGCACTGCGTCTGGGAGATCACTCTGGCCTGCGATCTGGGCTGCGGGCATTGCGGCTCTCGAGCCGGCAAGGCCCGTCCCGACGAACTCTCCACCGACGAAGCCCTCGACGTGGTAGACCAACTCGCCGCCCTCGGCCTCAACGAGGTGTCGCTCATCGGCGGCGAGGCCTATCTGCGAGATGACTGGCATATTATCGCCGCCGCCATCACCGACCGGGGCATGCGCTGTTCCATGACCACCGGGGCCCGCGATCTCGACCAACGCCGAGTGGACCTGGCCGCCGAGGCGGGCATCAAAGCCATCTCCATTTCCATCGACGGTCTGGAGCGCACCCACGACGTCCTGCGCGGCGCCCGCGGCGCCTGGCAGGCCGCCACCGACGCCGCACGGCGCGTGGCAGATTCCCCGATCGGCCTGGGGGTCAACACCCAGATCAATCGCCTGACCATGCCCGAATTGCCGGCTCTGGCCGATCTGCTCGTCGACCTGGGCGCCGGGGCCTGGCAAGTCCAGCTCACGGTTCCCATGGGACGGGCCGCAGACAGGCCTCAGATTCTGGTCCAGCCCTATGAGCTTCTGGAGCTCTTCCCCCTGCTGGTGTGGATCAAGCAGACCCGGCTGGCCCCCCATAAAATCCAACTGCAGCCCGGCAATAATATCGGCTATTTCGGCCCCTATGAGCACCTGCTGCGTCCCGGCGGGCACCGCGGCGCCATCTGGGACGGCTGCAAGGCGGGCACCCGGGTGCTGGGCCTGGAGGCCGACGGCAAAATCAAAGGCTGCCCCTCCCTTCCGTCGACTCGATTTACGGGCGGCAATATCCGAGACGCCGCTATCGCCGACGTCGTCGAAAACGCCAGGGAGCTCACCTCGATCGGCGAACGAGACGAAAGCGATCTGTGGGGCTATTGTGGCGATTGCTATTACGGCGACCACTGCATGGCCGGATGCACCTGGACCTCGGACGCCATCATGGGCCGCCCCGGCAATAATCCCTATTGCATTCACCGGGCCCTGCGCTTTGATAACGAGGGCCTGCGGGAGCGTCTGATAAAAGTAGAAGACGCCCCTGGCGTGCCCTTCGATACGGGCCGCTTCGACATCGTCACCGAGCCCCGCCCCGACGCCGCACCCGAGCTCGTCGACACCATCCTCGGCATCCCCGCCGAAGAGGTCACCGCTCTGCCTCACGACGCCGAAAGCGCCTGGGATTTAGACCACCTTCGCCGCGCCATGCGTCGTGGGTCGAACCCTCGCGGTGATTGAACCACGAGAACCGAATCATCTCGATGGTCCAACCCACCACCCCAACCACCCCGATGGTTCGACCGTCTCTTCGGCCTCGGCGCGAACTACGCGTCGTAAACAACACGACGCAAACTGCACGCCATCAACCGCAGCTACGGAGGCTACGCAAATGCGCTAAAAGACAGCGCAAAACGACGCGTAGCGGCGCGTCCAACTTCACGCGCAAGCAACAGCACTGCGGTCATCGAATCTTGGTCATCGGCGAAGGAAGTTGTGTAGTTGATTGCACGCGTAGTGGGGCGTGCCGCTACGTGTCGTTTTTCGTCGCCGTCTAGACGAATTTACGTAGCCTCCGTAGCTGTGGTTGATGGCGCGTAGTTTGCGAAAGCGTAGTTCGCGCCGAGGCCACAGAAACGGTGGCAAAACCGACCAACATCTATCTGACGATCGAAGACTACCCCGTTCCGATCTCGGACGATCCGACCACCACCCGGCCCCGATCGCCAAAAAGTTGATTCGGATCGAGTGGGCACCGGAGGAGAAGACCCGCGAGGATACCGCGAATTCGAGATAATTGAACTGCCAGGCCAGGGATGGCCTGGGGACCATTACTGCCAGGCCAGGGATGGCCTGGGGACCATTACTGCCAGGCCAGGGATGGCCTGGGGACCATTACTGCCAGGCCAGGGATGGCCTGGGGACCATGGGGCTACGTCCCCAACAGGGATTTTATCGGCAGCTCGCGCCCCTGGCGCTGGGCCAGATAGAGCGAGGAGTTGATGATGCCCAGGTGCGAATAGGCCTGGGGGAAATTGCCCAGAAATTCGCCGGAGGCCGGGTCGATCTCTTCCGATAGAAGACCGAGGTGGTTGGTGCGAGCGATGAGGTTGTCAAAGATTCGGGTGGCCTCGTCCATTCGGTGCGACAGAGCGAGGGCGTCGACGAGCCAGCAGGTGCACAGGACGAAGGCCCCTTCGTCGCCGGGAAGCCCGTCGTCGGCCTTGTAGCGAAAGACCAGATCGTCGACGGTCAGCTCTTCGAGGGTGCGATCAATCGTATTCTGGACTCGCCGGTCGTCGGCGGGCAAAAACCCCATCATCGGCATCAATAGATTGGCGGCGTCCAATTCGTCGCCGTGGAATCGCTGGACGAAGGAGTCGATCTTGTCGTTATAGCCGTATTTCAAGAGCTGACGCCGCATCTCCTTCATCGTCCGCTGCCAGCGCTCGACGTCTCCCTGCAGATGACCTTTGTCGTGGAGCCAGCAGGCCCGATCGAGGGCCACCCAGGTCATCATCTTCGAGTAGACCTGGTGGATCGGGCCGTTTTGAATTTCCCAGATGCCGAAGTCGGGATGATGCCAGGCCTTGCAGGCCTTGTCGGCCACATGCTCGAGAAACTCGCTCATATCGACGTCGAATTCGGCGCCCAATCGAATCTTCTCGTAAACGGCGTCGAGTATTTCACCGAAGGTGCATAATTGGAGCTGCCCCTTGGCTCCGTTGCCGATGCGAACCGGCGCCGACTGACGGTATCCGGCCAGATGATCCAGGGTGGTCTCGTCGAGCTCGGTGCCCTCGTGGAGGGGATAGAGAATCTTGAGTCCCTCGTCGAGATATTCCTCGGACTGGCAGGCCATATATTCGGCCCAGTGCACAAAGGCCCGGGCATCCTCTTCGTGGTCGACGGCGTAGAAGGCCTGGGCGATCTGGGCGGCGTCGCGAATCCAGGTGAAGCGATAATCCCAGTTTCGCACCCCGCCGATGGTCTCGGGCAACGACGTCGTCGGCGCCGCGGCCAGCGCCCCCGAGGGTTGGGCCATCAACTTCAAGACCAACTCCGAGCGCAACACCTGCGCCTCATAGGGCCCGGCCCAGGGCCTCGCCAGGCCGGTTTCGGGCTTTTTTGCCCAGCTCGTCCAGGCGTTGACCGTCTCCTCGAGTTGCGCCTCCACTCGCTCCGGATCGACGACAGGGACCACGTCATTCCAGCGACATAAAAGGGTCCTGGTCTCCCCCTGGCGAAGCGAGATTCCACCGGCCACGGCCGGTCCGTCGCCGAGATCGACGATCTCTGCCCCTTCCAGCCCCCCCAGCGATAGGAGCCGTTGGTCGCCGACGGCGATAAATCCGCCCACGCTATGCTCGATACGAGTCTTTCCCCGGGCGTAGTCATGGCGCGGCGCCCACAGCACGTCGAGATCGACCCGACCATGGGTGCAGCGAATGCGGCGATAGATCTCCAGATGCTCCGGTCCCGGTGACTCGCGATGCACGGACTGGCCGGTGGGCATAAAGTCCACAATCTCCACTCGCCCCCCTTCCACGCGAAAGATGGTCTTCAATACATTCGTCCCCTCCAGATACTCCTGAGTAGACTCCGTATAGGAAGGGGGACGAACCATAAAAAAGCCGCCCTTTTCGGCGTCGATCAGGGCGGCAAATACAGAGGGGCTGTCCAGATGAGGCAGGCAACACCAGTCGATGGAACCGTCGAGCCGCACCAGGGCTGCCGACGAGAGATTGCCGATAATTCCGTAATCCTCGATGGGACGATAGGGCGGCGTTCTTTGAGAAAAGTCGCTCATATCTGCCCTTTAGTCTTCGCCGAAGGCCATGGCCGACATCAGAGCGTTTTCCGACTGACGTGAGTCGAGCCGCGAATGCTGGACCACCACCGGGATATTGGCCTCGATGACGCTGGCATAATCGGTGCCCACGGGAATGGGCTCCGGATCTTCCAGATCGTTGAAGCGAACGTGCCGTGTGCGCTGGGGAGGCACGGTCACCTCGTAGGGGCCGGCCGGGTCACGGTCGTCGAAGATGACCGTGATCTCCACCTTCGCCTCCTCATCGTCAGAGGTGTTGAGGATGCAGACCGTCTCATGGCTCAACATCTCCGGCTCTGGCCCGGTGCTCTCTTCGGGAATATACCCCTCGGCAATAGCCCAGCGTCGGTGTCCCATCGGTTGCGGCATCGGCGGCCTCCTCGCTCAATCTGAACGGTTGAGACCGTAAATCTAATCAAGTCAGGCAAGTCACCAAACCCGGTCAGTCCTCATCGAGGGGCACGCCGAATTCCCGGGCATAGGCCTCCAGCGCTTTGACGGGGGCGCGGAAGGTGGCCTCGGAGTTCATATTGAAGATCACCCCCTCGACGGTCTTGGCCGCCTCAAGGAGGTGCTTCATCGATTCTTTGGGATCTAAGACCAGCAGGGGCACCGAGCCGTCGGCGCCGACCCTGCCGACGGCATTGGCAAATTCAGAGATCCGCCGCACGTTGGTAAATCCCAGCACCCAGGGTTTTCCGTCGACCACCGAGACCGTGGGATAGGCCGGTCCTTCGTCATCTCGGCCGGGCAGAAAATACCAGGCCTTCAATAAAAAGACGGCGCGCCACAATTCTTTTAGATTAGCCGTGGTCGGCTCGGCGCGGGCGATGGCTACATGATCTTCGATTTGCTTTGCGCTCATTAATTCCTCGTCGGTCTGCGAAATGCTTCCCTTTGCGGCGGACTTTGTTAGGATAGCCCTCAACGGGCGGTGATCGGCCCGGCACGTACTCTTTCTCATTGACCACTTTCCGCAGTTTGGCTCGCGTCGATGTCCAGCGAAACTTCAGGCGATACGCCACAATCTGAGCCCACCGACGCCGCCGCTCAATCCCCTTCGGCCCACGGTGAGGGCACGGGGAATGACGGGGAGAAGACGTCGCAACTGGCGGCGATCCTGGAGGCGATTCAGGACATGCGCATCCTGCGCTTTTCGGTGGTCATCATCGGCATCGCCGCCGCGATCTGGATGCTCCAATTTGCGCAGGTCATCCTCGTTCCCATCGTCCTAGCCTTCTTTCTGTCCTACGTGTTGACCCCTTTCGTCAACATGCTCATGAAAGTTCGGATTCCGGCCACTCAGGTCCATATGCCCCGTGGACTGGCGGCGTTGGTCGTCGTCGTGGCCAGCGTGGCCCTGGGCGGGCTGCTGGGCACCTTTATCGGCGATCAGATCCGTCGCCTGATCATGGAGCTGGCCAATTACCGCGAACAATTCGTGGAGAATATCAACCGCCTGCGCGAGACCGTGGCAGAAATGCAAAATCGCGTCGAGGGCTATCTCGAGCCCTTCCGGCGTGAGGGCGAGGGCATATCGCCACTGGAAGACCCCGCCGAATCGGGAGTCGAGCGCATCGAGGTCTTCGCCGATCAGGGGACCAACGCCGAGTTCTGGGGGGCGGCCACAGACTTCATCGCCGGCGGCCTGACCGGATTATTGGGCATCGTCGCCCAGGCATTGATGTGCATCTTCGTGCTGGTCTTCATCCTCGCCCAGGGCCCCTCTCTTCATCAACGAATCATCGACGCTGTGGGCAATTCGGCCAAGAAGCGACGGGCCACGGAGGTGATCCTTCGTAACGTCAACGATGACGTACAGCGCTACCTATTCAACCGCTTCGCCACCAATACGGTGGTGGCCCTTCTGGTGGGGCTCATCTTCTATCTCTACGGCCTCGATTTTGCGTTTTTATTGGGCATCTTCGCCGGCCTCTTCAACTTCATCCCCTACGTGGGCCCCATCATCGGCAGCATCTTTCCCGCCACCGTGGCCTATGTGCAGTTCGGGGAGCTCCAGGCCGTCTTCTGGGCGGTGCTCATCTATGCCAGCGTCACCGGGCTGGAGGGCAACCTGGTCACCCCCTACGTGATCGGCCGCCACCTCAAGCTCAACAGCCTGGCCGTCTTATTGTCGGCCATCTTCTGGGGCTGGATGTGGGGAGCCATCGGCCTGCTATTGGCCATCCCCATCGTGGCCACCATGAAGTCCATTTCGGAAAACGTGGACAGTCTGCGCGGCGTGGCCGCCTTTTTGCGCGGATAGCTTTCTTGGGTCGTGGGTGTTGAGTCTTGAGTCTTGAGTCTTGAACTGCGCGCTTCGAAGACCGAGGAGAATCGATTTCTCTAGATTCATCGCAGGGCGTCTTTCAAGACCCACGACCCAGGACCCAAGACCGGGACTCCCAGTGTCCTTAGTTCCTCGATGATTTTCGAGCCTCTACTTTTCGACGAAGCCACGAAGTCGACGATCCGTTTGACTCCCGATCTCAAATGATAAAATTTACACTAGTCACAGCTTGCCCGGCTTCAGCCAGGGGGAAGAGGCGTTATTTCGCTACCCCAACTCTGGCCCGGTCGGAGCAATAAGTGATCCGAACACACCGCCAGGGGGCGACGTCGTCGAATGCGCGGCGCGACCGCGTGCGGTCGATTCGGATGTCATGTTCGTCAGCAACCAAAGGAGCTGACTATGAAACATCTACGTTGGACAGCATTGTTCGCCACTGGCTCGCTGGCTCTGCTGGCGCTGGGATGTCCCGAAGACGACCCGGATCCACCGGAAGTAGCAGAATATGAGGTGGAATTAGCCGGTGAAAACGAGGTTCCACCTATCGCCACCCCGGCCACGGGCACCATGGACGTGACCCTCGACGAGGATGACATCCTCACCATCGAGGGTGAATTTAGCGGCCTGGTGGCAGAGCTGCTCTTCATCGAGGGCACCCCGGCTCATATCCACGAGGGTAGCGCCACCGAAACGGGCCCCATCGTCTGGGACGTGCAGGTCGACGCCGATGATGACAATACGTCAGGCACCTTCTCCCTGACCCGCCAGCTCACCAGTGAAGAGGTCGCCACCTTCGAGGCCAACCAATATTATCTCAATATCCACACCGAGGCTTATCCCGGCGGTGAGCTGCGTGGCCAGCTCGACGAAGACGCTCCGGAATTCGAGAATATTAGAGATTCCTGGGGCGTGACCCTGACGCCGGAAGCTCAACCTCATAGCGTTGACAGCGACGCCGATGGCTGGGCCTGGGTGATCCTGCGCGGCGACGACTCCATGGTCGTCTCCGGCGCCGCCAATAACCTGACGAGCAACCTCACCGAGATCGACGGCAGCGCCGTCAATATTGAAGAGGGTGAGCTCGACGAGCCCGGTGATGTGGTGATGAACCTCAACTATGAGGCCCTGCCCGACATCGACGGCGTGCGCTTCTGGGGCACTGCTGACCTGACCGACGATGAGGTCGACGCCCTGACCGGTGATGACTACTTCATCAACGTCTATACCGAGGACTTCCCGGCCGGTGAACTGCGCGGTCAGATCCTATTCGACAACGGATTCTTCGAGGAATTGTGGGACGACTTCTTCGGCGATGACGCCGAACGCATCGACGAAGCGCCCCCCTTCTAAGAATATTAATTAAATTGCAGGACCGACGGCAGCGGTCCCGGACTATCGGCATCGCCGACGGTTCGGGGCCGCTGTCGATCTCTGGGTCGCAGAGTCACGAAAGTCATCGATGTTTCATTTTTCTCGTCCGCCTCATGACTCCACTTATCGACGATCTCCCATTGTTCACCGTCGAAATCGGGAAAATAGGTATCCCCCTCATAGGTGTCATGCACCACGGTGAGGATCATCTCTGACGCCCCGGGAAGGGCCTGTCGAAAGACACCGGAGCCGCCGAGGACCATCACCCGCTCCTTTCCCTGCTTCTCGGCCAGGTCCAGGGCCTGCTCGAAGCCGGCGACCACCTCGCAATCATCGGCCTCATAATCATCCTGGCCGGTTAATACGATATTGAGCCGCCCCGGCAGCGGACCGTCGAGAGACTCGAAGGTGCGCCGCCCCATGATGACCGGATAGCCATTGGTGGTCTTCTTGAAGTGTCTAAGATCGGCGGGCAAATGCCAGGGCAGATCTCCCTCTCGTCCGATAAGCCGTTGCTCGTCGAGGGCGGCGACCAGGACCATCTCAACTGAGTGGTCGTCTAAACGGCAATCGGTGCTCGAATCGTCGGATGGCATTGATATCCCTCGATGCGGATGTCGTCATAGTCGAAGTCGTCGATCGAGCTGATCTCGTCGTTGAGCAACAGCCTGGGCAGCTCAAAGGGCTCTCGTTCGAGCTGAGTCCTGGCCTGCTCCAGATGGTTCAAATAGAGGTGAGCGTCACCCAATACGTGGATGAATTCACCGGGCTCCAACCCCGTGACCTGGGCGATCATCGCCGTGAGCAGGGAATAAGAGGCGATATTAAAGGGCACGCCCAAAAAGAAATCACCGCTGCGCTGATATAATTGGCAGCTCAAGCGCCCGTCGGCCACATAGAATTGAAACATCAGGTGGCAGGGCGGCAAGGCCATCTCATCTAAATCGCCCACATTCCAGGCGTTGACGATATGGCGGCGCGAATTGGGGTTGTTTTTGATCGACTCCACCACCCCGGCGATCTGGTCGATGCCGCCGCCCTCTCCGTCGGGCCAGGAGCGCCATTGCACGCCGTAGACCGGCCCCAATTCGCCGTTTTCGTCGGCCCACTCGTCCCAGATCGAGACCTTGTGGTCCTGCAGATAGCCCACGTTGGAATCACCGCGCAAGAACCACAGAAGTTCGCGGATGATCGACCGAAAATGGAGCTTCTTCGTCGTCACCGCCGGAAACCCCTGGGAGAGATCGAAACGCATCCGCGTCCCGAAAAGGCTCAGCGTTCCAGTACCGGTGCGGTCTTCACGGCGAGTCCCCTCTTCGAGGATGCGCTCCATCAGATCCAGATATTGTTTCATTGCCATCTCCGACGTTGGGAGTGGAACTACGCTCTACCACGAAGGGAACGAAGAGCACTAAGGTTGGGACCGGGGCCTGCCTAAACCTTAGTGTACTTTGCGCCCTTTGCGGTAGAGGTGTCTTTGGGATTCAGGCCTTCGGCCCGAAGCCCAGGATGATATAGCCCCCGGATTTGTCGTCTTTTTTGATCTCGAGAAGCCCCTTTCGCTCGGCGTCCTCTAAGAGATCGCTAAACTTTCGGTAGCCGTAGAAGGTCTCCGAAAAGTGGGGCTTTTTGCGCTTGATGGTCTGCTTGACCATCGAGCCCCATAGATTTTCGTCGCGCTCTCGAAACAGCGCCTCCGTGGTGTCCAGGACGATATCCAGGGCTTCTTCTTTGGAGCCCGTTTCGTCGGCCGTGGTCGACGAGTCGCTACCATTGGCGGACTTCTTTTTTCCTCCCGCCGAGGGCCGGGCCTTCTTCTTCTGCTGCTGCTTGCGCTCGGTCTTGCGTTTGTCGCGCACCAGGTCGTCGTAAAAGATATACTCGTCGCAATTATCGATGAGCAGATCGGACGACGAGTTCTTGACCCCCACGCCGACCACTTTCTTGTTGTTTTCACGCAACTTACTGACCAGCGGAGAAAAGTCGCTGTCGCCGGTGATGAGCACGAAGAGATCGACGTGGGCCTTGGTGTAGCACAGGTCCAGCGCGTCGACGACCATGCGGATATCGGCGGAGTTCTTGCCCGAATAGCTCACGTGGGGAATTTCGATGAGCTCGAACGCCGCCTCGTGCATCGGCTTCTTCGACGATTTGTATCGATCCCAGTCGGCGTAGGCTTTTTTGACGACGATATCTCCCTTGTCCAGCAGACGCTGCAATACGAGGTGGATATCAAATTTTTTGTATTTCGCATCTCGGGCGCCGATGACGACGTTCTCAAAATCGGCGAAGATGGCGATATTCGGTGTGTCCATTCTATTGGATCCTACTTCAGGTATGGCTTATGGCCTGCGGTGCCGACGTCAGCCTTCACTGCGTCCAGACAACCGGGCAGCCGGGCTCGGTTCTTTGGCTGGACCCTAGCGCCCACGGCTCTGGCCCGTCAAGAATGGGTTTTAATCCTCGCCGTCTCCAGACTCGATAATTGGGAGGCAGACTTCGAAGGTCGCGCCCTCCCCGGGGGTCGATTGGACGCGAATGGTTCCCTCAAATCCCTCGACGATGGACCTCGACAGGGACAACCCCAGACCGGTGCCCTCACCGGCGGGCTTGGTCGTATAAAAGGGCTCGAAAACCCTGGCGCGCACTTTGTCGCCCATCCCCGGTCCCGTGTCGTGAAACCGGGCGATTACTTCGTCCTGCGATTGCTCGACCTCGATGCGAAGGAGGTGATCTTTATCCGGCTCTTTTCCCATGGCCTGAGCGGCGTTGGTCATGAGGTTGACGAAGACCTGAGACAGCCTTGTCTCCTCTGCCAGCACCGGGGAGGTATCCTCCAGCGAGGTTTGAATTCGGGCGATGCGCCGCACCTCGCCGCGGGTCATTCGAAGGGCCAGTTCTACGGCACGACTGACCGACACGGGCCTCAAGGTGCCCGGTTCGGAGTGGGCAAAGACCCGCATATCGTCGATGATGTGGCGCACCCTCTCGATCCCCTCGTCAGCGGCGTTGAGCGAGGTATTGATCTCCTCCAATGAGCCCAATGCCCGCGGTTGGTCGACACATTCTTCAAAGAGCTCTTCAGTGGCCTCCTTGGCCAGAAAGAGGTTATTGATCACGTAGGTCAGGGGATTTTTGATCTCGTGGACCACGCCGGCGGCCAGGGTGCCCACGGCCACCAGGCGATCCATCTGAAACATCTGCATCTGAAGCTTCTTATTTTCCGAGACGTCGCGCATCAACACAGCGAAGATCGAACTACCATCCTCCAGGGAGGGGACCATCGAGTATTCCACGGCCAGCGGCGTGCCCTGCTTGTGGCGAATCGTGGCTTCCTGGATGGGGCCGGAGGAATTCTGTTGCTCGTCGGCTCGCTGCAGCGATTCGAGATGCCATAAAAAGCGAGCTCGATCGTGGGCTGCCTCCCTGGCCTGCTCGGCGAAGAGAATATCGAGGACATCACGACCCAGCACTTCCTCGTGTTGCCACCCGATTAATTGAGCTGCCCGTTGATTCCAGCGGATGATGCGCCGTCGCCCGTCGAAGATGACGATGGCCTCCACCGCATTCTCCACGAGCATTCGAATTCGTCGATCGCTGGCCCGCAGCCGTCGCTCCAGCTCGAGCTCCCGTTGGCATGCCCGGGCATAATCCCAGACCAGCCCCGACAGGATGATCCCGTAGGCAAAGATCCGGGTCAGTTGAGCCGCCGTAAACCCCGCATCGAAGAGCGTTTGCGAACCGATCGCCATATATATCTGGCCCGCCGCCAGGGGAATGGCGCTGACCCACAGGGCCAGCGAAAAGGGCGACCTGCACATCTCGTGGAGGCGGGGAAAGACGACCAGCGCCCCCAGGATAAAAAGCACCATGGGCACCAGCTCCAGGGGCCGGTGAATCAGCGCTCCCTGGCGCTCCAAATCGGGCAGCGTCGGCGCCTGAGAGGTCAAGATAATGACCAAATACGCGAGCAGTCCCGTGCCCAGCACCAGGACGATGAGATGACCCACACCGATTGGTGAACGGGGATCGCCCTCCCACAACGCGAGAATCGCCACACCGAGCAGTAGCAATCCCGTAAAGGACCGAGCCACGACCCAGTTAAAATGGACGAATTGCTCCAGGTTGGCCACCTCCAGATAGTAGCCATGGAAGACGAAGAGGTGGAACGTCGTGACCGTAGTCATCCAGAAGGCGGCCACGCCGATGACCACGGACACGACGTCTCGTTTGACGTAGAAGTGAGCGAAGGCAAGAGTGGTCGTCGCCGCCGCCAAAAGCACGGCCGTCCACTCCAGCAGCGAATAGGCCAACACCCCGCGCACCAGCCCGTAGGTGGGGCCCGCCGGAAACGGATCGCCCACGATGGCGTCGAAGATCTCCTGCTGATATTGGCCGGCTCCCGTGACCAGCGCGGCGTCGAGGAGCATTAACAGAGCGGGCAGTACGCAGAGCAATGCCACCAGCGAGAACAGAGTGATTCGCCGCCACGTCCTGGACTTCCCCGCATCACCGCCGCTCATGCCGCCTGGGCCCTCCAATATGCGCACCCGGTCCGTCCACTCCGGGGCCATGCAAGGGGGCCGAGCTATCTACTCATCGAGCCCCATAGCCTCGGCGAGGTGAAGTTGGCATAGCGCCGTCTCGTCGCCGGTGTCCCCTCGGATGGCCAGGCAATCGGCGCATTCCTCGGACTCACCATAGACCCGGTGGCCGCGCATCTTCTGGTCCAGATCGCGAAGACCCTCTTCGGGATCGCCGCTGCGAAATGCATCGACGTCCCAGCCAGGCTTATTCTTCAGCCTTCGCAACCCCTGGCGCACGACCTTCTTCTTGTGGCGCTCGCTATATGACTTCGAATCACTCATGGACTTCTCACTTCGCCGTCGGTCCTCTCCAATTCCCTTCGACGCAGTTAAACAATTATTCGTCCAGGGTAAATCCCACGTTGAGCACCACCTGGTAGTGGGCCACCTTTCCTCCCTCGACATGGCCCCGGGTCTCTTCGACCTCGAACCAGCGCATATGACGCACCGACTCCCCTGCTTTTTCAATGGCGTTGTCGATGGCCTGTTCCACACCGTCTTTGGACGAGCCGACGAGCTTTACGATTTTGTAGACATGCTCACTCATTATTCTCTCTCCTCAGTAAATTCTCACACAATGGCTTAAAAAAACCGCATCAATCTGTGGTGTAGACGACTCCAGGACCAGGCCCTGCGATTTGAGGACGTGCCATCACCGGAGCCCCTCAAAGCTAACCACTCGATTAACGCAGACCAGCGATTACACTTCTGGCGACCCAGCTTTGCAAGCACCGATCGACGATCGATCACCGACAAGACGAGAATAATCTCCATGACCGTACCGGCGAGCCGAATCCGAAGACTCAACGAAGCCAGCTATGCAGAGGAGGCTGAATTTGTCCTCTATTGGATGATCGCCCATCGGCGGCCCACCTATAATTTCGCCCTCCAGCGAGCCCGCGACCTGGCCCTGAAATTCGATCGACCACTGCTCATCTTAGAGGCCCTTCGTCATGGCTACCAATGGGCAAGCGATCGGCTCCACACCTTCATCTTGGAGGGCATGGCCGCCAACGGACGGGCCTTTGCCGATCTCCCGGTCCACTATTATCCCTTCCTGGAGACTCCCGACCACTGCGGCAAGGGCCTGCTCAAAGCCCTCGCCAACAGCGCCGTGGCCGTGGTCACCGACGATTTCCCGGCCTTCTTTCTTCCCCGGATGATCGACGCTGCGGCCGAGAAAATATCGGTGCCCCTGGAAGCGGTCGACTCCAACGGTCTATTGCCCATGAGGGGCACGGATCGGCTCTATAAGCGGGCCTATCATTTCCGTCGCTACGTCCACGACGTCTTTTTGGAAGGCGATCTGCACTGGCCCGAGGCCGAGCCGATCGCCGACTCCACCTCCCTGGCCGACGCTCTGAGCCTCCCCGACGAGGTGCTCCAACGGTGGCCTCCGGCCAATTCAGACTGGCTGGAGGCCGACCCGGACCTGCTGGCTCGGCTTCCCATCGATCATGAGATCCCTCCCAACCCGGAGCTGCCCGGCGGCGTCGAAGCCGCCCGGGCAAAGTTGACTTATTTTCTCGATCACCACCTGGCCCAATACCACGAGCGCCAGAAGGAGCTGACCGAATCTGGCGAGAGCGGATTGTCTCCCTATCTGCACTTCGGCCATATCAGCCCACACCGCATCTTCGACGCCATAAGAGATCGCGAGGATTGGACCATCGACGCCGTCGACGCCGAGCGCCGCGCCAAAAATGAGGGCTTCTGGGGCATGAGCGATGGCGCCGAATCCTATCTCGACGAGCTGATCACCTGGCGCGAGCTCGGATTCAACCGCTGTGCCCTCGATCCCACGGGCTACGCCGACTACGACACCCTTCCGGACTGGGCCATCGAGACATTGGCCGACCACGCCGACGACCCCAGACCCCACATCTACGATCTCCACCAATTCGAGGCGGCCCGGACCCACGACGAATTATGGAACGCCGCCCAGCACCAACTGGTCACGGAGGGCACGATGCACGGCTATCTGCGCATGCTCTGGGGCAAGAAGATCTTGCACTGGTCACAGAGCCCACAGCAGGCGCTGGCGATCATGATCGAGCTCAATAATAAATACGCCCTCGATGGCCGCGATCCCAATTCATATAACGGAATATTCTGGATCTTGGGCCGCTTTGACCGCGCCTGGGGCCCGGAGCGCGAGGTCTTCGGCAAGGTGCGCTATATGACCTCCGACAGCACTCGCCGAAAATTCAAAGTCCATAATTACCTCGAGCAATACGGAACCCAGTAGTGTTGCCCTGTCGTTTGTAGTTGCCGTTCCCACTACCCACCACCCAAGAATGCATAAATATCTCGACCTCCTTCGTCATACCCACTGTTGATGCACCTTGATCAATAGATGGCCGATGAAGGACACTTTTAATTGTCGAGATCTCCCATGGCTGCCAAAAAATCGATGGCCCAAACAGAACCACAATACGACGTCGAAGCCACCCGGATCCGCCGCGCTGCCGGCGGGGATATGCAGGCATTCCGAGAGCTCTACGACGACCACGCCGATTATGTGGCCCATCATATCGGCCGCCTCCTGGGACCCCGGGTGGAGGTAGAGGACGCCGTGCAGGAGGTCTTCGTGCGGGTCCATGGCGCCCTCTCGAGCTATCGCGGCGAATGTAAATTCTCGACCTGGCTCTATCGGGTCACCCGAAACGTGGCCATCGATCATCTGCGCAAGCGAAAAAATACGATCTCCCTCGATGATTGGCGGCCCCTCAAAGCCTCGGGCAGCGCCTGGAAGCGCCTGGAGGCCCGCGATCAATTGCGCGGGCTCTACGCGGCATTGGAGAAATTGAACGTCGAATACCGGGAAGCCTTCTTGCTCTACGAAGTGGAGGGAATGAAGCTGCGCGAGATCGCCGACCTGACCGACACGCCGCTGGGCACGGTGGCCTCCCGAGTTCGCCGGGCCCGTGAGCAATTGCGAGAGGTCATCGAGTCCACCATCGAGGGGGCTCAGTAATGACGTCTCCAATGAATTGCGATACGGCGCGGGACCTCTTCTTCGAGCTGCGCCAGGGACGCATCGAAGCAGCGCAACAAGAGGCCTTCGAAGCCCATGTGGCACAATGCTCGACCTGCCGCGACTACGCGGACAAGCTCGACTCTATGCTCGACGAGGCGCTGTTGTGGCAGCCCGCCCAGGAGATATCCGACGATCGAGACAGCCTCTTCGACAATATCGTCGCCGAGATCGAGCGCCCCGCCCAACCACAGCGGTCCTCCGAAACGGAGCGGTTGCCCGAAAGGAACACCGATGACCCGGGACCAGGACGAACCGGTGGACTTCCCTATCTCATCGGCCTCGCCGCAGCGGTGGCGGCCACGGCGGCGATCACCTTATTTTCCGTACAATTGCTGGA